>DATHET010000166.1:0-20066 GCA_035490315.1 Planctomycetota bacterium
CCGGAGTCGGGCGGCTGGCATCGCCGGCGCGGCGCGCCGGCGATGCCAGCCGCCCGACTCCGGACGAATTCACCTGACTCCGTACGCGATCAGGCCTGAACCGCCGGCGAGAACTGGACCCAGAAGATGGATCCGCCGCCGTCGCGCGGCCGGTAGCCCGCGTCCCCGCCGATCGATCGAGCCTGGAGCACCACCAGGTGCAGTCCGAGTCCAGCGCCGCGCGCCGTACGCGTGGCTTCCGTGCCGACGCGGTAGAAGGCTTCGAAGATCTTCTCGCGCTCGCCCACGGGCACGCCGGGGCCGCGGTCCAGCACCTCGAGCGTGACTTCGCCTTCGCGCAGCAGGGTGCGCACGAGGATCGGCTCGGCGCCGGGCTTGGTCGTGTCGACGGGAGCGTACTTGCGGGCGTTCTCGACCAGGTTCGATACGATCGAGGTCACCGCTTCCTGGGTCAGGAGCACGTCGGGGATCGCGGGATCGAGCTCGAAGCGCAGATCGCCCTCGGGGCCGTACTGCGCGAGCTGGCGCTCGAGGCCTGAGATCAGCTCGTTCAAGTCGCCGGGCTCGGGTCGCGCGCCGCCCGCGGACAGGCGCGACTTCTCGAGCACGCGCTCGACCAGGGTCCCCAGGCGCTCGGTCGCGCGCACGATGCGCTTGTAGTACTCGCGCTGCTTCTGAGGATCCTCCGCCTCGCCGTCGAGCAGCATCTCGCCGTACATCTTGATCGAGGTCAGCGGGGTGCGCAGCTCGTGGGTGACCGCGGCGACGAAGTTTTCCGTGCGCGCAGCCTGGTCCAGGTCCTTGCGCACGCTGCGTAGGAGCAGCCACATCCCGGTTCCCAGCGACACGGCGAGCATCGCGACCAGCCCGAAGAAGCGCAGACGCTTGTCCGCGAACTTCGCCTCGAGCTCCGCGGTGTCGACCGCGATCCGCATCGGAGCGAAGAGCTGTTCGGAGTCCTCGGCGGTCTCGATCGCGAGGTCTTTCAGCAGGTGCAGCTCCTCGTGGTACTCGTTGGTGCCGCCGCAGCAAGGCGCGCCGTTCCAGGCGACGAAGCGCAGCGAGCTCTCGAGCGCCGTCTTCGCCACGTCCGCGGGCAGGATCCGGAAGAACCAGTTCGGGTCGATCAGGAAGCCCTGGACCAGCGACATGCCAGTCGAGAGCTGCGAGAAGCAGTCGCCGTAACTTCCGATCTCGGGAGTCTGCCCCATCCGCACGCGCCGCGTGGCGAACAGCCGCGGGGCGCCGGTCTGATCGAGGAAGAACTGCAGGTGGAAGGGCGTGACCTGCAGCGTGACCTTCTGCTGGGCCAGCGCGGCGGACTGGTATTGCAGGCAGTCGAGCTCGCGCTTGTGCAGCCGATTGAACGCGACCTGCAGCATCGAGACGTCGAACATCTTCGGCTCGTCCCAGCGCCACATCAGCCGCGACAGATTGCTCTCGCGCAGGTAGCGGGCGAGCAGCTGGCGGATCGCCGGTTGGAACTCGTGGTCCAGCTCCGCGGGATCGCTGCGCCGGCCGCCCCACACATCGATCGGCGCCTCCCGGCCCAGATCGAAGGCGAACCAGGCCTGGATGGACGGAGGTCGCTCGACGAGCATCAGCGGCGCGGTGACCGGCGTGGGCTCGGCGAATCCGCGATCGGAGGCGATCGTCAAGTCGCCGTAGTCGCTGAAGGCCCGGCTGCCTTCGTTGTCGATCAATCGATCGAGCCGGTTGGCGATCTCGTTGCGAAAACGCCCAGCGGCGGCGATGGCTTGGTCAGGGACAGCATCGCTGTCGGCTGCGTGCTCGCTCTCGAGCTGATGCCACTGCAATCCGCCGAGCACCAGGGTCGGCAGGACGAGCAATACCCCGTACAGGACCAGGGCAGTGCGTTGTGTCCTCAGCTGAACCAACGGTAGCCCTTGCCACGCACCGTCTGGATGAACTGCGGCTTGGCGGGGTCGACCTCGATCTTGCGGCGCAACCCGACGATGTGGATGTCGACCGTGCGCGTCTCGACGTTCGGGCTCTTGTAGTGCCACACGTCGACCAGGAGGTCGTCGCGGGTCACGACTTTTTCGCGGTGGCGCATCAGGTACTCGAGGATGTCGCCCTCGCGCGGGGTCATCGGGATCACCTGGCCCTTGCGGTAGACCTCCAGGCGCGCGAGGTCGACCGAGATGCCGCCGGGAAGATCCAGACGGGCGCGCGCGGGCACGGCGGTGTCGCGGCGGCGGAATTGAGCCTCGACCCGCGCGACCAGCTCGCGCGGCGAGAAGGGCTTGGACATGTAGTCGTCGGCGCCGGCCTGGAAACCCGCGATCAGGTCGTCTTCCTCGGCCATCGCGGTCAGGATCAGGACGCGCACGTCCTGGCGCTCGCGGCGCAGGGTGCGGAGGAGCTCCAGGCCGTTCATCCCGGGCAGCATCAGATCGAGCACGACCAGGTCGAAGGGACTGCTGCGCAGCCGCGCCAGTCCGGCTGGGCCGTCGTTGGCGATCTCGGCCTGGAATCCCGCGTTCGTGAGGGCGTCGCGCACGCCGAGGGCGAGGTCCTGCTCGTCCTCGATGATCAAGATACTGTGGGTCATCGTTTTCGCTCTCGAACGCGACGCGGGTGAAGCTTGAGACATTGGGGGCTCGCTGGATCGCGCACGCGAGCGAAGTGCTCGCGGGCTGGGCCGAGGATTCCCCGTTGGCGTCGCGGGATCCCAGGATAGCGATCACGCAGGCGGCCAGGGGAGAGGGAGCAGCGCGTACGCGGCTAGATGACCACTGTTGCCGCCAGGGCGCGTTCGATGTTTGTAGGAGCGCGAGGTCTTACAGACCCGCTACCCACAATCACGCGCGCCGCGCGCGGATGACGAGCGAGACACCCGCGCGGATTCCGGTGGTCCGCAGGAGCGCGCTCTCGAAAGCCAGCCATCCGACCAGGCAAGCGTTGAGCGGCGCCGGCAGCGTGCGGAAGTCCGAGGTCGGCGCGGCGCGCTCGGCAGCCGAGCTCGAATGCCAGCGCCAGCGACGGATCGCCCAGACCAGGGGCCACGAGGCGAGGTTGAAGCCGTGGCTCGCCTCGATCGCGAATCCTGCCTCGCGCAGGCGCTGCTCGAGCTCGCCGCCGGAGTAGCGGCGGCGGTGGGAGGCGGCCTGGTCGTGCAGTGACCATAAGGAAGGACAGGCAGGAACCGTGGCGACGAGGATGCCGCCGGGGATCAAGACGCGGGCCAGCTCGCGGCAGGCTGCCGCATCGTCCTCGATGTGCTCGAGCACGTCGCAGCAGACCACGCAGGACGCGGAGGCGGGGGGAAAGGGCAGGTGGGTTGCGTCGGCTTGGACCAGGGGGACTCCAAGTTGGCGTCCCCGGGCGAGCTCCAGAGCGTGGGCGTCGAATTCCACTCCGACCAGACGCGCGGACGGCGCGCGGCGGGAGAGCCAGACCAGATTTGCTCCCGTTCCGCAACCGACGTCGAGCACCGCCCCAGGTTGAGGACGGGCGAGGGCGCGATCGACATGGGCCGCGATCGCGTCGCGGCGGGCACGGAACCACCAGTGGCCATCCTCGAGCGCGCGCATCTCGTCAAAGGCCGCGCGCTTCATCGCCGGTAGGTCCGCAGGGTCTGGCGGGAGACGATCGCGGCCAGGGACGCGAGCGACCCGAGCGCCGCGCCGACCACGCGCACCTTGCTGCTGCCGGAGTGCTTCCAGCGCACGGGAACTTGGACGATGGTCAATCGGCGCGCGCGCGCGATCGCGATCAGCTCGGCGTCGAAGGCCCAGCGCTCGACGCGAGCGCGGGAAAATATCGCCTGGCAGGCTTCGCGGCGAAAACCCTTGAAGCCGCAGGTGAAGTCGAGGACTTCCGGCGCGATCAGGACGCGGGCAAGCCGCGAGAAGACTCTCCCGGAGAATTCTCGCAATGCCGGCTGTCGGCGCTCGATCGCCGCGCCGCCGACACGCCGGCTGCCCAGAGCGACGTCGGCGCCCGCGTCGAGGGCTTCGAGCAGGAGCCGCAGATCGCGGAGATCGGTCGAGAGGTCCGCGTCGAGGAACACGACGCGATCGCCGCGCGCTTCGAGGGCTCCCGCGCGCACTGCGGCGCCCTTGCCGCGGTTCGAGGCCAGGCGCAGCCCGCGGATCGGAGGCTCGGCGCGAGCCAGGATGTCCGGGGTAGCGTCGCGCGAGCCGTCGTCGATGCACAGGATCTCGAAGCCTTCCCCGAGCGTCGCGAGGTGCTCGCGCAGGATCCCCAGGTTGCGCTCCAGGACAGCCGCTTCGTCGAATGCGGGAACGACGACCGACAGGCGAGGGGACGGCACGCGGGGAGTCTATCGGCCGCGCCCGCGCCTTTTCTGTCCCGGCTTGCAGCGCGCCTCGCACTTGTCTCTGCTGGACAGGCTTGAGTTCCACGTCCGCGCCTTCCCCTCCCTCCTGGCGCGAGCTCGCGCTTGCGCTGCTGGTCGCGCTCGCGGCCTTCGCCTGGCCGCTGCGCGACGGGCTCTTCCATCCGAGTCGGATCCTGCTCGGCGTCGACACCGCCTGCGCGCAACTTCCGTGGAGCGCCGCGCCCGGCGGCAGCGATGCCGTGAGCAATCCCGACCTCGCCGACCAGGGCATGGTCTTCTACCCGGCCTACCGATTCGCCCTGCGCGAATGGGGGAGCAACGGGCCGCCGCTGTGGAATCCGCTGATCTACGCCGGGGCTCCCGCGATCGGAAATCCGCAGCTTGGGCTGCTCGATCCGCAGATCCTCGCGCAGGTCGTGGTCGGCCGGCTGTTCGGCGTCGAAGCCTTCGACGCGAGCTTTGCCTGGCTGGTGTGGCTGCGCCTCGCTCTGTCGGCGGTCGGAGCCTTCGCGCTGGCGCGCCGGCTCGGACTGGGCGTCCAGGCGTCGAGTCTCGCGGCGATCGGCTTCTCGAGCGCTGGATTCATCGCCCTGTGGGCCAACCACAGCCTCGGCCACGTCGCGCCCTTCCTGCCCTGGGTCCTCTTCGCGATCGAAGGCCTGCGAGGTCCGAAGCCGGCGCGTTCCTTCGTTGCTGCCGCAGCGCTGTTCGCCCTGGCGATCTACGGCGGTCATCCGGAAACGGCTTTCAACCTCGGACTCGCCGCGGGTTTGTGGTCCTTGGGCTCCTGGCGCAGCGAGCGGCACGTCGCGCTGCTCGGCCTTTCGGCCCTCGCGCTCGGGACGTTGCTCGCAGCGCCATGCCTGGTCCCCTTTCTCGAGTACCTCGAAAATTCTGGCGCGCTGATTGCCCGGCGTGCTCTGCCTCGAGCCGGCGAGCCGGATTGGCTGGCCCTCGGAGCTTGCGTGCTCGGCGTGGGAATCGTCTGGCGCTGGCGCGAGCTGACCGCGGCGCGCGAAAGGCCGCCGGGAATCGCGGCTTCGATCGGTCTGGGACTGCTGCTCGCGGTCTGCGCGGGACTCCTGCTGTCTCGCAGCGGACTCGCCAGCGCTCGACTTTTCCTGTGGCCGGACGCGCTGGGCAGCGGCGGCACGTACCGCGGCAGCGGTCAGTTTCTCGAGCAGGCCAGCGCGTGGATCGCCGCGCCGATCGCGGTGCTCGCATTGGCGAGTGTGCTGCGGCCTTCTCGCGCGGACGATCGCGGAATGCGCAGGCGCGCGACGTGCATGGCGCTCGGCATCCTCGCGCTGCTGCTCGCGCTGTGCGCGCCCGGTGTGCGCGAGGTCTACGCCCATCTGCCGCTGATCGGCCTCGCGGCCACGGTTCGCTTCGCCCTGGTCAGTGCCCTGTGCCTGTCGCTGCTCGCCGCGGACGCGCTCGAGCGCGCGCCGAGGAGCGCGCGCATCGCCGCGGTGACTTGTTTCGCGGTGCTTGCGCTGCTCGCCTTGCGGCACACGAGTCTCGAAGGGCTCGAGGATGGTTCGCGCACCCGCGACCCCAACGACGGCGTGGTCGAGTTCACACAGCGGCCCGCGCGCGACATCCAAGGCACGGCCCAGCTCTCCGGCTGGATCGATCCGGGCCTCGCGGTCTTCGGTGCGGACCTGCTCGTGGAATCCGTGCCCGCTTCCGCCGACGGTCCGCCGGCGCAGGTCGTGCCGGTCGAGCTCTCGCGCGCCACTTCGAAGAGCGAGGTCGAGGCGCCGGCGGGCGCGACCTTCTTTCGCTCGTCCTGCCTGTGGCTGCAGCACCTTCCCGAGGGGCACTGGCGCTTCACGCTGCGCTTGCAGGACGAGCACGGCGGCCTGCTGGGCACGCGCATCGCTTCGACTTCGACGCTGCAGCGGCCGCTGGTTCCGACGCTGCAGACGATCGTGTTCTGGAGTCTCGCCGCGCTGTTCGTGCTCGGACTTTCCCCGGGCGTCGCGAGCTGGTGCCTGATCGTTTTCGCCGCGCTGCAGGGCCTCCTGTTCCTCGAGGGAATCCATCCCGCGATCTCGCGCGAGCGCGTGTTTCCATCGACCGCGACGGAGGAGATCCTCGCGCGCGAGCTGCGCACACGGCGCTATTTCGCCGAGCCCGGCGTCCTGCCCGCGAACACCGGCATGGTGCGCGGGCTGCGCGCGCTCGACGGCTACGACGGACTCGACCCCGCGTCCTTCGACGGATACCGCAGCGCGGTGCTGCGGCCCGGCGTGCAGGCCCTGCTCGGATTCTCGGCGCGCAACGCGGAGTTCGGCTCCGCGGCGTTTCGGCTGCTCGGCGTCGGCGCCCTGGCCCTCTCGGCGCCGATCGAAGCTCCTGACTTCGAGCTGATCGCGAGCCCCGAGCCGGACGCGCCGCAGCGCGCCGAGTGCTGGATCTACCGCGCGAAGAGCCCGCTGCCGCGCGCCTTCTGCGTCTCGAACAGCGTGTCGCGCGAAACGGCTCTCGCGGATCTCGTTCACTTCGATCCGCTGAACAGCGTTTTCCTGGAGGACGGCGCCGTGTTCGAGACGAGCCATGCCTTCCAGCGCTCCGAGGTGCGCGAGATCGCCTGGCGCAATGACGAAATCGAATTGGAAGTCACGCTGGACGGCGACGGCCTGTGCCTGCTGACCGAGCAGCACTTCCCGGGCTGGCAGGTGCTCGTCGACGGAGTGGAAAAACCTCTGCTGCGCGCTGATTCGATTTTCCGCGCCGTCGCGCTGGAGAAAGGCAGCCACAAGCTGCTTTTCCGCTACGCGCCGGCCTCGTGGACGCTCGGCTTGTGGCTCGCGGCCCTGGGCTGCTTCGCGACCTGCGCCGGAGCCTGGCTCGTCACGCTTCGAGGAGCTCCGCGGCCGTGACCACGATCGTGCTGGTCATTTTCTGCCTGGTCTACCTCGGCCTGATCGCCGGAGCCTTGCCGGGTCTTGCCCTCGATCGCAGCGGTATCGCGCTGCTCGGCGCGATCGCGCTGGTCAGCCTGGGCGTGATGACCCCCGAAGCCGCGTGGAGCGCGATCGACGTGCCGACCATCGCGCTGCTTTTCGGGCTGATGGTGGTCTCGTCGCAATTCCGTCTCTCGGGTTTCTACGCCGCGCTTTCCAGCCGCTACGCGCGCGCCGGATGGAGCCCCGAGCGACTGCTCCTGGTCCTGATCGTGACCTCGGGCGTCCTCTCGGCAGTCCTCGTCAACGACATCGTCTGCCTGGCCCTCGCGCCGATCGTGATCGAGATCGCGACCGCGCGCCGCTTCGACCCGGTTCCGTTTCTGCTCGGCGTCGCGGCGGGCTCGAACGTGGGCTCGGCGGCGACGCTGATCGGCAATCCGCAGAACATGCTGATCGGCCAGCAGCTGGATCTTTCCTTCTCTGCCTATCTCGCTACCGCGGGCCCGGTCGCAATCGTCGGCTTGGGCGTCACCTGGTGGGTGATCGCGCGCCGCTACCGCGGCCGGTTCAAGCGCGAGACCAAGCCCTTCGTCGCCGAGAAGTCGAGCTTCGACGTCTGGCAGACGTCCAAGGGCGTGGTCGTGTTGCTGCTCGTGATCGCGGCCTTCCTGTTCGGCCCCTGGCCGCGCGAGAACGTGGCCTTGACCGCGGCCGGCGTGATGCTGCTGTCGAGAAAGCTCGCGTCCAGTCGGTTCATGGGCCTGATCGACTGGTCGCTCTTGATCATGTTCGTCGGACTGTTCGTCGTGCACCACGCGCTCGAGATCACGGGCCTTGGAGATCGCGCCCTGGCTGCGAGCGCGGCCCGCGGAGCCGATCTCGCGCATCCGGGCGTCTTGTTCGCGGCGACGGCGCTGCTCTCCAACCTCGTGTCCAACGTTCCGGCCGTGATGCTGCTCCTGCCCGCGGCCAAGCATCCGCTGGCTGGACCGATCCTCGCACTTTCGAGCACGCTCGCCGGCAACCTGCTGCTCGTCGGTTCGATCGCGAACCTGATCGTGGTCGAGCAGGCAGCGCGCCTGGGAATCAAGATCACCTGGCGCGACCACGCGCGCGTCGGCGTGCCGATCACGCTGATCACCCTGGCGATCGCGGTCGCGTGGCTCGGGCTCGTCGCGAATCAGTGAACGGCGAAGAGGCCGGCTTTCAACAGGACTTCGCCGGCCCAGCTGTGGACGCGGGTCCAATCCTGCGGTCCTGCCTGGGCGCGGTCGATCTCCGTGCGCGCCTCGGTCTGCTTGCCCTCGCTCCACAAGGCTGCCGCGAGCTCGAGCCGCACGCAGGCCGCGCTGGCGGAGAGCCGCAGGGCCTGCCGGTAGCTGCGCACGCTGGCCGCGAAATCGCCGGTCAAGGCGTGCTCGCGAGCCCAGCGCAGATGGGCGAGCATTTGCCAGGCACGACTCAGCGGCGTCGCTCCGCCTTCGACCGCCTGAGAGCGATCGTAGAGTTGCTGGGCCGATTCTTTCGTCCAGTCGACACTGGCGAAGTCCCAGAGGCGCAGCGCCGCACGCTCGTCGCCGCTGAGCAGCTCCTTCGCGCCCGCTTCGATCGCCCAGGCGCGCGGCGTCGTGCCGAGCGCGTACTGCGAGATCCGCTCGAAGCCACCGTCGTCGCCGGCGCGCGCTTCGAGCAGCAGCAGATTCTGGATCACGCTCGAGCGCTCCGGCGCGATCGCGACCGCGCGCTCCCAGAAAGCGCGCGCGGCCACGACGTCGCCCGCGTTCGCGGCCAGCACGCCGGCCTGGGTCAGGGCCTCGAAGTTGAACGGGCGCAGCTCGAGGACGCGATCCCAGTTGATGCGCGCCGCTTCGGTCTGGGCCGGATCGAGGGCTTGCTTGCGCGCGGTGAGCGAGAGCGCGAGGGGAGCATCGGGGCAGGCCGCGAGGGCCGCCGGCAGGTCGAGGCCGTCGGGGAGACGCATCGAGTTGCCGTAGCGCACGAAGCTCCAAGCGCGCGGCGCCTGGATCGCGAGCAGGCCCAAGCCGAGCACCACGACCATCTGGCGAGCGCGCGCGTGCGCGATCGAAATTGAATCCGTCGCGATCAACGCGCCGGCGGCGGCGAAGAACAGGCTCGCGCTCGCGGGGTTGAACGTCAGAGGAGCGCGCAGGAAGGCGTTGCACACTCCGCCGATCACGGCCAGAGCGAGGGAAGCGCGCGCGACTCCGGCTTGCCGCAACGCACCGATCGCGAGGACCACCAGCCAGGCCAGGATCGCGCTCCACAACAGGGCGCCCAAGATTCCGACTTCGGCGAGCGTGGTCAGGAAATCGTCGTGCGCGTGCTCGACTTCGCTTTCGCGGCCCGCGCCCGCGGCCTGGTTGGAAGCGAGCCGCTCTTTTTCCGCGCGATACGGCGGGAACTGAGCTCGGAACTGTCCCGGTCCGACTCCGACCCAGGGATGATCGGCGAACATCGCCAGAGTCCGCGCGCCCACCGACAGACGCACTGCGAAGCCACCGAGATCGCCGCCCGGGGCGGCGGGGGAAGCGGGGCTCGCGGAAGTTGGCGCAACCTCCGGCTCTCGTAAACCTGAACGCGCGAGGAGCAGCGTTGCACCGACCGCCAGCAGGAAAGTTCCCAGTGCGACGGTGAGCCCGCGCCGATTGTTCCTGCAGACGATGCATGCGAGACCCGCGACGCACACGAAACACAGCGCGCCGGCAATCACCGGCGCGAGGGCGACGAAGATCCCGTATCCGATCGTCGCGACCAGAGCCATGATGCGCGCGGGCCGATCCGGCGAGAGCCACAGCCCTAGCGAGGCCAGGGCCCCGAGCAGCGCCGCCTCGCTGGTCGCGCCGCTGTTCTGCAGCGCTCCCTGAAAACGCGGCGAGATTCCGCCGAGTGCCGACAGGCTGAGCGCCACCGACAGACCGATCAGTCCGTAGCTGAGCACGCGCCGTCCCCGGACCCCGAGGGCCGCGCCCGCGCTCAAGGCGCTCCACGAAGCGATCGCGATCAGGAGTGCGCGCGACGCGGAAAGGGTGTCGCCCGACGGCAGGCGCGTGGAGATCGCCAGGCTGATCGCCACGAAGCCTCCGTACATCGTCAAGAGCGGAGGACCGGGCCGCGGCTTGCGCACCAGGAGCACCATCGCCGGCGCAAGCTGCAGCAGCACCCACCAACCCGTCGCGGCGAGTTCCGGCTCGCTCTGCCCCGAAAGAGTCCCCGGAGTCGCGAGCCAGGCCGCCGGCAGGAGCAGCAGCAACGCGAGCAGAGGATCGAGCCAGCTCACCATGGACATGACGAGCGAGAGGCTACGTTCTTCCTCGGTGCGAGGGAACGAGCCCCCGGCTCAACGCGCCAATTGCGCGCTGACCAGCGCGTCGACGAACGTCTCCCGGTCGAAAGGCTCGAGCAATTCGAGCGATTCGCCCGTGCCGATATAGCGCACCGGAATCCCGAGCTCGCGCTGGATCGTGAAAATGGCGCCGGCGCGCGCGGTGCCGTCGAGCTTGGCCACGATCAGACCGCTGACCGCCACCGCGGCCGTGAACTCGCGCGCCTGGCGGATCGCGTTCTGCCCGTTGGTGGCGTCGATCACGAGCAAGACCTCGTGGGGCGCGCCCGGCAGGCGCTTGGCGATCACGCGCTCGAGCTTGCCGAGCTCGGCCATCAGATTTTTCTGCGTGTGCAATCGCCCCGCGGTGTCGAGCAGAATCACGTCGACGCCGCGCGCGAGCCCCTTGTCGATCGCGTCGTAGGCCACCGACGCGGGATCGGCGCTGTTGGATCCGCGCACGAACTCCGCGCCGTTGCGCGTGGCCCAGATCTCCAGCTGCTCGGCCGCGGCGGCGCGGAACGTGTCGCAGGCCCCGAGCAGCACGCGCTTGCCCTGCTGGCGCATGCGGTGGCCGAGCTTGGCGATCGAGGTGGTCTTGCCCGAGCCGTTGACGCCGCAGATCAGGATCACCGTCGGATGCTCGCGCAGCACCAGCTCGCCGCCGCGCTCGTCGAGGCGCTCGATCAGGATCTCGCGCATGCGCTCGCGCACGTCGTCCTCGCCCTTGATCTCGCCGCGCTTGTGCGCGCGCTCGAGCTCGCGGCTGACTTCGCCCGCCACCGGTCCGAGGTCGGAGGTGTACAGCACCTCCTCGAGCTCGGCCAGCAGCGCGTCGTCGATGACGCGGCCGCCGCGGAACAGGCCGCTGATCCCGTCGGAAAGCGTCTCGCGCGTCTTGGAGAGCTTGGCCTTGAGTCGATCGAGCAGGCCCATGCTTCAGATCTCGTCGTCGGCCGCGGTCCCGCCCGCACCGGCCCGCTCGACGGCGTCGGGCTCGATCGAAGGCGTCTTGACCTTGTCGACGTGCCGGCTCTTGATCTTGTCGAGGATGCCGTTGATGAAGGCGCCCGAATTCGAGGTCGAGAAGCGCTTGCCGATCTCGATCGCTTCGTTGATCGCGACCTTGGGCGGGATGTCCTTGCAGTGCAGCAGCTCGAAGGTCGCGATGCGCAGCACGTTGCGGTCGATCACCGCCATGCGCGAGATGTCCCAGTTCTGCGCGACTTCCTGGATCACGCGGTCGAGCTCGAGCTTGTTCTCGACCACGCCGTCGATGCGCGCTTCCGCGAAGCCGCGCGCTTCCTTGTCCTTCTCTTCCGAGCGCAGGAAGGTGTCGCGCTCGCCGGCGCTCGAGGGCCCGCGCAAGTCGAGCTGGTAGAGGAATTGCAGAGCGAGCTCGCGCCCGCGGGTGCGGCTCTTCATGGCCGCACCTCTGCGTCCGCCTCGCGGCGGAAGAAGCCCGTCCCGCGCGCGGCGACGCCGATCTCGCTGGCGAGCTTCAGGGCTTCGAGAGCGAGGGTCGCGGCGCGCGCCACCTCGCGGCCCTTGTCGTGCAGGCCGCCCTGCTCCGCGGGAAGCGCGCGAGCGAGGGCCTGCTCGAGCGTCGCGCAGGTCAAGACGCCGAACAGGATCGGCGTGTCGGTCTGCAGTGCTCCGAGCAGGATTCCGTGGGCCACGGAGGTGGCGATGTGCGTGTCATGGCTGGTCTCGCCCTTGAGCACCAACCCGAAGCAGAGCACCGCGTGGATGTCGTCGCGCACCGCGAGCCGTCGCGCGATCAGCGGGAGCTCGAAGGCGCCGGGAGAGTGGACCTCGAAGAAGTTGTCGCGCGCGAGCCCGCAGCTCTCGAGCTCGCGGCGCGCCGATTCCAGCATCATCGCGCCGATCTCCTCGTGGTAGGACGACACGACCGCGGCGATGCGCACCCCCGGAGGCAGGGCTGCAGCCCGCGAGGGCGAGTCGTGATTCGGGCTGGAATTGGGCTGGGCCATATTTCGAAGGAGCGAGGTCGCGATCGCGGGGCAGCGAGCCCGTGGGCTCGGGAGTCATCGAGGGGGCGGAGTGTAACCGCCGCCGCGGCTCACTGCACCGCGGCGAACAGATCGCGCGTGGTTTTCGATTCCGCCATGCGCGAGATCAGGCGTTCCCAGCGTTTGGCGAGTGTCGCCTCGTTCACACCCAGGCGGGCGGCGAGCTCGGCCCGCTCCATGTCTTCCAGGCCCAGGTGCACGACCAGCGCGCGATCGTCCTCGTCGAGGCCGACCGTCCAGCGCGCGAAGAGCTTCAAGCCCTCGTCGCGCGCGACGCGCCGCGTGATCGCCGTGGCCTCGTCGGGAATCTCCGCGAGCCTGCGCATCCGCGCGCTCTCGCCCGCGCCGCCGCCGAGCGAATCCGATCCTCGCAGCGCGCGGAACGACTCGAGCAGCACGTTCTTCGCGACGCGGAAGATCCAGCGCCGGAACGATTCCGCCTCGAGGCTCGCCCCCGCGTAAGCGCGCCAGGCGCGGTACCAGACTTCCTGGACTACGTCGCTGGGATCGACCAGCCCGCGCATCTGCGGCCGGATCTTGATCTCGGCCCAGGTGTAGAGACTGGGCGCGATCGCTTCGTACAGAGCCTGGAAGCGTTGCAACTCGCCACTGCGCTCCGGTTGATTCGGCGCTGCTTCCCTGGATGCCGGCTCCACGATCAGGAGCGTACCATGCAAGGCATGGCATCGGAGGAGCCCCCCGACGACGCTGCCGTCTTCGATTTCCTGGACGAATTCCTGCGCGATCTCGAGCGCGGGACGCGCCAGCCGCTGACGCATTACCTGGCGCGCTACAAGGGCCACGAAGAGGCGATCGCGAGCGAGTATTTCGCCGAGCTGGAGCGCGCCGGGCTTTCCAGCGCGCCGAAGTCGAACGGCGCGGCGGCGAAGAACGGCAGCGGCCTCGAGGAGGACCCACAGCGCGTCGGTCCCTACCGCCTGGTCCGCGAGCTCGGCCGCGGAGGCCAGGGCGCCGTGTGGCTCGCCGAGGACACGCGGATCGCGCGCCACGTCGCGCTGAAACTACTGCCCGCCGAATTCGCCGCACTCTCGACCGAGCGCCGCCGGAGATTGCAGCGCGAGGCCGAAGTGATCGCGCGCCTCGACCATCCCTGCCTGTGCGCCGTGCTCGAGGCGCGCATCGACGGCGAGCGGCCGTACATCGCGATGCGCTACGTCGAAGGCGGAACGTTGGGTGAGTGCATCGCGCGCGCTCGCGAATCTCGGACGGCGGAGCGCACGGGCACGAGCACCACGCTGCCTGCGCGCGCGCCGGGACCTGTTCGAATGGCGCCGCGCACCGCGCTCGAGCTCGCGGGGCTCTTGATGTACTTCGAGCGCGCCGCGCGCGCCCTGCACGCCGCCCACGAAGTCGGCGTGATGCACCGCGACGTCAAGCCGCAGAACCTGATGGTGACGCGCAGCGGGGATCCCGTGGTGCTCGACTTCGGTCAGGCGCGCGACGAGACCTCGGATTCGTTCGAGCTGACGCGCTCCGGCGACGTGATGGGCACGCCGGCGTACATGTCGCCCGAGCAGATCCTCGGCGTGCGCGAGGGCGTCGATCGCCGCACGGATGTGTGGTCGCTCGGCGCGAGCTTGTACGAGGCGCTGACCTTGAAGCGGCCCTTCGAGGCCGAGAGCGTGCCCGCCTTGTTCCTGGCGATCCGCGGCGCGACGACGGCGGATGTGCGCGAGTTGAATCCGAGCCTGCCGACCGATCTGTCGCTGGTCGTCGCCACCGCGCTCGAGAAGGATCCGGCGCTGCGCTACGCGACCGCGCTCGATTTCGCCGAGGACCTGCGCCGCGTGCGCGAATACGAGCCGGTGCGCGCGAAACCGCCCAGCGCGTGGCGCGTCTTCCGCGGCTGGTTCCAGCGACATCCAGCGATCGCGTATTCGACGCTCGGCTCGATCCTCGCGCTGGCGGTCGGCCTCGCGAGCAGTCTGTATCTGCTGGCGGAGACGAAGGGCGCGCTCGAAAACGCGCTGGGACGACATCTGGGACAGCGGACGGACGCGTTGCTCGAAGAGGATCCGGCCGCCGCGCTCCGGCTCGGTACCGAGGCTGTGCGGCACGCGCCGGTGTTCCTGACGCGGGCTTCGCTGTTCCGCGCTTTGAAAGCTTGTCACCTGCGCAGCTTGATTGACGGCTCGCCGGCGCGACGCACCTTCGCTGTCGCCATGTCGCCCGACTCCTCGCGACTCGCGGTCGCGCTCGATGGGGGAGAGGGCGTGCGCGTCTGCGCGCTGGAGACAGGAGAGACGCTGCGCGAGATCCCCGGAACTCCGAAGGAAACGCACGACGTCAGGCTGGAGGTACGCGACGTCGCATGGTCGCTGGACGGCGCGAGCATCGCCTTCCTGGATTTTCTGCCGAGCAATGAGTCGGACCCCGCTCGACGGAAAAAAATGGACCGGCAGACCGCGGGCTCGGCATCGGTCGCCGACGCAAGGACTGGAGCGATCCTCGCGAGATTCGACCTGCTTGCGGGAGAGGCCTGCGCGATCGAGTTCATGGGTAACGACACTGGAATCATCGGCTTGTCGGACGGGGGGTTGCGAATGGCCGATGCGCGAGGCGGAAGCGTGCGGTGGAGTTGGAGCTTTCCGCTGCCTGAGGAGGGCGAGCAGGAGACGCGTCTCGCAGCTCATTCGGGAGTCCAGCGCGCGCTGGTCTGGCGCTGCGACCCCAAGCGCAAAGTCCAGTCGACGCGCGCATGGCTGATCGATACTTCCGACGGCACTCTCGTGCGCGAGCTCGAAGCTTCCGGTGGATTCATGAGTGCGGAGTTTCGCCCCGATGGCACGAGCCTGGTCACCGGTTCCGACGACGGCACGCTGTGCCTGTGGCACTCATCCGATGGCGCGTTGGAGCGGCGCTTCGACAGCATCGCCCCGGGCGTTGCTCGACTCGTGCGTTTTGCTCCCGACGGCTCGCGCCTCGTGGTGCTCCTGGAGCCAGAGCACGTCCAGGAGACGCGCGCTTGGATCGTGTACCCGGCGACGGGTGCGGCGGTTCCGATCGGAATGCCCGGAGTCCGCGTCGCGCATGCAGCGTTCAGCCCCGATGGCCAGCGCCTCGCTACGGTCGGATCCGACATGCTCGTACACCTGTGGAGCGGCGCCGACAACCACTCCGTCGGGAGCTTTCGGAGCTACTTCGCGCCGCGAGAGGTTGCCTGGACGCCCGACGGTCGGCGCCTCGCGACGCTCGCGATCGGTGCAACCGTTTCGGTCTGGTACGCGGGCGAGCGTCCGGACGTGTACGCGCTTCAAGCGGACAAGACTCCCGTCTGCGCCGCGCAATTCTCGCCCGATGGCGAGCGCGCAGTCGTGGCTTCCGAGTCCGGTGTGGCGCGGGTGTGGGCAACGCCGTCGAGCGGTCCGCTCGTGGAGTACCGCGGGGAAGTGGAGGCTGCTCAACTGCTGTTCAGCATCCGCCACCGTGGTGCCATTCGCGGAGTCGCCTATTCGCCCGACGGCGCGCTGATCGCGACCGCGAGCGACGACGGCCATGCAAAGCTCTGGCGCGCGAGCGATGGAACAGAAGTCCATTCCCTCATCGAAGGACAGCGCGAGCTCTCGGCACTCTCGTTCTCTCCCGGCGGCGAGCAGCTCGCGGTGCGGACGAAGTCAGGTCGCGTGATCGTCTGCGATTCGAGCGGAGTCGTCGCACCATTCGAGCTCGAATCCGCGGCGGCGGCGACGGCGATGGGCTGGCTCGGCGCCCCCGCACGCATCGTCACCGGTCATGCCGACGGGTGGCTGCGAATATTCGACGCGGGGCAAGGCAAGCTGCTGCACGAACGCGAGTGCAGCAGAGGAGAGCGGGATCCCGCGATTGGCATCACGGCGCTCGGGGTGCGCAGCGACGGCCAGCAGATTGCGGTGGCCTGCACGGATGGCGCCGCGCGGTTCTTCGCTCCCCGATCGGAGATCGAAGAAGGCCTGTGGTTGATCCAATCGCAGTCGATCAGCTACAGCTCGGACGGCACGCGGCTTCTTGCGGTCGGCAGTGGCGCCAAGGGTGCACTCCGCTTGCACGACCTGCAGAAGTGGCCGCCGCGGAAGCTGAACTTCGGTCCCAAGGTGCGGCACGACGTCCGCGGCGAGATCGGCCAGGTTTTCATGCACACCGGTGACGTCACCGGCGGTGCGTTCAGCCCCGACGGGCAATGGGTGATCACTACCGCGAAGGACGGTGGCGCTTACGTCCGCTCCGCCAGCGACAACGTGCCGTACGCGTACTTTTCCGGACCTGGGGGGCCTTGCAGCTTGGGGAGCATCAGCCCGGGAGCCGGTCCAGCGCGCGCCATGGTTGCCTTCGGAGATGGATCGGTCTGGATCTGGCCGCTGAATCCCCTGCCGGGGGCCCTTGCCCGACTGCCGCGCATGCCGCCGGAGCTCATCCAACTCCTGACCGATCGTGAGAAGCAGATTGCCTACCCACTCGAGTACGAGCCTCTCGAGCTGCCGGTCCGCTGATCCTTCGCCTGCGCGAAAGAAACTTCCAACTTTCCTGTCGCCCCGCGCGACCTCGCTTCACGGAGGGATGCCGGCGGCCTCCCCGCTGGCCGTGATCGCCAACCATCCCACGCGGGACCCGAGGTTTTCCCATGCATCTGCCCCAATTCACCCTGTCTTCCGGCCGGCTCTCGAAGTGCGTCTTCGGGGCGCTGGCGGCTTTGTCGTTTTCAGGCCTTGCCCAGGCTCAGGGCACGCGGCTTTTCAATTTTTCCATCGATTGGCATGGGCCGACCGTCGGAGCGCCGGACAGCACCTTCGGCTTCCCGATCACGGAAGGCGACGTGCTGACGCCGGCGGGGGGCTGGCCTGCCTTCGGACCTCTGCCCCTGCCGGGGATCCAGTACAGCGCGGGCTTCGCGCCGATTCCGGGCCTGGGCTTGATGATGCACGCGCCCTGCGCAGGCCATCCGGGCGGCACGCCGTGCAAGGTCGAGGTCGACGCGCTCGATTACGGCCGCGCGCTCCACGTGGTTCCGGGCATCCCGCTCAAGGGCAGGCTGATGTTCTCCGTGGATCGCTTCGCGGCGGGCGGCGGTGCCGCCGTTGCGCCGAACGTCCTCGGCGAGAGCGCTCCCGGTGTGTTCGAAGCCAGCGCTGACGTGTTCGTCGCCCTGGGCCTGATCGCCGGTCCGCTGCCGCCCTTCGCCGCTCCGATGCCGGGCAACACAGCGGTGGTCGACGGCAATGGTCTGCTCTCCGCGAGCGGCTATACCTATCGCGGCGTCGGCATCGTGGAGCCCAATCCGCCGGGTGGGGGGCCTGCCGCTCCCGGCGACAATCTCGACGCGCTCGCCGTCGGTTTCCTGCCTGGACCGCTGGGCTTCCCGCCGCTGGGCATCTTCTTCTCGCTCGACTCCGCTTTCCTCGATCCGCTGACGGGCGTGCCGAACACCGGCTCGGCGATCATCCATGGATTCGTCGGCGGCGACGTCCTGCATGTCGCAGGGCCCGGCGGACCGCCGGCCTTGTATGCGCCCGCGCCCGTTCTCGGGCTCGGTCTGATCGGCGGACCGGACGCGGACGATCTCGACGCGCTGGTGATCTGCGAGAACGGCATGGCCGGATACCAGCCCTCGGTGTTCCCCAATGACTGGGCCGGCGGAGCCACGGACATGCTGCTGTTCAGCGTCAGGCGCGGCTCGGCCATTATCGGGCTTCCCGACAGCATCTTCGGCATGCCGATCACGGAAGGGGATGTCCTGACCACTCCCTTGCCGGCTGGCATGGGCGGCGTGTCGCCCTTCCCCGGGATCTACATCGCGGCCGAGAACCTCGGTCTCGCCACGGTGCGCATGCCTCCGCCGATCATCGCCTTCTCCGCCGATCTCGATGCCCTCGAGATTCCGACCTCCGCCATCTTCGACTGCAACAACAACGGGCTCGAGGACGCGTACGACATCGCCGTCGGCACCTCGACCGACGTGAACAAGAACGGCGTGCCTGATTCCTGCGAGCTCTTCGCCACGCCTTACTGCTTCTGCCCGGCACCACTCGGTCCCTGCGGCAACAACGACGCGACCGCGGGATGCGCCAACTCCACGGGCGTCGGCGGATTGCTGAGCGCCACGGGGACTTCCAGCGTCGCCAACGACGACCTGGTCTTGCAGGCGACCCAGCTGCCCACCCTCAAGCCCGGTCTCCTGCTCCAGGGCGGATCCACGATCGTTCCGGCGCTGTTCTTCGACGGCCGACGCTGCGTCGCCGGTCCGCTGTTCCGCCACGCGCCGACGTCGACGGGTGCGGGAGGGATCGCAACCTACGGTCCGGGTCTGGTCGCCTACACCGTCGCCAACTTCGGCGCGCCGGGTTGGATCACGCCGGGAAGCGTGTGGTACTTCCAGTACTGGCATCGCGACGCGGCCCTGCCCTGCGGAAACAGGGCCAACCTGACCAATGCGGTGAGAGTGACCTTCACGCCTTGAGCAGACCGGCGTGAGCGCCCGCGCGGGTGCTCACGGAGAGGGCGGAGGCCCGCGCTGGTCTCCGCCCCTGCTTCCTTCCATGCGCCCGAACCTGGTTCGCGCGTTTCACCCTGCCCGGCATGCGAGGGAAAGGTTCTGATGGAACACCGCTTCGCAGCCGCCGTCCTATCTCACGAAGACTTCCCCCGAGGCTCCCCATGACGCGCCCGCTCAAGATCCTCACCCTCCCCAGTCTCGTCACGCGCGCCGCGCCCTTCGTGTTCCTCGCGGCGGCCGCGCCGATGGCCCGGGCACAGACGGAGCAGATCACCTTCTCGCTGGACTGGAAGGGGCCGACCATCGGTCAGCCCGCGACCGGCGTGCCGCTGCTGATCACCGAGGCGGACCTGCTGCGGCCCGCCTCCGGATCGCCGCAGCTCGGATTCCAGGGGAACCCGAACATCCGCTTCTCGGGCGGTGTGCTCGGCCTGCCGCAATACGGAGCCTGCCTCGGTCACGGCGGCGGGACGCCCTGCGGGATCGAGGTCGACGCGATCTCCGAAGGCTCGGACGAGAAGTTCCGGCCGGCGCCCTTCCTTCCCGGTCGCCTTTGGTTCTCGGTCGACGAGTTCGCGGTCGGCATGCCGGGGTTCACTGGCTTCGCGCAGGTGCGCACCGAGGGTGCGATCGGCGATGCCTCCGCGGACTTGTTCAGCGACGCCGGCCTCCCGCCGGGACCGCTCGATGTTCCGCCCTTGCTGCGCGCCAACATCGCGGGCATCGACGGCAATGGCCTGCCCTCGACGACGGGCGCCGTCTACCCCGGATTGGGTCTGATCGAGCCCACGCCTCCGGGGCCTGGACCGATCAACGCCGGCGACAACGTCGACGGACTCGACATCGGCAGCGGCCCGGGCTTCCCGGCCAAAGGGATGTTCTTCTCGCTCGACGGCGGCTTCTTCGACTTCAAGTCGCAGGTGGTGAACTCGAACTCGGCGGCATTGAACGGGTCGTTGTT
>DATHET010000167.1:0-7894 GCA_035490315.1 Planctomycetota bacterium
GCGCGCCCTTCTACGACGGACTCTTGTGCATCGCTTCCGGCGGCATCGGCGTCTTCCGCCATCCGCCGCAGATTTCCAGCGCGGGCGGAACCGTGACGCTCGGGCCGGGAATCGGCACGTATTCGTGCACGCACTTCGCCGGACAGGCCTGCATCCAGCCGGGATCGCGCTGGAATTTCCAGGTCTGGTTCCGCGACACCGCCGGCCCCTGCTCGAGCGGCGCGAACTTGAGCAACGGCCTGGGCGTGACGTTCCGGCCTTAGCCGAGAGCCGCTCGCAGTCTCCTCACGCCGCTTTTCGCGGCGTGAGGAAAGCCTGTCGACCATCGAGCCGTTCGAACGGCTCGCGCTCGATCACTGCGCGACGATCTTGTCGGTCAGGATCACGCGCACCGGAATTCCGTCGAGCGAGGACGGAACCCATGCGGGAACGCGACCGTTCGACGATTCGAGGTAGACGACGATCGCTGCCGCGGTCGGCGTGTCCTCCAGGGTTCCGATGCCGACGCCGAGAACCTCGCGATGCTCGAACAGCTCCTGCTCGTTCTCGACCTTGATCTCCAAGGCGAGCGCCAGCTCTTCCGCGGGCGGCGCTTGGATGGCCGGCCCTTCCGTGGTGAGGCAGGAGTTCCCGACGAAGGTGAAGGTATGTCCGCCCGCCGTGAAGGCCGACACGACTGATTGGATCGGGTTGTAGATCGTCGTCGAGCTGCTGCCGGCGAAGAGCAGGCCCACCGGGTTGGGACTGCCGTCGTTCGAAACCAAGAGCGATCCCGAATCGCCGCCGGCGCTCATCGCGCCCGTGACGATCTGGTTCGTGAACACGACGTTGAACTTCTTGCCCTGATTGCAGCCCTTCTGGTACTGGATCTGCACGCTGGTGTTGATCGAAGTGATGTTGCCGGTCGTGAAGCCGGTGGTGCGCCCGCTCTTCATGACGGGCAGGCCGAGCGACGCAGCCTGGGTTCCGGCGCAGGGCACGCCGATGTCGATGATGGCTCCCGTGGCGTCCACGGTGGGTCGCGCGGTGGCAAGCGCGGCGTCGACGTTCGCCGCCCCGAGCGGGACGATGTTTCCCGCGAAATCACCAACGATGTTGGCTCCGCCCGCGGCGCAGTTGTGGTCGATCAGTCCGGGTTGGATCGTGTCTTCGCCGGACGCCGCGCTGCCGGAACGCGCGAGGATGTGGTTGTTGCTCAGGATGCACAGCACGCCGTCGCGCCGAACCAGCGAGCCGAGCGTGCCGCCGCAGCAGTACAGATGGCTCGCGTCGTTGGCGCTGCCTCCCGAGGTTCCCATCTTGACCGGCGGAGTCTGTTGCGTTCGATGTTGCGGGCCGCCGTCGACAGGTGCGGCGCTGAGCGACACGAGAGCGGTGATCGAGGGAATCCAGATCAACATGCTTTTCATGGGAGGACCTCGGGGCGAGAGCGGAAAGAGGGACGAAGCCGCAGCGCTGCGGCACCGCGGATCAGCCTAACCTCGGGAACTGGCCAGCGGGGTTCCCTGGAAGTGCCGCTGGGTGTAGAAACGGACCATGTCCCGCGCATGGCTCGCTCCGCTGCTGGTCCTCGGCGGCTTCCTCGCCGCGTTCCAGTCGCCCGCGCAGCAGGAAGAGCCGATGAGCGCGCGCGCGGCGAGCGAGCTGTTCCTCGAGCGCTGTGTCGCCTGCCACGTGGCGCCAGATCTCGCCTACGCGACCGATCGGGCCTGGGTCGAGCAGGTGCGCGAGACGGCCTGAACGAGCACACCACCAGCGGCCCGTGCGGCCCTGATCGAGTTCTTCCGCGGTCCTGTCCTCGCGAGACCCGAGATCGCCGCCGATGCCGGAAGCTCGGGCGCCGCGATCACCGCGAGCTTCGACGAGGGCTCGCTCCTCTTGCGCGATTCCAAGGCGCGCCTGTTCCGCCTGGCCTGGGAGCAACGCGGCGAAGAGAGCCGAAGCACGACCAAGGCGCGCACCCTCGCCGCCGGTGAATACACACTGGTTGGATTCCGCATCGTCGATCGCTCGCGCGCTGGCGAGGTCTGGCACATCTCCGGCAGCGGGACGAAGCTGCGCACGATCCAGGTGCCCGCGACCGGCGCCCTGCGGCTCGAAGTCGCCGCGGGATTGAGCGTCAAGCAACGCTTCGACGGCTCGAGCGCCGGCATGGAGATCCGCGGCGCCGACCAGAGCGGAGTCTCGATCTACAAAAACGGCGCGCGCATCAGGGTCCGCTACCGGGTGCTCGGCGCGAAGGGCGAGGTGCTGGCGAGCGGCAAGATGAACTACGGCTGAGGCGGAGGCGGATGGGCTTCGGTGAAGCCCGTTTCAGCGCCGGACGCGAGCTTCGAGCTCGTGTACGAGAAGCCGCCCTTCGCGATCGAGCAGGGCAAGCTCTGAGGCAGGACCTGGATTTCGCTAGGCTTTCGCCATGTGGATTCCTTCGCTCGCGCTGTGCCTCCTTCCGCTGCTCCAGAATGCGGCGTCCGCTCCGAAAATGCCCTTCCCGGTGCCCTGCACCATCGACGCCTGGCTCGAGAGCCCCGGTGGCCGCATCGAGTTCAAGCTCGACGTGCGCGCGCCGCGCCGCAAGGGCGGCACGCCGAATTTCGCGCTGCTCAGCGGCGCGCGCCGCGAGGACCTGGTCTGGATCGAGCGCTGGGAAAAGATGCCGACCTCGATCCTGCTGCACATCGACAGCTACGACAGCCACCTCGAATTCCCCGACATGCAGGCGGTCATGCCGCTGAAGGGCACCTGGCGGAAACTGATCGGGCCCGATCAGTGGTTGGAGATGCCGCTGCGCGGGAACATCATGGCCGCGACGCCGGCGGCCCCGGCTGCGGCGGCGACTCCGCCCTCGGCCCCGATCGATGGCCGCTGGGCGGTGAAATTCGCGAGTTCGGATATTCCCGCGGTCGGGGTCTTCGCGCACCCCTCGCCGGACAAGCTTTCGGGAACGTTCCTGACCACCCTCGGTGACTATCGCTATCTCGCGGGCGGATACGACTACACGAACAAGCGCTGGCAGCTCTCGTGCTTCGACGGAGCTCACGCCTTCCTGTTCAGCGCGAAATTGCAGGACGACGGCACGCTCAGCGGCGAGTTCTGGTCGGGCGACAAGCCGTCCGAGACCTGGACCGCGAAACGCGACCCGCAGGCGGCGCTTCCGGATGCTTTTGGCTTGACCAAGGAGAAGCCCGGCGTCGACCTGTCGAAGCTCCTCTACACGGCGGCGGATGGATCGAAGGTCTCGCTGGCCGACCCGAAATTCGCCGGGAAACCGCGCATCATCCAGCTCTTCGGAAGCTGGTGTCCCAACTGCAACGACGAGGCCGAGTACTTGAAAGTCCTCGACCACAAGTACCGCAACGCGGGCCTTCAGGTCATCGGCCTGGGCTTCGAGCTCACCGGCGACGAGCAGCGCGATCTGGCGCAGATCGCGCTCTTCGCCAAGCGGCACTCGCTGACCTATCCGCTGCTGCTCGCGGGCAAGTCCGACAAGGCCGATGCATCGCGGGCGTTCCCGCTGCTCGACGCGGTGCGCGCCTTCCCGACCACGATCTTCATGCGCGCCGACGGTTCGGTGCTCGCCGTGCACCAGGGTTACAGCGGGCCGGCGACGATCGACGCGCACCAGAAGCTGCGCGAGGATTTCGAGCGTCGGATCCAGGAGCTGATCGCGGTCCAGAAGACCCGCTGAGCGTCGCGATGCAAGCCGCGCAAGCCGTCACGGCGCGCGAGGATCCGCGAGCGCGTTGGATCTGCGCTGGTTTCGCGCTGGTGCAGCTCCTCGTGCACTTCGCGGTCAACGCATCCGGAGGCTACGGCTACTTCCGCGACGAGTTCTATTACCTGGCCTGCAGCCGCCATCTCGCCGCGGGCTACGTCGATCTGCCCCCGCTGTCGGCATTCCTGCTGGCGATCCAGACCGAGCTGTTCGGCGATAGCGTCTTTGCTCTGCGACTCTTTCCGGCACTGGCGGGCGCGGCGGTGGTCTGGATGTGCGGAGCGCTCGCGCTGCGACTCGGCGCGGGTCGAGCCGGAGCGGCCCTGGCCTGTCTGGGCTGTCTGTGCTCGCCGGTGATCCTGTCGTTCACGGGTTTCTACTCGATGAACGCGTTCGATCTGCTGTTCTGGACGATTGCCGCGCATCTGTTCGTCAGCGTCCTGGAGGATCCGCGGCCGCGAATCTGGAGCGCGCTCGGCGCCGTGTGCGGTCTGGGGATGTTGAACAAGATCGACGCAGGCTGGCTGATCGGCGGAATCTTCGTCGGTCTGCTCGCGACGCCGCGGCGGAGCTTGTTGAAGGCGCCGTGGCCGTGGATCGCGGCGGTGCTCGCTGCCTTGATCTTCGCGCCCTTCGTGGTGTGGAACGCTCAGCATGATTGGGCTCACCTCGAGTTCATTCGCAACGCGAGCTCGGAAAAGTACGCGGGACTCTCGGCGTTGAGCTTCCTGAAAGGCCAGATCCCCGCGCAGCATCCGCTCAACTTGCCCCTGTGGATTGCAGGGCTGTGCTATCTGCTCTTCTCGAGGAAAGCCGAGCCGTACCGCGCCCTGGCCTGGATCTGGCTCACCTCGGCGACGGTGCTCGTGTTGCATGGGCACAGCAAGGCCGAGTACTTGACCGCTGCCTATCCGGTCCTGTTCGCGGCGGGCGGAGCGGCTTCCGACATGGCCGCGGCCCGCTGGTTCTCGCGCGGCGTGAAGCCGGTCTTCGCGGCGCTGCTGCTGGTCACGACGATCCTGATCCTTCCGTTCGCGCTTCCCGTGCTGCCGGTCGAGCGCTACATCGCCTACGCCGAGCGCTTCGGTCTCCAACCGGAATCCGCCGAGGGCAAGCAACTCTCGAAGCTGCCGCAGTTCTACGCCGACATGTTCGGCTGGCAGGAAAAAGTGGAGACCGTGGCGCGAGCCTTCGCTCAGCTGACGCCCAAGGAGCGCGCCGACTGCGCGATCTTCGCCTCCAACTACGGCCGCTGCGGCGCGATCGATCTCCTCGGCAAGGTCTACGGACTGCCGGATTCCATCGGCAGCCACAACAACGATTGGATCTGGGGACCGCGCGAGTGCACGGGCCGACTCATCCTGGTCCTCGCCGACGATCTCGGCGGGCGCGAAGCATTGTTCGAGAGCACCGAGGTCGTGGGCCAGGTGCCCCACAGCGAATACTGCATGCCCTACGAGAACGATCTCAAAGTCTTCCTGTGCCGCGGACTGAAGCAACCGCTCGCACAGCTATGGCCGCAGTTGCGCCACTACGATTGAGGAACAGAGCCCTCGATCAGGGCGGCATCGCGACGTAAGTCTCCTCGACCCACTTCTCCCAGGCGGCCTGGAACTCGACGTAGTTCATGCCGAAGCACTCCTGGAAGGCCTTGCGGTGGAAATCGAGCATGTCGCTGCTGTCGGACATGTGCTGCTTGTTCATGCGGCCGTGCAGCTTGCCGTTGAACGCGGCGTATTCGTTCGGCTTCGCGCGAATCAGGTAGTCGGTCATCGACCAGACCGTGAAATGGTGGTTGAGGGTGAGACCTGCGTAGTCTTTCAACGTCAGCAATTGCGCCATGCTGATCTGCTGATTCGCAGCGATCATCTTCTTGACCTCGGGCTCCCACTTCTCCTTGCGAGTCATGTTCGCGACCGCGCCCTCCGAGGAGTCGAAGGAGTTGAACTTCGGATTGATCTCGCGCTCCATGAAGTGGGCCAGGCCTTCACGGATCCAGATCGGCGTGTCGTAGGAATAGTGCTTGTAGGCGTCGAGCATGTTGATCGCCAGGTTGAAGGCGACGTGGCCGTGCATCGACGGATCTTCCTTGAGCAGGCCCGCGCCGGTGTGCGCGACGAGCACCAGCGAGTCGCGCGAGGTCACGTTCCAGCGCTGGGTCAAGCGCGTCGTCACGCCGAACTGCTCGCGCAGGAACGTCGTCCCCGCCGCTTCGCTGGGCAGCAGGATCACTTCGAACTTGCCCTTCTGTCCCAGGTAGGGTCCCTCGCCCATGTACTTGTAGCGGCCGTCGTACTGCTTGGTGCCGGTGGGAAAGTCGGCGTCCTTGACCTGCATCAATTGCTGGAAGCGCGTGTAGTTCTCCTCGCAGCGCTGCGCGTACAGGTGCACGCGGATCCAGGGGTCGAGCACCTTGGGCTTGGTGTCGACATTGGGCAGCACCAGCGCCAGCTTCTCGAGCTCCGCGCGCAAGTCCTTCTTCTCCTCTTCCTTGATCTTGTAGGACCCGAGGCCCACTCCGATCTCGAAGTGCGCGCTCTCGATCCAGCGGATGTCGACGACGGCGAGCAGCTCGTCGGCGTGCTTCGTGTCGTTGCTGCCGAACTCGAAGCCGCCGTGTGACACGATCCCGGCCTTGCCCATGGTCTCGGGATCGTTCTTGCAGTACGGGCAGGACGCCGGGTCGTTCTTCTTCGGATCGTCGGGCCCGCCAGCCGCGAGCAGGGTCGTGGAGACGCAGAGGAGCGCGGCGAGGACCAGGAGGCCGCGGCGACGAAGGTGCAAGAAGGGTTGCGTCATGGCTGTCGAGACCAGGATAGATCCGGATCCGCTCGCTGTTGCGATTTTTGCCGTGACGAGCCTGTCCTGGGGCCCCCGAATCCCGACTTTTCCCGAGGCCGAGCCACTGCCACCCCGCGGCGCCGGCGCGGGCCCGCAGGCCGGCCGATCTAGTTGTTCGCCACCAGGGGCGCGGCTGCGCTGCCCGGCAGGATGCGGTTCGTCCGCAGGGCGGTGATGACCACCTGCACGGCGGCCAGCATCCTTTTTTCCTGGGCAGCCAGGTCGGAGCCCAGGCCGGGAGCGCTGGTGTCGAGCCTGCGCTCCAGGTCGTGGGATATCCAGCCCGGCTCCTCGATGCGCACCACGATTTCATTGCGCACGCACAGGGCCCCGCGCGACGCCGGCGGGCTGTCGTCGAAGAGCGAGCGGCCGAGGGCGGCGTAGGGCGTGGTCCAGTGGGCCAGGTCGACGATGCTGGGCAGCAGGTCGACCTGGCTCGCGACCGCCGGCTCGACGCGCGCCGCCAGGCCGGGCGCGATCACCAGGCAGGGGATGTGGTGCATCTCCGCCGCCGACTTGCCGCCGATCCCGACTCCAGAGCGGTGATCCGAGACGAGGACGAAGATCGTGTTTTCGAAGTAGCCTGCCTTGCGGGCCGAGGCGAAGAACGTCCCGAGGGCCGAGTCCGCGTAGTGCACGCTGTTCCAGTACGAGTGCTCCGGCGTGTCGTCCGGATACGGCGAGGGATGTCCCGCCGGCACCTGGAAGGGCAGGTGGGTCGAGGTGGTGAACGCGAAGCCCAGGAAGGGCTGGGGCGAGCTCGCGAACTGCGCGTGGGCGGTGGCGAGCAGGTCCGCGTCCCAGGCCCCCCACTCCGCCATCGGCTCGTGACCGGTCGCGGCTGCGATTCCATCGCGGCCGAGGTAATGCTCGAAACCGGCCAGGGCCGCGATCGAGTCGATGCGGAAGGAGCGCTCCTTCGAGCCCTGAAGAAAATGCGTCGCATAGCCTTCGGCCAGGCCCAAGCGGCCCAGGTAGGACAGGCGCGACTGCTCGACGCCGCGGCCCAGGTAGGGCATTCCCGGCAGGGTCGGCAGGCCGCAGAGAACCGCGAGCAGCCCGTGGGTGCTGCGCTGGCCCGCGGCGTAGAAGCTCGAGAACAGGACGCCTTCGCGGCTGAGCGCGTCGAAGTTGGGCGTCAGGCCCAAGGGTTTCTTGCCGGCTTCCTTGCGCAGCGCGTCGACGACGTCGCCGTCCCAGCTCTCGAGCAGGAGCACGACCACGTTCGGACGGCTCGGCTCCTGGCTCGCGCGCGCGCGCAGCAGCGGGTAAGCGGGATCGATCGCGTGCTCCTCTTCGCTGAAGAGCTGGGCGCGCACGTTTTCGACCGCTGTGGTC
>DATHET010000168.1:0-12564 GCA_035490315.1 Planctomycetota bacterium
CCGAGTCGTATCCGCCGGTCGACGGCGCGCCGCCCATCTGCGACACCGAGCTCATCACGAAGTAGTTGTTGGGCTCGGTCGGATCGAAGGGATTCGCCACCCAGTTGCGGATCGTGACCGTGCCCGTCGAAGCCGACGGAACGTCCTTGCGGTGGCGGAAGATGCTGCCCGCCGAGTGCACGAAGTTCGAGTCGAGGGTCAGCGTGTGGCCGCAGCCCATGTACAAGTCCGAGTTGGTGTGGATACGGCCCGAGAGCGTCATCGACGGCCCCGGATTGACCTCGAGGTCGGAGTTGTAGAACACCGCGAACTGGAACACCGGCGTCGCTTCGGCGTGGATCAAGCGGTGCGCCGTCGCCGTGTTGCTCTGGATCGTCGCGCTGGCATCGAGCCGGTAGCTCGTGATGATCCTCTGCAGGCCGCTGCTGTCGGTCTTGATCAAGGGCGGATCGCCCGCGGTCCAGGCCTTGATGTTCGAGTTCACGCCATCCGGCGAGATCTGCGTGATCGTGTAGTCGACCGAAGTGCCGTTGATCGTCACGCTCCCCGTGGGAGGTGGCGTGCGCCAGGCAGCGACGTCGGTCTGCACGCGGTTCTTCGCGGCTTCGAGCGCGCCCTGCGCCAGGTACTCGGCTTGCCCGCCGTACTGCTTGACCACCGCGACCTTGGTCGAGGTCAAGGACATCGACAGGAGCATCGACACCAGGGTCGCGGCCGTGAAGGCTGCGAACACGGCGTAGAGCAGGGCCATACCGCGGCAACTTCGGCCGCACGGTTTCGATCGGATCAATTTCATTTCACACCCCGTTCCTGAGTTTGATGATCTGCTCCACGCTGTGGCGGTGCAGGACGCCCTGTGCGTCCAACTTGCGGAAGAAAAGACGAACACGCAGGGACTCGACGGGGAGGACGTTGCCCGAGCTTATCTGGTCGTCGAACACCACGCGCTCCACGTTGGAAGCGATGGTGACTGGGTTGGCGGCGTCGGTCCGCCGCTGGAGATAGTTGATGCCATCGGGCCCGGTGATCAGCACGTAGCTGAACTCGACCGCGTCCCAGATGAGATCGGCGTTGGCGTCGATGTCGGGAACGTCGTTGCCGTAGGATCCCGGCAAGTCGTTCTCCTGGGGCTGGGCGAAGACCAGCTCGGTGCTCGGACCGAAGTCCGAATCGCCCGCCACGGCATGGTGCTGCGCGGGAGCATGGGCGTGGTTCTGAAAGAATGTGATCGGATTCCCGTCGTCGAAACGGAAGGGCACGTTGCCGCCTGGCATGGCGATGGTGCCCGAGCGCGAAAGGTCGGCGGCGATGCGCTTCATCGCGCGCTCCGCGGACAATTGCAGCGTCGACTGCACGCTGCTCGACGAAGTCAAGTTGCGCATGTGCTTGATCGCCATGGTCAAGGAGCCGGCGAGGATCGACAGCAGCGTGACCGCGACCATCATCTCCAGCGCGGAGAATCCGCTTCGACGCGTCGTTCTTGAATGTTGCTTCACGGTGTTCAGCGCGTCCTCATCGTCGCCAGAGTCAGCGTGCGCCCGCGCTCGAGGTAGTCGTTCCACTGGATCGTCATCACCACCTGCAAGGGATCGGGCACCGCCGCGCCAGGCACGTAGCCCGGGTACGTCGCCGTGATCGTCTCGTTGCGCAGGTGCAGACCGTTGAAGCGCGCGATCGCCACGCCGTTCGCGAATTCACTGACGGGCAAGGGCAGGGTTCCAGCGTTCTGCAGGATCGCGAGCTCCATCGCGCCCTGCAGATCCGCCATCGCGATGTTGGTCTCGTTGCTGGTGCGCAGCAGATTGTGCGAGATCAATTGCGACGAGACTGCGGCGCTGATGGAAACCACCAGGATCACCACGCCCATCATCAGCTCGATCAGCGAAAAGCCGCCGAGCGCGGACCCGCCGCGCAACGATCGAACTCTCATCCCCGTTCTCCCAGTCCCACCCGTGCCTCCCCGGGCCGCGGGCGCGTTCTCCGCGCTGCCATGGCCAGCGGGTTGACACCAACTCCCCGCCGCGCCTGAGTTCGACGCGCGGCGGCAAAGAGCTGGAAAGAAAATGCGACTTCCTAAGTAAAGTCGCAGTTTCGCCGTTCGGAATCGTGGTCTGCGGCCTTTTTCGCGGTCCTGGCGAGCGTGGGCGGCCTGGGCCGCATCTCTATTTAAGGTAGAGGTCCGAACAGCGCCCGCTGGGCTGCTTGGAAGCGATGGGAAAGTTGTTCCATCGCCTGGGCGATGGAAGGATCGGGCCGCAGCACGCTCGCGCCGGCTTGCACCCACTGCTGCGCAATCGGGTCGCAAGCGAGGCCCGCATCCCGCTCCTTCGCCACGCTCCAGCAGGCCTGCAGGGCCGCGCCGAGCGCGCCCGATTCCGCCTCGGCCAGCGGCAGCACGCTCGCGCCGCAGGCATCGGCGAGGATCTGCAGCCAGAGTCGATTCTTCGCTCCCCCGCCTACCGCGCGCAGCTCGGTGCAGGGGATCCCAAGCGCGCGCATGCGCGCCACGCCGGCCGCGAGATTGAGCGCGATGCCCTCGATGCAGGCGCGGTACACGCGAGCGCGCGACAGCGAGCCCGGCCGCAAGCCGATCAGAGCCGCGCGCGCTTGCGGCAGATCGGGCACGCGCTCGCCGATGAAGTAGGGCAAGCACAGAGGCCCATCGGGATCGACTTCGAGCAGCGCGGCTTCGCGCTCCAGCTCTTCATGCGTCGAGGAGAAGGCCTTGCAGACTTCCTCGATCGCGCTGGTCGCGTTCATGACGCACAAGAGCGGCAGATACCCTCCCGTCGAATCGCAGAAAGGCGCGATCGCGCCCGAGGGATCGACGATCGCGCGCGCGCTGTAGGAAAAAACCGTCGCCGAAGTTCCGAGGCTCACGACGCACACGCCTTCGCGCGTCGCACCCGCGCCGATCGCGCTGGCCATGTTGTCGCCGGCGCCGGTCGAGATCGGCGTGCCCTCGAGCGACTTCGCAAGCCCGAGCAGGCGCGCGCCGTCCGCGGAGAGTCGTCCGGGGATCGAGCCGGGCGCAGCGAGCGGGGCCAGGCGCTCTTCGAGCCGCGGATCGATCGCGCGGCACGCGTTCGAATCGACGCTGCGCCGAGCAGGATCGAACCAGCCCGTGCCTGACGCGTCGCCTGCTTCGCTCCACGCCGAGCCGGTCAAACGCAGGTTCACGTAATCGTGCGGCAGCATCACGCTCTCCACGCGCGCCCACACTTGCGGCTCGTGGCGCGCGAGCCACAGGACTTTCGACGCGGTGAATCCAGCGGGGATCGCGCGGCCGAGTTTCTCTGAGAGCTCGCGTGCTTCCGCCGCCGTCGACGTGTCGCACCACAATTTCGCGGCGCGCAGTGGCCGCTGTTCGCGATCGAGGACGACCAGGCCGTGCTGCTGGCCGCTGATTCCGATCCCCGCGAGACGCGAAGCATCGACGCCGTCGCTCGAAAACAACTCGCGCGAGACTTTGTCCAGCCCCTGAATCCACGTGTCCGGATGTTGTTCCGCCGCGCCTGGTCCGAGTCCCTCGATCAATCCGTAGCTTGATTGCGCTCGCGCCACGACGCGTTTGGAAGCTGCGTCGATGAGCAGTCCCTTCAAGCCCTGCGTCCCGACGTCGAAACCAGCGAAGAGACTGCTCGTCTTCAAAGTGCGTTTTGCATGGGACTGCGTGAGCGGCCATGTCGGGCCAAGGACGAGAGGATAGCCTTCGACTATCCCACCGTCGGCGGGCTCCGGCCGATCTGCGGAGCGAGCCGGCCTGCCGTCGTACGCGCCGCGTGGCATGATGGAAGAGGCCGGGCAGGCTCTCGACGGCTCGCGACGGACCAAAATTCACGATGCAACCGCTGATCATCGAGGAAGAAGTCGAGCCCGACCCCAAGTCGGAGTCCGGATGGGGCTCGATCTTCCTGTTGTATGCCGTGCTCGCGCTGGTGATCGCCGTACCCTTCCTCTGGTTGAGGCACACTTACTCCGAACTCGATCCCTACTGGGGTCGCGGCAAGATCAGCTTCCATCGCGAAGCATGGTTGGCCGCGACCGAAGACTCCCCTACCTGGGGGGAGCGTTTCCTGATGCTCGATGATCTGCTCAAGGGCTCGCATCTCGAGGGCTGCACGCGCTCGAAAGTGAGCGAGCTGCTGGGCCCTCCATTCATGGAATGGCAAGGAATGTGGCGTTACTACCTCGGTCCCGAGCCGGGCATCGTCAGCGTGGACAGCATCTTGCTCTGCATTCGATTCGATTCGGCTGGAGTCGTCGAATCCACCTTCACCCATACGAATTGAGGATCTCGGTCTGTGGGGCTCCGAGTGCCCCGCGGTGAGCCAGCAGCGTCGATGAAGCATCGGACATGTCAGCCGGTTCGGGCTAGTCGGAATCTCGAGCCGCGCTTACGCTGAGTTGAAGGCAGACCGGCCTGGTCAGGAGAGGTCGGAGATCGAACTTCGGACTGAAGGAGCAACGGTGTCATGAAGCGCACGACTCGAGGATTCGGATTCTTTTTCGCTCACGCAATTCTGCTCGTCGCCACCGGCGCCAGCGCGAGTGCCCAGGAAGTCGCGGCGTATGGAGATCGCTCCTACGACAGCCGCTGGAACAGTGAGGCGTTCGTCGAGATCGCGACGGGATCGAACCACACCGTGGCGCGCCGCAGCAACGGAACGATCGTCGCGTGGGGAATCAACAACGCCCGCCAGTGCATCGCGCCGGCGCTTCCCGCTGGTCTCAGCTACGTCGAGATCGCGGCGGGTGGGTTCGTCAGCACGGCCCACACACTCGCCAGGCGCAGCGACGGCTCCGTCGTGGGCTGGGGTGACAATGAGTGGGGCGAGCTGAACGTTCCCGCGCTGCCGGCCGGACTGAGCTACGTCGACATCGAGACCGGTATTGGCTACTCGCTTGGCCGTCGCAGCGACGGCTCGGTCATCGCATGGGGATACAACGGAGACGGCCAGAGCAACGTGCCGGCGCTCCCCGCTGGCCAGAGCTACACGGCGATCATCGCCGCTTGGAATCACTCGCTCGCGCTGCGCAGCGACGGCTCGGTCGTGGCCTTTGGTTCGAACGCAAGCGGCCAGCTCAACGTGCCGGTGCTCCCGGCCGGTCTGAGTTACGTCGAGATTGCAGCGGGAAACGTTCACAGCCTGGCGAGGCGCAGCGATGGATCCGTGGTGGCCTGGGGAGGAAATCCCTGGGGGCAGTGCAACGTGCCCGCGCTTCCGCTCGGAGTGACCTACGTCGAGATCGCCGCCGCCGGACACTACTCCCTCGCCCGGCGCAGCGATGGGACCGTCGCGGCCTGGGGACTCAGCACCGGTGGCCTGCTCAACGTGGTCCCGCTCCCGGCCGGGCTGACCTACGTCGAAATCTCAGCCGGAGGCAACCACTCGGCGGCGCGGCGCTCCGACGGCACCGTGGTGACCTGGGGTGGCAACATGGCGAGCCAGTGCAACGTGCCCGCGGTGGCGAGCCCGATCGCCAACGTCGACATCTCTGCCGGGGGCATGGCCCTCGATGGCGCCCACAACATCGCTCGACGCAGCGATGGAACCCTGGCGGCCTGGGGAGCCAACCGTGATGGCCAATGCAATGTGCCCCCGCCGCCCGCCGGACTTCAATATGTGGAGGCCGTGGCGGGAGGCGGATTCTCGTTGAGCGTCTTCTCGCAGATCGGTCACACGCTCGCCCGGCTCAGCGACGGGACGCTGGTCTGCGTCGGGAACAACGAGTACGGCCAGCGCAACGTGCCGCCGCTCCCCGCTGGCCTGACCTACGTCCAGATCGCGTCGAGAGATGCGTTCAACGCCGCGTTGCGCAGCGACGGAGCGGTGGTGGCCTGGGGTCAGAACAATTTCGGTCAATGCAACGTTCTGGCGCTCCCGCCCGGGTTGACCTACGTCGAAGTCGATTGCGGCGGCGCGCACATCGTCGCGCGGCGCTCCGACGGATCGGTCGTAGCTTGGGGCGCCAACTCGAGCGGCGCCTGCAACGTCCCGGCGCTTCCCGCCGGGCTCAGCTACGTCGAGATCGCCGCGGGCGCGGGCCATACGGTCCTGCGCCGCTCGGACGGGTCGGTAGTGGCGTTTGGAAGCAACCCGTTCGGTGCGTGCAATGTTCCGACGCTTCCGGGCGGCGTCTCCTACGTCGAAATCGCCGCGGGCTCGCTCCACACGATTGCACGTCGCAGCGATGGCGTGGTCTTGGGCTGGGGATCCAATTCCAGCGGCCAGTGCGATCTTCCGCCGCCTCCTGCCGGATTCCGCTATTCGAAGATCGGGGCGGGCCAGAGCATCAGCCTGCTCGTCCTGGATAAGTGCCTCGGCCCGGTTTCGTATTGCACGGCGAAGACGAATTCGATCGGGTGCGTGCCGACGATCAGCTCGAGCGGTGCTTCGAGCACCTCGGCGAGCTCGGGCTTTACGATCAGCGCGAGCAATGTCCTCAACAACAAGCCCGGCCTGTTGATCTACACGAATGGCGGGCGAGCAGCGGTTCCGTTCGCAGGCGGTTTGCGCTGCATCAACGTGCCGGTGCACCGCTCGACACCACTGAGCTCCGGCGGCAATCCGCCGCCGAACGATTGCTCGGGCGTCTACTCGATCGACATGAACACCTTCGCCTCTGGCGCGCTCGGTGGCCTGCCCCAGGCATTCATGCGCGTTCCCGGCACGCTCGTCGACACGCAATTCTGGGGACGCGACAACGGCTTCGCCCCTCCCAACAACTCCACGCTGTCGGACAGCTTGGAGTTCACGGTCTGCCTTTGATCGGTACCCGGTAAAGCACCACCATCCTGAACACTGCGGATACCGGGCGCGGCGCCCGGTATCCGCAGTGTTCAGGATGGTGGTGCTTTACCGGGTACCGAAGCCGAGCATGTGCTCGACCATCAGCTGGTCGAGGCGCTCGTAGCCGAGGCCTTCTTTCGCGATCGCGGCGGTATCGATCGCTTCGGCCTTGAGGGCGGTGGCTTTGGCGCGAGTGTGGCCAGTGGACAGGCTTTCGAGGCGCGCGTCGCGGCGTTCGGCGGTCCATTCCTTGACGCGCGGGTCGGAGTCGAAGCTCTGGGCGCGAGCTTTGAGCATCTTGTAGGTGCGCATCGAGCCGCGCGCGAATTCCCACACGCCTTCGTCGTCCTCGGTGCGGTAGGCGTGGCTGTCGAAGTGCAGCGGACCTTCGTAGCGCGCGCCGCCCGCGGTGCCCTCGAGCAGGCGCACGAGCAGGAACGCCTGGCGCAGGTCCTCCGAGCCGAAACGGAAATCCTGGTCGTAACGCCCGATGCGCTGAGCATTGAGGTCGATGTGGAACAGCTTCCCTGCCTCCATCGCTTGCGCGACACCGTGTGCCATCGACAAGCCCGACATGGTCTCGTGCGCGACCTCCGGATTGACGCCGACCATCTCCGGCCTCGCCAGCGTCGAGATGAAATGCAGCATGTGGCCCGTCGTCGGTAAATAAATGTCCCCGCGCGGCTCGTTCGGCTTGGCCTCGAGCGCGAAACGCAGGTCGTACTTCTGGTCGCGCACGTACTCGCACAGGTAATCCAGGGCCTCGCGCATCCGCACGATCGCCGTCCTCGGATCGCGGCAGGCGTCGGCCTCGCTGCCCTCGCGGCCGCCCCAGAAGACGTAGATGCTCGCGCCGAGCTCGACGCCGAGGTCGATCGCGCGCATGGTCTTGGCCAGGGCGAAGGCGCGCACCCGCGGGTCGTTGGAGGAGAAGGCCCCGTCCTTGAACACCGGGTTCGAGAACAGATTCGTGGTCGCCATCGGCACGCGCATGCCGTGCTCGGCCAGGGCCTTCTTGAAGCTCGCCACGATCCCGTCGCGGGTCTTGGCGGAGGAGCCGAAGGGCACCAGGTCGTCGTCGTGGAGGTTGACGCCCATCGCCCCGCACTCGGCGAGCTTGGCCACGATCCGCTCGGGCGCCTGGACGGCGCGCACGGCTTCGCCGAAGGGGTCGCGGCCGGGGTTGCCCACCGTCCACAGGCCAAAGGTAAAGCGGTCCTGGGCAGTCGGCGCGTAGGGGTCCATCGTGGGGCCAAGTATACTGGCCGCGACGATGGCTACCCCCCATCTGATCGCCCACCGCGGCCACACGGTGGTGTGTCCCGAGAACACGCGCGCGTCGATCGCCTCGGCGCTCGACGCCGGCGCGAGCTTCGTCGAGGTCGACGTGCAGCTCTCGAAGGATCGCGAGCCCTTCCTGTTCCACGATCGAACGCTCGGACGGGTTTGCGGACGCCAGGGCGCGCTCGGCGACCTGACGGCGGAGGAAGTGCGCGCTTTGCGAGCTTGCGAAGCCGGGCGCTTCGGCTCGCGCTTCGCCGAGGAGCCGGTGGCGCATCTCGCGGACCTGGTCGAGCTCTTCGCGCGCCGCCGCGACGCCTTCGCCTTCGTCGAGATCAAGCGCAACACCCTCGACCAGCACGGAGTCCGCGCGGTGCTCAAGGCGATCCTTCCGGTGCTCGAGCCGATCCAGTCGCGCTGCGCGCTCATTTCGTTCAATTTGCCCGCGCTGCTGGAAGCGCGCCGCACCTGCGCCTTGCCGCTGGGCGCGGTGTTCGACTCGTTCACCGAGACGCGCAACGAGGTGCTCGCGGCGCTGCGGCCCGAATACGTGTTCACCGATCTGCACGGCTTGCCCTTGAGCGGTCCCTTGACCGTTCCCGGCGCGCAGGTCGCGGTGTACGAAGTGGCCGATCCCGCGATGGCGCGCTCGCTCGCGGCGCGCGGCGTGCGCTTCGTCGAGACCTTCGACTACGCGGAGATGTCCGCCGCGCTCGGCCCCGCCACGGTCTCCACCGGCGAGGCCCGGCATTGAGCGAAGTCGACCTGGTCGTCGTCGGCGCAGGAATTCATGGAGCGGGGGTGGCCCAGGCCGCGGCTGCCGCTGGAGCGAGCGTGCTGCTGCTCGAGGAGCGCGACATCGCCTGGGGGACTTCGAGTCGCTCCAGCAAGCTGATCCACGGCGGCTTGCGCTACCTCGAGAGCGCGCAATGGGGACTGGTCCGCGAGTCGCTCGCCGAGCGCGAGATCCTGCTGCGCGTCGCGCCGCACCTGGTGCGCCTCGTCGATTTCCACGTGCCGATCTACCGCCACACTTCGCGCCGGCCCTGGCAATTGCGCGCGGGGCTTTCGCTGTACTCGATGCTCGGCGGATTCGGGAAGGATTCGCGTTTCGAATCGCTGCCGCGCGATCAGTGGTCAGGCCTCGACGGGCTTTCGAGCGTCGATCTGCAGGCGGTGTTCCGCTACCGCGACGGCCAGACCGACGACGCGGCCTTGACGCGGGCGGTGGTGCGCTCGGCGGTCGAGCTGGGCTGTGAATTGCGCCTGCCCGCGCGTTGGCTCTCGGCGCAGCGCGATGGCGAGAGCTACACGGTGCACTGGAGCGAGGCGGACAAGGTCCAGGAGTGTCAGGCGGCCGCGATCGTGCTCGCCGGCGGTGCCTGGAACAGCGCGATGCAGGCGCGCTGCTCGCCAGTCGGGCCGCAGCCCGCGGTCGAGCTGATCTGCGGCACGCACATCGAGGTCGAGGGCAGTGTTGCTCGCGGCATCTACTACGTCGAGGCGCCCCAGGATCGACGGGCCGTGTTCGTGATGCCCTGGCGCGGGCACACGCTGGTCGGCACCACCGAGCGGCCGTGGTCAGGACCTCCGGAAGCGGTCGAGCCCAGCGCGGAAGAGGTCGGCTACCTCGGCGAATGCCTCGAGCGCTATTTCCCCGACCATCCCGCGACGTTCATCGCGGCCTGGGCCGGGCTGCGCGTCCTGCCGCGCGCCGAAACCAGCGCTTTTTCTCGCTCGCGCGAAGTCCAGCTGGCGGTCGACGATCCGGCGGATGCGCGCCGCATCGCGATCTACGGCGGCAAGCTGACCGGCTACCGCGCCACGGCGATCAAGGTCCTCGAGCGCCTGGGGTCCGCGCTGCCGGCTCGCGCGCGCAAGGCGGACACGGCGAGCTTGAAATTGCCCGTGCTGGCTTGACGCTCGGGCGTGCGCGACCGCTAGACTCCGACTCCGTGGACCGGCGCATCACCCTGGTGAATCCTCCGTACGAGCGCATCGCTCGCGGATACGAGTTCGTCCGCCACGTCACCAACCGCTCGCCTTCGCTGGGCCTGTTGCACCTCGCTTCGGTCGCTCGCGAGCACGGTTGGAAGCCCTTGATCCTCGAGAGCGACGCCCAGGCCCTCGACGAGGCCGAGGTCGTGCGCAGGGTGACCCTGAGCGAGCCCGAAGTGGTCGGCATCACGTTGTTCACGGTCGGCGTGTGGTCGGCGGTCAACATCGCGCGCGGCATCCGGCGCGCTCTGCCCGACGCGAAGATCGTGGTCGGCGGGCCGCACATCTCCTCGATGGGCCGCGAGACGATGGAGCGCTTCCACGATTTCGATTTCGCCGTGGTCGGCGAAGGCGAATGGGCGCTGATCGAATTGCTCGACGCGCTGGGCACGGACGCCGATCTCGGCGCGATCGCGGGTCTCATGTGGCGCGACGGCGAAGAGCTGCGCGTCAACGCGGCCCAGCCGATCCGCAAGGAGCTCGACGAGCTGCCGATGCCGGCCTGGGACCTCTTGCCGGATTTCCCCCACGCTTATCCGCCAGCGATCTTCGATTTCCCGCGCGGTCCCGTGGCGACCATCGCCGCTTCGCGCGGCTGCCCCTTCCACTGCAAGTTCTGCGACACCTCGACCTTCGGAGCTCGCGTGCGCGCCTACACGCCGCGCGCCGTGGTCCTGATGATCGCGCACCTGCAGAAGAACTGGGGCGTGCGCCACATCATGTTCGTCGACGATCTGTTCCTCGCCAGCCGCACGCGCGTGACCGAGTTCTGCGAGCGCCTCTTAGCTTCGAAGATGAAGATCACCTGGACCTGCACCGCGCGGGTCGACACGGTCAAGCCGCAGGTGCTCGACCTGATGCGCAAGGCGGGTTGCTGGGAGATCAGCTTCGGCCTGGAGACGGGCTCCAATGAATTGCTGGTCAAGATGGACAAGGACGCGCGCGTCGAGGAATCCGAGCAGGCCGTGGGCTGGACCCACGCCGCGGGGATCCGCACCAAGGGCCTGTTCATGCTGGGCTATCCCGGCGAGACGGCGGAGACGATCCGCGCGACCAAGGACTTCGTGCGCCGCATCCCGATGGACATCATGAACTTGACCAAGTTCACGCCGTATCCGGGCTCGCCGATCTACGTCGACCTGTACGGCACGAAGATCCGGCCGGACCACTGGCAGAAAATGAACGGGATGAACTTCGTCTGGGCTCCCGAGGGCATCACGATCGAGGAGCTCGACCGCGAGTACCAGGCCTTGTTGCTCGCCTTCTACCGCCGGCCGAAGATCGGCATGCACTTCGTGTCGATGGGCCTGCGCAATCCCGAGCACACGCTGCGCCTGGCGCGCTTCGGCGCGGGCTACGCCTGGGCCAAGACGAAAAGTCTCGCCGGCGGACGCAAGGGACTCCTGGTGGGCGGCTCGGCCCACGAGCCGCTATGAACGAACCCGAATCCGAGGGCCCGAGCTGGGGCCTCGTGCTCGTGCGCCTCGCCACCGGAGCCATCCTGGCCGTCGCCGGCTGGCACAAGATCCTCGGTGGCGTGGGCGCGGACCTGGTGCTCTCGACGAAGGAGCGGGTCGCGCAGGGACCGGGATGGTTCGAGGCTTTCATGAACGCGGTGGTCTATCCGTTCCCGGAGGCCTTCGCGCAGATCATCCAGTGGGGCGAGCTGGTCGGCGGCATCGCCCTGTTCCTCGGAGCCCTGACCCGGCCCGTCGGCATCTTCGCGGCGCTGATGCTGGCCTGCTTCGCCTTCGCGGGACCGATCGGTGAGCTGCAGTTCCAATTGTTGCTGGCCCTCTGCGCCCTCGCCTGCGCCATCTCGCGCGCCGGCCGGCGTGTCGGCCTCGACGTCTTGCTCGACGGGCACTTCCCGCCTGGGATCACCTGGGTGCGCGAGGCCTGAGCGCGGCTTGCGCGGCGGCCATCCGCATCACCGCCGCGACCAGCTTGTCGATGCCCTTGGCGACCTCGGAGATGCGCGCGTCGTACATGTAGGCCGGCGTGCACACGATGCGGCGCTGCTCGTCGATCGCGCACTCGTCGACCGCGCAGTCCACGCTCTCCTGGCCCATCGCGCGCAGGGTGCTGGCCATCTGCGGGTCGTTGCCGAAGCTCAAGCGCGCCGAGATTCCGTTGTCGCGCAGCACCGCGGCGACGATCGCCGGAGCGATGCAGATCGCGCCGATCGGCTTCTGCGCCAGATGCAAGGCCAGCACGAAGCTCGCGAGGATCGGGTGCACGCGCGCCGCGGCGTGCCGCGACTCGAAATCGCACAGGGTCTTCGCCGCGCCATAGCCTCCGGGCATCACCAGCGCGTCGAAGTCCAGGGGGCTGAGCTTCCACAGCTCGCTGATCTTGCCGCGCGCGATGCGCGCGGACTCGGCGACGCAATTGCGCGGCTGACCCTGGACGAGGCCGGTGCGGTGATCGATGGTCGGGATCTCGATCACCGGCGCGGCGATGGTCACTTCGGCCCCCGCGCGGTCGAGCG
>DATHET010000169.1:0-20187 GCA_035490315.1 Planctomycetota bacterium
TCACCATCGACACGCTGCGGCGCGATCACGTCTCGTGCTACGGCTACAGCCGCGCGACCACGCCGACTCTCGATCGTCTCGCGAGCGAAGGAGTGGTCTTCGACCACGCGAGCACGCCACGCGCCAAGACCACACCGGCCCTCGCGAGTCTGTTCAGCGGCGCTTACCCACATGACCACGGTGTGCGCGATCTGCTGCAGCCGATTGCGCCGGGGCTGCGTCCGATTCCGATGGCCTTCACCGATGCCGGCTACCGCTGCGCCGCGATCGTCGGCAATTTCGTGCTGCAGGATCGCTATTGCGGCTTGCGCAGCGGCTTCCACGCTTACATCGAATCGCTCCCGTCGAAGCAGGGCGTCCCGCCGGACGACGTGGCGCAGCGCACGGCGAAGTCGATGACCCAGGCCGGGCTGGTCGCCCTCGGCCTCGAGCGGGCACCAGCGCGGGAGGAGGACGGCCCGCCCTTCGAACCGCGCGCGCCGCTGGTCGATCCCGCGCGACCCTGGTTCCTGTGGATGCACTACATGGATCCACACGGCGCCTACGAGCCTCCCGAGGAACACCGGATCTTCCACGCCGAAGCGCCGCGCTGGATCGATCCACGCCAGGCAGCGACGACTCCCGAGCGCAAGACGCGCATCAGCGAGTACAACGTCCCGGCGAGCGCGCGCGGCAGTGACGGGCGCATCGACGCGGCCGCGGTCGTGGACCTCTACGACGGCGAGATCCACTATGCGGACGCCGAGCTCGGCCGCCTGCTCGAGGCTCTGCGCACGCGTGGCGATCTGGCGCGCACCTGGGTGATCGTCACCGCGGACCACGGCGAGAGCCTGGGCGAGCAGGACTACTGGTTCGAGCACGGCTTCTACGCGTTCGAGTCGACGTGCGCGATCCCCATGATCGTCCGACCGCCCGACGACTTGAAGAACCGGCCGGCGCCAGGGCGGCGCGCGAGCCTGGTGTCGCTCACGGACCTGGGCGCGACGATCCCGAGCTGGCTCGAGCTCCCCTGGAACGAGCGGGACTACCCACCGAACGTCGTGCGAGGAATCTGCAGGCCCGATCTCCTGCGCGAGGACGACCTGGGGCCGCGCGAAAGCTACAGCGAGAAGGTCGAAGGCGCGGACCGGACCGGCACAGTGCAGATCAAGGCCGTGCGCCAGGGACGCTGGAAGCTGATCCGGCGCTTCGCCAACATGCCGGGCGGGAGCGGAGGGCAGGCCGGATTGAAGTGGCTCAGCGAGGAACTCTACGATCTCGACGCCGATCCGCTCGAATCTCGCGATCTCTCCGCCCTGCCGCCCACGGACGCGCCGCTTGCGACCTTGCGCGGGCTGCTCATGCGCTTCGCGGCCTGCGACAAACCCTTCACGGCGCAGATCCACGCCGATCCCGAGGCGATCCGCGCGCTGAAGGCCCTCGGATATTGAGAAGTGGTTACCCGGCCAGGACTCGAACCTGGAATGAGTGGACCAAAACCACTTGTGTTACCGATTACACCACCGGGTAGATGGCGGGCACGCGGCCCAGCTCGAGCGCACTCCAGGGAATTCCCTGAGGGCGAGGAGGATAGCGGCGCGACCTGGAGCGGTCAACGACGGGGCAGCTCGCGGCCGCTGACAGCTCGCCACGCGAGCTCCAGACCGGAGTGGACGGCGAATGCGCGCACGGATTCGCGTCCGTGCTGGACGTAGCGTCGCTCCAGCGAGCGCACCGAGCTCTTGTCTGCGACGCCGAAGACCACCAGGCCCACGGGTTTCTCGGCGCTGCCTCCGTCGGGGCCGGCGATGCCGGTGACGGAAACGGCAAGATCGGCTCCGCTCTCGGCGCGGGCGCCCCGCGCCATGGCTTCCGCGACTTCGCGCGACACGGCGCCGTGCCTGGCGATCATCCCAGAGTCGACGCCGAGCCGGCGGACCTTGGCGTCGTTCGAATAGGTCACCCAGGCTTCGCGGAAGACGTCGCTCGCGCCGGGCACCGAGGTCAGGCGGTGAGCGATGCCGCCGCCGGTGCAGGACTCGGCGAAGGCGATGCTCATGCCCCGCTCGCGCAGGGCGCGGAACAGCGCGAGCTCGAGGCGCGGATCCTCGCGGCTGAACACGTGGTCGGCGAAACGCGCGGCGAGGGCTTCGGCGCGCTCCTCGGCCAGCGCTTGCGCCGCCGCCTGGCTGGCCTGCTTGCCGACCACCTTGACCGAGAGCACGCCGGAATGGGCGGTGACGTCGACGCGCGGATTCTCAGCCCGCGCCATCCACGCGCCGACCTGGTCGGCGAACTCGCTCTCGGGCAGGCCGCACAGGTACAGCGAGCGCACGCAGATCGCGGGGCCGACGCCGCAGGTGGTACGGATCCAGGGCAGCAGATCCGCTTCGAGCATCGCGCGCATCTCGCGCGGCGGTCCGGGCAGGGCCGCGAGCATTCCGCCGTCGATCCAGACCCGGAAGCCGGGCGCGGTGCCGACGGGGTTGGGCATCACCTGCGCGCCGACGGGGAACGAGGCCTGGCGCTCGTTCGCGGCGGGCATGGGGCGCGAGCGCTGGGCCCACAGATTGCGCAGATGGGCCAGCGCGGCTTCGTCGAGCGCGAGCGGCACTCCCGCGGCCTGGGCCGCTGCTTCGCGCGTCAGATCGTCGAGCGTCGGGCCCAGACCGCCGGTGGCGATCACGATCTGGAATTCCGCGGTCAGCTCGCGGAAAACCCGCTCGAGGCGCGCGAGGTCGTCGCCGACCACGACGCACTGCGCGACCTCGATCCCGAGCTCGGCCAGCGACGCTGCGATCTCACCGGAATTCGTGTCGGTGTGCCGGCCCTCGATCAGCTCGTTGCCGATCGCGATCGTCGCCGCCTTGCGAACGTCGTGGATCATCGCGGTCTATTCCTCCGCGATCAGCGCCGCTTCGCGCGCGCGCCGCCGCGCGATCGGGATCGTCGCGATCAAGCCGACTTCGTAGAGCAGGATCATCGGCACGGCGACCATGAACTGACTCCAGGGATCCGGCGGCGTGATGATCCCGCCGAACACGAAGGCGAACAGGATGAAATGTCCGCGGTAGCGGGCCATCGAGCTGCGCTGGACCAGGTCGACGTGCACCAGGGCGTACATGATCAGCGGGAGTTGAAAGACGCCGCCGAGCGCCAGGGTCATCGTCGCGTAGAAATTCCAGTACTCCTCGAGCTTGTACTGAGCTCCGATCAGCTCCGTCGGATAGGCGATCGCGAGCTGTTGCATGCAGAAGGGCAGCAGCTTCCAGGCCCCGAAGACCACGCCGGCGACGAACAACAGCACGCTGAACGGGAAGTACGCGAGCACCATGCGGCGCTCCTTGGGGTACAGGCCGGCGGCGATGAATTGCCACAGCTGGTACAGGAGAACCGGCCCGCCCGCGGCGAGGGCGAAGGCCAGGGCCACGCGCATCGAGAAGAAGAAGCCTTCGCCGATTCCAGTCGTCACCGGGCGCTGCTCGATCGTGAATTCGCCCCAGAGGCGCTTGTCGGCGGGATCCTCGGTCCGGAAGTACTTGGTGCGCGGGATCGTCGGATTTTCCGCGAGCTCCTTGTCGTACTTCTCGACCTGCAGGCCGTCGATGTACGCCGTGGTCTCGAGCAGGGGCCGCAGCAAGAAGGCGCTGATCGGCTTGTAGTAGCCCCAGCCCACCAGGAAGGCGACGAGCACCGCGAGGACTCCGCGGAACAGTCGCTTGCGCAGCTCCTTCAGGTGCTCGCCCAGCGACATGCGCGTGGTCTCGAACGGCTCGCTCGGTTCCGGATCCGCCATGGGGGCGACTAGTCTCCCGATTGCAGCAGGCTGCCGCCAGCGCGGGCGTGCTTATCGAGGACTCACCGAGCTCGATCCAATGAGCGCGGGCGGCCTCCTCGTCGGAGTCCGCCCGCGCATCCGGTCGTCCGCAGTCGCGGCGACTAGAGCTTGCCGGTCGCCGAGTTCGCGGCGACTAGAACTTGCCAGTCGCCCGCGGTACGCGGCGATTAGAACTTGAAGTACGCGCGCAGGTCCTTGAGCGGCGTGATCGCGACACCCTTCGCCTCGGCGTCCTTGTAGACGGCCGTCTCCGAAGGCTGGATCGGCTCTTCGAGCGCGGTGCCGTCCTTGTCGACATACATCTCGCCGCCGACGATCAGGTAGTCGGTCGTGTTGTCGATCTTGGGCTGCACGGTGATGCCGAGGTTGGCCAGCAGGCCGCGCACTTCGTTTTCACTGGGCACCGAGAAGCGGCCGACGAGCACCGCATTGCGCTGACCCTTCGGGTCGAGCAGCGGGTTGTAGATCCTGTCGCCGATGACCGGCGGGTCGAACTGGTCGACGACCCCGGTGAACATGACTTCCGAGCGGCCGGGCTCGGTCTTGCTCACTTCGGCCATGCACTTGACGGCCTTCGAGCCGAGCTTGCCGGAGATCACGGCGAACTTCATCCCGGCGGCGACGCGCTGGTTGGCGCCGATGTCGATCCAGCCGATCTGCGCGCCCTTGGACACGGCGAGCAGGGCCCCATCCGGTGCCTCGGGCTCCTTCAGGAAGGCGATCTTGTTCGACATGGCGTCGAAGCGCGCCTTGTACTCGGCGGTCGAGTTGAGCGAGCGGTGCTTCTCGGCATCGATCTCGCCGCGCGCCGTCTTCAAGGTCGTCTCCAGGTCGCTGGCCGTGCTCTTGAGCGTTGCGATCTGCGCCTCGAGGCCCGACTGCGTGCGCGACGCGGCCTGCTGAGCGTCTTCCAATTGCTTGGACAGGCTGGCGATCTGCGTTTCCTTGGCGGCGCTCGCGGCGCGCAAGGCGCGGGCGTCCGTGTTCTTCTCGGTGGTCAGGGTTGCGACCGTGTCCTTGAGCTGCTGGACTTCCTTGGTGCGAGCCTTGTAGTTCTGCTCGATGACCGGGATCAGGTTCTCCAGGTCGGTGACGCTGGCTCCGGCGTCGCTGAAGGTCTGCTTGGTGGCTTCGACGGTCGCCTTGATCGAGTCCGGCGCGGAGACCGGGATCGGCGCATTCCGGTCGTACCAGCCGATCGCGCGCGACAGCTCGGAGATCTGCTTGGAAGTCGCATCCTCCGCTTCCTTCGCGGCCTTGGCCTTGGCGGTTGCATCGTCGAGGCGCAACTGGAGGTCGGCCTTCTCGGAGTTCGCTGAGAACGCGAACACCAGCGCGAAAATCACCAGAGTGACCAGGATGATCAGCCAGATGACATTGACCTTCGCAGCTCCGCGCTGGGAAGCACCCCGCAGGGTGAACTCCTGAATACGCTTCATGGGCTTTCGAGGCCCCCGGCTTGGCGGGGGCGAGGCGGTGACGACAGAACTCACGTCCGCCGCGGGGGCAGCGGAGAGAGCAGGGAGGGCGAGGTGATACCCGACCCGTTCCGAAGCGGCAAGCGAATTCGTCCCCCTTGACGCAGCGGGCGGGCGAACTAGGCTCGCACGCTTACTTCCGGGGGCTTCGAAGCGATCCGGCCGCGAGCGGACGGGTTTCCGGGCAACGCAGTGCTCTACCCCGCCGGGTCGAAGGGTAACCCCGCCCGAGTCAGCCGATCCGACCCCGATCGGGCGCTGAGCCGGTCGGTCGAGAGGTCCAGGCGAGCCTGGACCCCGCTGGACCCTGGGGCCTGCCCCATACGAAGTTTCCTCACCATCCGTCCACCGTCCACGGACCGCGCTCCCATCCTCACCTCCCCCGCCAACCGCTTGGTCCACGAATCGAACCCCACGCGCGACGCGGCTCGCAAGACGCGCGTCTGGGCCGTGCTCGGCGGAATCGCCTCGGGCAAGTCGGCGCTGGCGCGGCTGCTCGCGGGTCCGCAGGGCGTGGTGCTCGACGCCGACGCGATGGTAGCGAAGCTCTACGCGAGCCCCGATTTTCAGAAGCAGGTCGCCGCCGCTTTCGGGCCGGGCGTGGTGTCGCAGAGCGGTGCGATCGATCGCGCCGCCCTGGCGCGCCGCGTGTTCGACGACGCGTCCGCGCGGCAATTGCTCGAAAGCCTGATCCATCCGCCCGTGCGCGAGGAGCTCCGCGCCGGCCTCGAGAGCGCGCGCCGCCGTGGCGTGCCGCGGCTGGTGCTCGACGTGCCGCTGCTGCTCGAGAACGAAGCGATCCACCACTTGCCAGCGGAGTGCGAGGCGCTCATCTTCATCGACGCGCCGCCACAGCTTCGCGACGCTCGCGCCCAGGCCTCGCGCGGCTGGCCGAGCGGCGAAGTCGCGCGCCGCGAAGCACAGCAGCTCCCGCTCGCCGCCAAACGCGCGCGCGCGCACCACGCGATCGTCAACGACGGCGACCTCGCGCAACTCGACCAGCAGGTCCGCAGCTTGTTGCGGACCCTCGACCCCGGCGTTCCTTCCCCCGCCTGAGTACGAACATAGAAAAGGGAGCGAGAGCCGCCACCATGCAAGCCCACATGAAATTCCGCAACAAACGCCAACGCCACAAGTTCCAGAAGACCCACGCGCCGCAGTCCTTCGACAAGCCGGCGGCGAAGAACCCCGATCCGGTGTGGATCGATTTCGCCAAGCTGCCGGCCGACCTCTCGCCGGAGGAGCTGGCGGCTCTCGACGAGTCCCTGCCGAAATCGACCAAGCGCACCAAGCCCAAGGTCACGCAGTACGGCGAGCTCCAGGCGATGAACCTGTCGGAGCTGTACGAGATCGCCGAAGCCGAGAAAGTCGAGAACCTCGCCGGCAAGAAGCGCGAGGAGGTGATCTTCGAGATCGCCGCGGCGCGTCTGCGCGAGCGCATTCCGGTCGAGGTCACCGGCGTGGTCGACGTGGCCCAGAGCGGTCACTTCTTCCTGCGCTCGCCGGCCTACGGCTACCTGACCGTCGCCGACGACGCCTTCGTGCCGACCTCGCTCGTGCGCAAGTACGCCCTGGCTCCGGGCATGACGGTGCGCGGCACGCTGCGCGCTCCGCGCGAAGGCGAAGGCCATCTCGCGCTGATCGACGTCGCCGAGATCGATTTCCACCCGCCCGATGAAGCCGCCGTGCGCGCTCCGTTCAAGGAGCTGACGCCCCTGTATCCCGAGGAGCGCATCATCCTCGAAGGCACGGAGGACAATCCGCTCGAGATGCGCATCGTCGACCTGATCACGCCGATCGGCCGCGGTCAGCGCGGGCTGATCGTCGCGCCGCCGCGCACGGGCAAGACGATTCTGCTTCAGATGCTGGCCAAGTCGATCGTCAAGAACGCGCCCGACGCGCACCTGATCATCCTGCTCATCGACGAGCGGCCCGAGGAAGTCACGGACTTCGAGCGCATGCTGCCCGCGGGCGACCGCGAAGTGGTCAGCTCGACCTTCGACGAGCCCGCCTGGCGCCACATCCAGGTCGCCGACATGGTGATCAAGAAGGCCAAGAGCCTGGTCGAGGCCGGCGAGGACGTGGTCATCCTGCTCGACTCGATTACGCGCCTCGCGCGCGCCTGCAACATCGAAGCGCCTTCCAACGGCAAGCTGCTCTCCGGCGGGCTCGAAGCCGGCGCGCTGCAATTCCCCAAGAAATTCTTCGGCGCGGCGCGCAACCTCGAGGGCGGCGGATCGCTGACCATCCTCGGCACGGCGCTGATCGAGACCGGCTCGAAGATGGACGAGCTGATCTTCGAGGAATTCAAGGGCACGGGGAACATGGAGCTGGTGCTCGAGCGGAGACTCTCCGACCGACGCATCTTCCCCGCGATCGACATCAACCGCTCGGGAACGCGCAAGGAAGAGCTCCTGTTCACGCCCGAGGAGATCAAGCGCGTCTGGATGCTGCGCAAGGTCCTGAACGAGATGGATCCGGTCGAGGCGATGGAAATGCTGATCCAGAAAATGAAGAAGACGCGCGTCAACGGCGAATTCCTCATGTCGATCGGCTGAGCGGCGATGCGAATCCTGGTCACGCTCGACAACTGGGGATTGATCGGCGGCAGCGAGCGCTACGCGGGCGACGTGGTCCGCGCGCTCGCTTCGCGCGGCCACGATCTGGCCGTTCTCTGCGGCGCGGTGCGCAAGCCCGAGCTCGCCATGCCGCGCGGCTCTCGGCGCGTCGTCGACGCCAACTATTCCGACGCGGACGCGACGCCGAGCGAGCTGGAAGGCCTGGCCCGCGCGGCGCGCGGCCTGGAGCCCGACGTGATTTTCATGCTGAGCTGCTTCCAGCCGGCCAGCTTCACAGCCCTCGAGGGCGTGGCGCCGATCCTGCGCTTCGTGCAGGACCACACGCTGTTCTGTCCGAGCCTCAACAAGATCCTGGCCGACGGCAGCAACTGCGACCGACCGCTGGGAAGCATCTGCCTCGAGCGCTATTTCCGCGGCAGCGGTTGCTCGTGTTTTCGCCAACCAGGGCGCGTGCGTCCTTGGATCGAGGGCGTCGGCGAGTTCAAGAAGAAGTACTTCGAGTTCGAGGCGGGCAAGCGCTCGCGGCGCTCGATCGTCGCCTCGCGCTACATGAAGGACGAGCTGGTCAGCGCGGGCGACGCGGACAGTCACGTCGCGGTGATCCCCTATTTCACCCACGCGAACAGCCCCGCGATTGCGCGCGCCGCGCTTTCGCGCGAGACCGAGCGCTTCCTCGCCGCGAGCGATGCGCCGCTGATCCTGACGCCGGCGCGCCTGGCGCTTCCCGACAAGGGACTCGACGTGCTGCTCGCCGCCCTGGCGCGCGTCGCTTCGCCGCTGCGCGCCGTGATCGCCGGCGACGGCCCCGCGCGGTCCTGGCTCGAGGCCAAGGCCAGCGCCGAGGGCCTGGGCACGCGCGTGCATTTCACCGGCTGGCAGTCGGCGGGGCAGATCGAGACCTTGTATCAACGCTCGCGCGCCGTGGTCTTTCCGTCGACCTGGAAAGAGCCCTTCGGCCTGGTCGGAATCGAGGCGATGGCCCACGCGAAACCCGTCGTCGCCTTCGACGTCGGCGGCGTGAGCGAATGGCTGGACCACGAGCGCAGCGGGTTTTTGCTACCACGCAGCGACGAGGCCGCGATGGCGGCGGCGATCGAGCGCTTGTGCGTGGATCCTTCGCTCGCGACGCGACTCGGTGCCGCCGGCCGCGAGCGCGCGCTGCGCGACTTCAGCGAAGCCGCGCACCTGGATCGCCTCGAAGCCGAACTATCGACTGTGTCCTAACGGAGCCAGGTTCGATCACGACACCCCCTGTTCTGCGCGAAGCGCGCAGAACAGGGGGTGTCGTGATCGAACCTGGCTCCGTTACGACAACGTGTTCGCCGTGAGTCGTACGACGAAGGGTCGGAAGCGCGACGCCGCTGCGGCTAGAACTCCCAGCCGAGCACGAAGTAGATGTCGGACTCGCGCGAGTCGTGGCCGATGCCGATCAGCGGGGCGATGTCGACGTGCATCGCCGGCAGCGGTCGCCATTGCAAGCTCGGGCCGATCTCGAGGGTCTTCTCGTACTCGTCGCGGTCGGCGTGGGTGTTCTCGAACTCGATCTTGGCTTCGAAGCCCAGCGAGAGCTTCTCGTCTTGCAGCGTGTGGCTCACGCCGCCGGTCAGCTCGAAGACGTTGGTCAGGTCTTCTCCGATCTGGCGCTCCCACACGAGATTCGTGCCCCAGTGCCAGCCCTCGGCGAGCTCGTCGCCGAGCAGCAGCTTGGATTCGATGACGTCGGCGCCGCCGCTGACCGAGACGTATTCCTCGTACAGGGTCGGGTTGCCCCAGATCTCGCCCCAGTCGGCGAAGGCGTAGCGCACCTCGACCTTCTGCTCGGAGATGTCGAGCGCGCCCTCGCTGCCGGTCTTCTCCTCGACCCAGTACAGGTCGAGCTGGAAACGGTTGGGCAGGCCGAATTCGACTTCGTATTGCGTCTCGACCGTGCTCGGGCCGTGGCGCGGCGTCTTGACCCGCGTCCAGTATTCGAATTCGACGACGCCTTCGGGGATGACGTAGATGCGCGCGGTCGGGAAGCGGCGCGCGGCGGTCCAGCGCGGCTGACCGTAGCTCCCGATGCGATCCTCCTCGCGCAGCTGGGACAGGCGGTTGGCTTCGATCACCGTCGGCGGCAGCTCCCAGGAGCGCAGGTGCGGCTCCGCGCCCTGCAGGGTCTGGGGCTCTCCGCTGGGCGGCCGCTGCTTGTCGGCCGGGTTGATGATCTGGGCCAGCGCCAGCGAAGGCGTGGCGACGAAAAGCAGAAGACCCAGCGCCTGCGCGCGGGCCACTCGGATCGTGGGCATCGGTGATTCTCGGAGGTCGGTTGGGGGGCGGGAATCGTGAGGTCGCGGCCCAACGAAGGACCAGGAAAAAGGTTCAGCCCTCGCGGAAGGGATCGCTCTCGGTCCGGATCCGCTCGAAGCTGGCCGTCTCGCCCGAGGCTCGCGCGCGACCGTCCCCCACCACCTTGTGGCGGTCCTCGAGGGCCAGGCACAGGGCGGATAGGAAGGTCCGATCCTCCGTGATGCCCGCCTCGCCCACGCGCAGGCTGAGCTGGCGGATGTGGTCGCCCTGGAGCTTTGGATCGTCGAGGTGCTTCCAGGTGAACAGGAGCCGGTTGCGCTCGATCGCGGTCAGGATCACCTGCTCGGGGATGCGCACGCCGATCGTTCCGCGGTGCTCGTGCTCGACCACCGAGGCTCCGACATACCAGCAGGACAGTCCGGCCTTCCACGCCCGCCATCCGAGATCGAGGTCCTCCAGGTAGAAGGGCTCGAAGGCAGGATCGAAGCCGCCGATGCGCTTGAACAGATCCTTGCGCAGGAGACAGGCGCCGCCGATCGGGAAGGGCACGGGATAATTGGAGCGCAGGCGCTCCTCGTCGAGCACCGCGCGATCGGAATCCTCCAGCGCGGGTTGCGCCGCGCGCGCGACGCCGCCTTCCAGGCGCAGGCTGACCAGCGACTCCACCGCGCCGGCGCGGCCGTGCAGCAGGATGCGCGGCACCGCCGCGAACACGCTCGAGCTCGCATCGCCCATCGCTTCGAGCAGGGGCTCGAGGAATCCCTGGCGCACGCGCACGTCGCTGTTCATGGCGAAGATCAGCGGGTGCGCCGCGGTGTGGATTCCGGCCGCGAGGGCCTTGGCGAAACCCAGATTCTCCGCGTGGACGAGGCAGCGCACCATCGGGAATCGATCGTAGAGCCAGGGACCGAGCTGGACCTCGCCGCTGTCGTCGACCACCAGGATCTCGTCGCCCGCGCCGCGGCGCTCGACTTCCTTGACGAGCGAGCGCAGACCGGGCTCGAGCAGCGCTCGGTCGCCGAGCGCGGGAATCACGATCGAGACCGGAGTGCTCACTTGTCCTCCTCCCAGCCGCGCAGACGCCGGCCGAGGCCGCTGCGGCGCACGATCGCGCGCAGCAGGCTTCCGCCCTCGCGTTGAGCGGCCGTCATCTCGCCGCGGCGCCAGGCGAGCTCGCGCTCGAATCGATCGACCGCGGCGCGCGCCGCGATGAAGTCGGTGCCGCTGTGCAGAGCGACGGCGTCGTGGCCGAAACGCCGCGCGAGGGAGGCGGATTCCTGCTCGAGCCATTGCGCGTGGGCCAGGAGCTCGCTGAACCCCCGCGCGAGGTCGGTGTGGGCGCTGGCGAGCTCGGCCGCGCGCTGCTCGGCCCGCAGCGCGCCGGCGCGCGAGACCGACAGCTCTCGCGCCAGCTCTTCGCGGGCGACGCGCAGCTCCTCGAGCTGGGCCGCGAACTGGTTGCAGTAGCCCGAAGCCTCCTCGAGGGCGTGCCTGGCCGCTTCGAGAGCTGAGCGCGCGGCTTCGTGGGCGCGCTGCTCCTCCGCGAGGGCCGAGCGCGCGGCGTCGATGACCTGCTCGGAGGCCTCGAGCTCGCGCCCGCGACCCGCAAGCTCGATCTGGGCTCGGTGCAGTGCATTGCGCGCCTGATCCCCGTCGGCCTGGGCGCGCTTGAGCTCCGACGCGAGGGCCATGCGCAGCTCGCGCTCGCGCTCGAGGTCGGCGATGCTGCGGCTCTCGCGGCTCACGCGCCAGGCGATCTCGCGCCGCGCGTCCTGCAGATGCTCGATCGCGAGCTCGCGGACGTCGACGGGCTGGGCCAGCGTGGGATCGACGCCGAGCGAGGCCGCAAGGGCGGAGAGTCCCTCGGACGCCGTTTGCGCGAGCTCGCGCAACGTCAGCTGCTCCGTGTGGAGCACGCGTTCCGTGAACGCGCGCGCGCTCGCCGGGATTCCTTCCGGAAGCTTCGGCTTCCCGGGCGCCAGCTTCCCGTAGCGCTCGAGAAGCTCGGAGCATTGAACGTCGAGCGAGCGCTGCGGCTGGACGTTGCCCATCAGCAACTTGAAGAGCTCTGGCTCGTCGATGAAGCGTTGCATCGCGGCGTGGAGCGCGGCGACGTCGCCAGGAGGCACGAGCACTCCGTCGACGCCGTCCCGAACGCTCTCGCGCAGAGCGGGCGTGTCGCTCGCGATCACGGGTCGCGAAGCCGCGAAGGCCTCGCGGATCACGAAGGGCGCGTTCTCCCACCAGATCGAGGGGACGATCAGCACGTCGATGCCTTCGAGGACGCTCGCGAGCTCCGCGGCGGCAAAAGCGCCGCGCCAGTCGACGCCGAGCTCCTGGGCGCGCAGCTGCAAGGCGTGGACGTACTCGCGGTCCGACGAATCGGCGTGGATCACGAGACGCGCCTGGTCCCTGAGCGGCGCGAAGGCCTCGAGCAGGACGTGCAGGCCCTTGTGCTTGAGCGCGCCGCCGAGGTAACCGAAGGTCAGAAGCCGCGTGGAGCTGTCTCGCGGCGGCGCGAGAGCTTCGAGCGCAGCGCTCTCGATGCCGTAGGGATCCACCACGACGCGGTCCGCGTCGAAGCCACCGGCAATCAACTGCGCGCGCAGGAATTGCGTCGGAGCCAGCACCAGATCCAGCAGGTCGAAGGCCTCCTTGCGCCGCAGGTCGAGGGCCGTGCGCGACTCGATCGACTCGGAGTATTCGCTCGCGGGACGGCTCGACTCGAGCAGCCGGGCGAGCTCCGTGCGCTCCGCGGCCGGCAAGGATTCCGGCAACACGCCCGCGTGGTAATCGCTCCAGCGATTCTGCCGGTTGAGGAAACTGACCGCCGTGTCGCAGCGCGCGCAGGCCGCGCTATCGCGGAGCGTCGAGCAGCGCGTCAAGTCAGGCCGCGCGAGCACCGTGCGATGGCAGATCGGGTAATAATCGTGCGCCGTGTAGATCGACGGAATCCCGCGCCGCGCCGTTTCCTCGATCAATCCAACCCCGAGCTTGACCACGTGGTGAAAATGCACCAGCGCGGGTCGCGTCCGCTCGAGGAACTCGCCGAAGGCCGCGGCCATGCCGGGTCGATCGAGGTGCTCGGCCGCGGAGCGCGGAGTCTGGTTCGCCACGATCCAGGTCACGTGGTAGCCCTCGCGCGCCTCCCGCCGCTGCGCAAACTCCGGCGCGCGCGGGTCCTTGCGCGGCGCGAAGACTTCGACCTCGACGCCGTGCTGGCCGAGACACTTCGCCAGTGCCGCTACGTGCGTCTCGACGCCCGTGCACTCGTGCGGAGGAAAACCGTGGACGACGAGGGCGATGCGCATCGACGGAAAGAGTCTAGCGAGCCCCGCGGAGCTCCCGTCAATGCATGTACGCGCCGCCGTTCATGTCCAGCGCCTGGCCGGTGATATTGCGCGCGTCGGGAGACAGCAGCCAGGCGACCATGCCGGCAACCTCTTCGGGCTCCGCCATGCGGCGCAGCGGCACCTGCTGCATGGCGAGGTCCTTCGCCGCTTCGCGCGTCATTCGGAGGCCCGCGGCCATGCCGTCCAGACCCTCGCGGGCCATGTCGGTGTCGACCCAGCCGGGGCAGACCGCGTTGACCAGCACGTTTTCCGGCGCGAGCTCGACCGCCATCGAGCGCACCAGGCCGAGCAGCCCGGCTTTCGAAGCGCAGTAGCCGCTGTAGTAGGCGATTCCGATGCGCGCCAGGACCGAGCCGATCACGATCAGGTGGCGCGCCTCGGGTCCAGGTGCGAGGTGCGTCTGGGCCGCGCGCAGGCAGTTGTAATTGCCGATCAGATTGGTCGCGACGATCTCCTCGAAGCGATCCTTCTCGCCCGGGATGTTGACTCCGGCGATGCCGGAATTGGCGACCAGTGCGTGGAGCGGCCCGTGCTCGCGCGCGAACTCGGCGAAGCTGCGCTCGACCTGATCCTTCTTCGTGATGTCGCAGCCGCGGATGGACACGCTCGCCGCGCCCATGTCGCTGCAGGCGCGCGCCGTCTCAGCCAGGCGCTTTTCATCGCGCGCGAAGAGCGACAGGCGCGCTCCGGTCTTCGCCAGCCGCAGCGCGATCGCCTTGCCGATTCCGGTGCCGGCGCCGGAGATCGCGAGGTGCGCGGCAGGGCGGGTCATGGCTCAGTGGGCTTCCTGGAGCTCGAGCCAGCGCTCCGCGTCGATCGCGGCCATGCAACCCATGCCCGCCGCCGTCACCGCCTGGCGGTAGACCTTGTCGGCCACGTCGCCGGCGGCGAACACGCCCTCGATCGAGGTGTACGAGCCGTTGTGGACGCGGATGTAGCCGACCTCGTCCATGTCGAGCAGGCCCTTGAAGATGTCGGAATTCGGCCGGTGACCGATCGCGATGAAGATGCCCTCGGTCGGGACCTCGTTGTAGTCCTTGGTCCTCGTGTTGAGCAGCTTGACCGCGCGCACCTTGCCCTTGTCCCCGGCGAGGATGTCGATCACCTCGCGGTTGAGCAGCCATTCGATCTTCGGATTCTTGCGCGCGCGCTCGAGCATGATCTTCGAGGCGCGGAAACTCTCGCTGCGGTGCACGACGGTGACCTTGGCCGCGTGACGCGTCAGGAACATCGCCTCTTCCATCGCCGTGTCGCCCGCGCCGACGATCATGACCTCGCGATTCTTGAAGAAGGCTCCGTCGCAGGTGGCGCAGGCGGACACGCCGTGGCCCATCAAGAGCGATTCATTGGGCAGGCCGAGCAGCTTGGCGCTGGCGCCGGTCGCGATGATCACCGCGTTCGCGTGGAACGTGTCGAAGTCGCTCTTCAGCTCGAAAGGCCGCTTGGAGAAATCGACCGAGACGATCTGCTCGAACTTGATCTCGGTGCCGAAGCGCTCCGCCTGGGCCTTGAAGTCCTCCATCATCCGCGGCCCGAGCACGCCGTCGCGGTAGCCCGGATAGTTCTCGACGTCGGTCGTGATCGTCAGCTGCCCGCCGGGCTGCATGCCCTCGAACAGCAGCGGCGAGAGGTTGGCGCGCGCCGCGTAGATCGCCGCGGTGTAGCCGGCGGGACCCGAGCCGATGATGATGAGGTCGCGGACGTTGGTCATGGGGAACGTGGAAGGCATGCGCCTTCTCTAGCCGACGTGTCGTGAATTCGCGAGTGTAGCCTCAGAGTTCCGCAGCCGTCCAACCTCCCGCAGCTTCGCGCGAGTTGCTAGCGTGAGCCCGTGAAAAGCGAGGTCGAAATCCGCTGGCAGGCACGTCTCGAAGAGCTGTGCGCGCAGCTTCGAACGGCCGCGCGCGAGCGCATCGAGCAGGCCCTCGCGGGCGACGGCCTGGCGGAGCTCGCGCGGCCCCTGCGCGCCGGAGCTGGCGATGTGACCTTCGGAATCGATCAATGCGCCGAGGACGTGCTCGAGCGCTGGCTCGCGAGCACCGCCCGCCACGAGAACATTTCGCTCTTGACCGAGGACACGGGCTGGCTGCACCGCGGCCCGGGCGGCGGCGGAGTGCGCGAGCTTCCCGACTTCGATCACGGCGGCCCGCGCATCGCGATCGATCCGATCGACGGGACGCGCCACTTGATGACCGATATGCGCTCGGCCTGGAGCATCGTGTCCTTCGCGCCGCCGGGAAACCGCGAGCCGCGCATGGCCGATCTGACCTTGGGAATCGTGTCCGAGATTCCCGATTCGCGCGCCGCCCGCTGGCGCGCGCTCTCCGCGATCCGCGGCCGCGGCGCGACGTTCCATGAGCGCGCGCTCGATTCGCAGGCGCTCTTTTCCGAGCGACGTCTGGACACGGGAGCCGACCAGCGCGCGGATCAGGGCTACTTCTCTTTTTTCCGCTACCTGCCCGCGCAGCGTCCCGCCCTGGCCGCGATCGAAGCGCGCTTCTTCGAGCGCCTCGCGGAACACGAGAGCGCCGACGTGCGCGCCTGCTACGACGACCAGTACATCAGCTCCGGCGGCCAGCTCGCCCTCGTGAGCCTGGGCGTGTATCGCATGTGCACCGACCTGCGCGCTTTCCTGGGAGCGCGTCATCCCGAGATCCCGTCGGTCCCCACCCACCCCTACGACCTCGCCGGCGCCGTGCTCGTGGCGCGCGAGGCGGGCGCCGTGGTCGACGGGATCGGCGGCGAGACTTTGGACTTCCCGATCGACTGCACCACGCCGGTCAGCTTCGTTGCCTGGACCAACGCAGCGACCAAGCGGCGCCTCGAACCCCACTTCCGGGCCGCCCTGGGAAACTGACCCGCATGATTGTGCTTTTTCCCGGCCCGGGCCGCGGAACAGGCTGGAAAAGCAGGGGCGGCGGCCGCGCGCGATCGCGCCTGACACAAGTCCGGCCGGGTCAAGGACTAGCGCGGTTCCTGCACAGCGATGCGGGGCAGTTTCGTCAGCGATCCCGCGCGACGTCGAAGCGCGAGAGCGCCCTGCCGCCGAGGTAGACCAGGAGAGCGCACTCCCCGAGCAGGACTGCGAGCGCCGCGCTGCTCGCGATCATGATCGCCATCTGCTCGGAGTACCCGATCCACTTCCGCGCATACCAGGCAAGGGCCACACCCGCGACGACCACACCTCCGACGATCAAGGTCGCCAGCACGCGCAGCAGCATCAGCACCATCGAGCGGCCGACCTGCTGGAGCATGCCCTCCTGTCCCGGCGTCAGGCGCACCGGCCAGACCAGGAACACGGCGTTGTCGATCGCGACCCAGCCGAGCACGGTCGGGATCACCAACGCGAGCACGCCGAGGACTTCGACCGGGAAACTGCCGGCGTAGGCTATGCGCGCGAGGATGGCGAGGATCACGAAGCCCGCGACGAGCACGACTTCCGGCAGGATCGTGGCGAGGAACACCTGCCAGCTGGCGATCGGCCAGGACTTCACGACGTCCATGCGGTCGAGGTCCTCGCGGAAATCGAAGCGCAGGCCCGCGCACAGGTAAATCGTCCCGAAGGCGCCGATGATGATGCTCGCGCCGAGTGGGCTCGAGCGCGGATCGTTCTCGAACAGCTTGATCGTGGCCAGCACGAGCAGCAGCACCACCGCGCCCGAGATCATCAAGGTGCCGCGAGCCTTGCGCAGGATCGTGCCGGTCTTGCGCCAGGCGAGCGCGCCGAAGGGGCTGCGCCCGAACAACCACGGGACGCGCCAACCCGCGGCGCTGGAATCGGCCTTGCCCGCGGCGGCTCCGCCGGTTCCGCGGCGCAGGCGCGACAGGCGCCGCGCGACGTCGGCCGAGGTCTCGAGCGACAGCTCGCGGTAATCGATCGGGATGCGCACGCAGGCCTGGTAGAGGAGCCACCAGATCACGACGCACAAAGGCAGCAGCGCGAAGAACTGCGATGGGGAGGCGGAAGTGGCGAGAGTCGCCCAGGGCCACATCGGCAGGGTCAGAACGGAGATCACCGGCATCGTGGGGACGCGCTTGAACAGGTCCTGGGTCGATCCCGTTTCGAACGAGGACCCACCGCCGCTCGATGGCGAGAATACGAAAGCCAGGATCAGAACGATTCCGAGCAGATTGACCGTGCGCAGCGCGCCCTTGGGAAGGCGCTGGATCCACCGATTCTCGACGTCGCCCGCGAACAGCGAGACCATCTGCGCGGCGAGCGGCAGCGTCATCCCGAGCAGGAACACGCCGACGAATCCGAAGGCCGGCACGGGCACGGAACGCGTCGCGACCAGCGCCATGAACACCGAGCCGAACAGGGATTTGCACAGCGAGATCCACAGCCTGTAGCGGATCACGTCGGAGCGCGAGACCGGCGCGGAGAACAGCAGCTCGATCTCCTCGCGCGGCAGGTACAGGCCGCGGAACGACAGGGCGCTGACCAGCGACATCACCGAGATCACCATGCCGAAGAAGCGCGCGGTCTCCGCGCTCATGACCGTGCGCGCTCCGCGCATGGAGCCGATGGAATTGCGCGCCAGGATGCTCCAGATCCACAGGGCGATCGCGCCGAAGCCGATCAGCGCCAGCACCACGCCCTGGCTCGTTTTCAAGCGCCGGACCTGCTTGCGCAGGATCCCGATGAACTTGCGCCGCGCGAGCAGTCGCAGCGCGGGGTGGCCGCCGATCACGGGCCGCTCGCTCCGCCGCCGCCATCCGGGCCGCGGGTCCGTGGAGTCGAAGCGCCGAACATGCCGGCCTCGGGCCCGGCCTCGGTGACCTTGAGGAAGATTTCTTCCAGCGAGCCGCCCTCGATGCCGGTGATCGTCTCGCGCGCGTGCTGCAGCGTGCCGTCGAAGATCTTGCGGCCGCGGTCGAGGATCAGGATGCGTGAGGCGAGCTCCTCGATCATTTCCAAGAGGTGCGAGGAGAGGATCACCGTGCTGCCTTCCGCGGCGAGCTCGGCGATCGCGCGCTTGGCCGAGCGGATCCCGCGCGGGTCCAAACCCGTCAAGGGCTCGTCGAGCAGCACCAGCCTCGGTCGCATCAGCCAGGCGCAGGCCAGGGCGAGCTTCTGGCGCATGCCGCGCGAGAGCTCGCCGCCCAGGGCGCGGCGTTTCTCGACCAGCTCGAAGCGCTCCAACAGGGCCTCGGAACGCACGCGCCAATCCGGAACCGAATACAGCGAGGCCGTGAACTCCATGTGCTCCTCGACCGTCAACGCGTCGAAGGGCTGGGGATCGTCGGGCACCCAGCACAGGCAGGACTTCGCCTGGGCCTCGTGGGTCATCACGTCGAAGCCGCAGACCAAGACGCGGCCTTCCTTCACCGGCAGGATCCCGACGATCGAGCGCAGGGTCGTGGTCTTGCCCGCCCCGTTGGGCCCGACGAGGCCGAGAATCTCTCCGCGCTGGGCTTCGAAGGAGAGCCGATCGACCGCGGTGTGGTCGTCGTAGGCCTTGGTCAGGCCCTCGATGCGCAGCACCGGCGGCGGCGTCTCCCATGCGTTGGGCTCATTCACCTGGCCAGTGTCTCAAATCGAAGCGATCGATGGGAGTCACAGATGCGCGCAGGCCCGCGAGCGCTGAACGCTCGCGGGCCTGCGCCGGGCGTGGCGGGCCGTGTGGTGACCCGCCGCGCGAAACTGCGCTCGCGCGGTCTACCAGCAGACCACGTCGACCGCGACCACGGTCATCGGCGTGAAGGGCGGCAGGTTGGCGACCTGGTTGAACAGCGGGTCGTAACCCCAGAAGCGGTTCGGCGCCGAGTAGACGCCCGGCAGGCCCCACTGGCCCGTCGCGAAGCGCGAAGGCCAGAAGTTGACGAACGATCCGTTGATCGTGCAGTTGACGCCCGCCCAGTTCTCGTGGAAGCGCGGGAAGTTCTCGAAGCCGCCCGAGTAGGTCGAGCCCGGAACCGTGTCCGTGTTGCCGGTGACGATCGCCATGTTGAAGGTCGTCGGCGCCGCGTTCGGGATCGAGCCCTTGGTCTTGGTTCCGTCCCAGTTGTTCGAGAGCAGGTTCACGGAGTCACCGATCACCGCGCAGCCCTTCTTGTTGACGATGTTGTAGTCGCCCTGGACGTAGATCGGGCCGTCGCTGACCGCCGTGAGCTTCGTCGACAGGGCGCCGCCGTTGGTCATGTGCACGCCCTTGGCGTTCGTGCCCGTGCCCTTGCCGGCGCAGCCGAAGTACAAGAGCCCGTTGGCCGGCCACGAGCCGCTCATGTCGAGCAGGCCCATGTCGACGTGCAAGGTCTTCACCTTGGTCGTCGAGCCCGAGCTCCCGCCCGCCTGGCGCGCGTCGTAGATCCGCGACAGGGTCACGGCGCCAGCCGGGATGGTCGAGGTCACGTCGTTGTCGTTCGCGTCGTAGGCCTTCCACGAAGTGTGCGCCGCGTTGGCGATGATCGAGAGGTCGGCTTTCTCGTGGTAGAAGCCCTTGTCGTAGGTGCCCATGCCCGGCGTGAGCACGAAGTCGCTGCCGACCTTCGTCCAGTTGCCGGTGCCCGAAGCCGCCGGCTCGAACATGTCGACCGATCCCAGGGGCGGAGGCGTCGCCGAGGACACGCCGTGCGCGGAATCCTTGACGGTGCCGCCGCTTCCGTTCGCGTAGCCCGCGGGCTCCGACCAGTAATCCAGCGCGCCCGGTCCCCAGGGCAGCCAGTCGCCCGGG
>DATHET010000170.1:0-19587 GCA_035490315.1 Planctomycetota bacterium
CTGCGGCGATCTCGAAGGCGAGCTGATGACGATGGGAGCCGCCGACCGCGCGGGTTTCCTGGCCGATCTGGGCCTTGCCGAGCCCGGGCTGCACCGGCTGATCCGCAAGGCCTACGACCTGCTCGGACTGCAGACCTTCTACACGGCCGGAAAGATCGAAATCCGCGCCTGGACCATCCACAAGGGCGATACCGGCCCGGTGGCGGCCGGCGTGATCCACTCGGACTTCGAAAAGGGCTACGTGCGGGCCGAGGTCTACTCGCTCGACGACCTGGAGAGCTTCAAGAGCGAGGCGGCGATCAAGGCCGCCGGGAAGCTGCGCAGCGAGGGCCGCGACTACGCGATGCGCGAAGGCGACATCGCGCATTTCCTGATTTCGAAGTAGGCTGGTAGAGGAGATCGGCCCGTGGCCGCGACAGGCCTGGTGTGATTCATTCGAGGTACCTGGATCCCAGGAATCGGGACTCGAATTCGACGAATCAGGAAACCTGTCCTGGTCAAGGCCTCGTCTCCTAATCAGATTGTTGGGGCCCACGCCTGGGGCCCTCACATTCCATGCACCGCATCCTGCTCTACGTCCTGGTCGTGGCGCTCTTGTACTCGGCTTGGTCCGCCCGCAGAGGGCCGGTTCTGGCTGAAGAAACGAGGGCTAGCGGCGCTGCGCCCGCGGAGGATGGACTGACCTCCCTCGCGGATGGACGTCCGGTCATGCGCAATCTTCCGACGTGGAGCGCACAGGCGGAGCGCCTCGATGCACGCGTCCGGTCGGAGACCGACGGCTTCACGCAATTCGACCTGCAGCCCGACCAGTCGCCCGCGCCCGAGGTCGTCCTCGCCGAAGCCGAGCGCTGGATGGAATCCAATTTCCCCGAAGGCGGGGGCACGCAAGACGGAGGGAGCGCGCTCGAGACCGAGCCCGGCGCTCCGACGCCGCGCGAGCTTCAGGACAGGCTGGGCGCCCACTCGGCGCTGCGCGAGCAGCTCGTGAAATCCGAAGCCCGCTCGAGCGAGGTCGCGGCCGGCGAAGACAAGCGGCAGGACGACAGTCCGGTCTATTTCGCTTCGCTGGCGCGCATCGAGACCTTGAACGGCGATCTCCCTGCCTGGTGCGGATTGCTGGACCTGGCCCTGCTGCCCGCGGGCAGACGGCCGGACTTCTCGCATCCCGACGCCCGCGGCGACACGGCCTGGATCAGCGACGACCAGGGCAAGCTCCTGGCGCGCGTCGAGACGCTGGATGGTCTTGGATTCGAGCTCGACCCGAACTGGCCGTGGCTCGCGCGCCAACGCCGACTGTTCTGGACCGAGGGCGGAATCAGCGGCATGCCGGTGCGCCAGTACCGACTGCTGCTCCAAGGCGGCGACGCGGGATCGATGTGGTCCGGCCGTCTGCTCCTGATCCACACCCCTCCGGGTTGGAATCCAACGCACCGCTAAGAGCCACGAACGGGCTAGGTCTGCTCGATCCAGAAGCAGGCGCGCTCGCGGACACCGTCGTTGTGGAGTTCGGGCCGTTCGCGCGCGCAGCGATTGCCGGGGACGTTCATTTTCCGCGGGCAACGCGGATGGAAGGAGCAGCCGCTCGGCGGATTCGAGCTCGACGGCGCTTCGCCGGTGATCGAGGCCTGCTCGCGGGCCCGCTCGAATTCCGGATCGGCGAGGGGCGCGCAGGCGAGCAGCATCTGCGTGTAGGGATGGCGCGGGGTCACGAACAGCTCGTCGCGCGGCGCGCACTCGACCAGCCGGCCGAAGTACATGACGCAGACGCGCGTGCACAAGTGCCTGACCAGCGCCAGGTCGTGCGAGATGAACAGGTAGGCGAGGCCGAAGCGCCGCTGCAGGTCGCTCAACAGCTCGATCACCTGCGCCTGCACGGACACGTCGAGGGCGCTGGTGGGCTCGTCGAGCAGCAGCACTTCCGGCTCGAGCGCCAGGGCGCGGGCCAGGGCGATGCGCTGGCGCTGACCGCCCGAGAACTCGTGCGGGAAGCGCGTCGCCTGGGCCGGGTCGAGTCCGACGAGCTCGAGCAGCACCAGAGCGCGCAGCCGCCGTTCGCGCGGCTTGAACATGCCTTGGATCGACAGCGGCTCGACCACGCTCTCCAGCGCGGTGCGCCGCGGATCCAGCGACGAGTAGGGATCCTGGTGCAGCATCTGCACGCGACGCCGCGCCTCGCGCGCCGCTCTGCCGCGCAGCTTTCCCAGCTCGACGCCGTCGAGCAGGACCGCTCCAGAGACCGGCTTGACCAGGCCTTGGATCGCGCGCGCGACGGTCGACTTGCCGCAGCCCGATTCGCCGACCAGCCCGAGCGACTCGCCGCGCTCGAGCGTCAGCGAAAGATCGTCGACCGCGTGGACCATGGTGCGCGGCTTGCCGGTCCACGACCGCGGACCCAGCGCGAAGTGCACGCTGAGCTTGCGCAGCTCCAACAGGGGCGGGCTCACCGCATCCTCCCGAGATCGCCAGGCAGGGCGCCGGGCTTGGTCACCGTGCGGCCGACGCGCTCGCGCTCGAAGCAGGCCGAGCGCCGGCCGCCGACGAGCACGACGTCCAAGACGCTGCGCGCCGTGGCGGCCAGCGGCGGCCGGTGTTTGGTGCACTGGTCGACGACGAAGCTGCAACGCGGTGCGAAGGCGCAGCCCACGACGTGCTGCAAGGGATCCGGCGGCGCGCCGGGGATCGATTCGAGGCGCACCTCGCCGGAGCGCGAGAGCTTGGGCACGCTCTGCAGCAAGCCCAGGGTGTAGGGGTGCATCGGGCGCGCGTACAGCTCCTCGGCATCGGCGATCTCGACCACGCGGCCCGCGTACATGACCTGCACGCGCTTGGCGACGCGCGCAACCAGCCCTAAGTCGTGCGAGACGAACAGGATCGCGGTGCCGTGCTCGTGCTGCAGCTTGCGCAGCAGCTCCAGGATCTGGACCTGCACGGTCGAGTCCAGCGCGGTGGTCGGCTCGTCGGCGATCAAGACCTTGGGGTTGCACAAGAGGGCCATGGCGATCAGCACGCGCTGGCGCATTCCGCCGGACAGCTCGTGCGGATAGGAATCGAGGCGCTTCTCGGGATCCGACAAGCCGACCTCGCCGAGCGCCTTGGCGCAGCGCACCCGCGCGGCGCGGCGCGACAGGCCTTCGTGCACCTCGAGCACTTCCGACATCTGCAGGCCGATCGGCAGCAAGGGATGCAGCGAAGCGGTCGGATCCTGGAACACGATCGCGATCTCGCGGCCGCGGATCTGGCGCAGGCGCTCGGGCGAAGCGCTGAGCAGGTTCTCGCCGCTGAGCAGCACCTCGCCGGTCTCGATCACGCCGGGAGGCCGCGGAATCAGGCCGAGAATCGCCTGGCTCGCCACCGATTTGCCGCTTCCCGATTCGCCGACCAGGGCCACGGTCTCGCCGGCCTCCAGCTCGAGCGAGAACTCGTCGACGGCCTGCAACGGTCCGGCCGGCGTGTCGAAGCGCACGCGCAGGCTTCTGACCTCGAGCACTTTCACGTCTGCACCCCGCGGCGGTCGCTGTGCGGATCGAGGGCGTCGCGCAGACCGTCGCCGAGCATGTTGAGCGCCAGCAGCACGCAGCCGATCGCCAGGGCCGGGAACAGGATCAGCCACCAGTAGACGTTCAAGGGGCTCGCGGCTTCGAGCGCGTCGACCGCGAGCAGGCCCCAACTGACTTTCGGCGGCTCGACACCCAGGCCGAGGAATGAAAGGAACGCTTCCGACAGCATCACCGACGGAATGGTCAAGGTCAGATAGACGACCACGACCGACAGCACATTGGGCACGACGTGCGTGAACAGGATGCGCAGCGGCCCCGCGCCTTGAGCGCGTGCGGCGAGCACGAACTCGGAGCGCTTCAAGGACAAGACCTGGCCGCGCACCACGCGCGCCATGGTCAGCCAGTACAGGGCTCCGATCGCGATGAAGAACACGGCCTCGCGTCCGATGCCCGCCACCGAGTGCAGCGAGCCGAGCAATCCCAGGGCGAAGATCACCACGAAGGTGAAGGGCAGGGCGTAGAGCGCATCGACGATGCGCATCATGATCCGATCGACGGGGCCGCCGACCAGGCCCGCGAAGCCTCCGTACAAGACGCCGATCACCAGGCTGGTCAGCGCCGCCGCCAGCGCGACGAACAGCGAAGTGCGGCTGCCCCAGACCAGGCGCGAGAGCAGGTCGCGTCCCTTGGAATCGGTGCCGAGGTACGGACCCGTCTGCCATTGCTTGAAGGCCAGCTGGCGCAGTCCGACCAGGCGCTTGTCGAGCGACGAGAGCGTCCAGTACTGAGGCTCGAACTGCGCGCGACCCTCCGCGGACCACGGCACCTGCGGCGGCAGCGGCTCCTTGCCGATGTGCATCGCGATCGGCGAGGGCAGGGGCAGCACGGGCGCGAGCAGGCTCAAGCCGCCGACGCACAGGAGGAACACGAAGGCGAACCAGGTCGTGCGGTCCTTGCGCAGGCGCTGCCAGGCGATGCTCCACAGACCCTGGCTGCGCTTTTTCTTCAAGCGCTCGAGCAGGGCCTCCATCGGAGCCGCCGGAAGATTCCAGCGCGATTGCGGTGCGCCCTTGCTCACGCTTCCTCCAACGGGATGCGCGGATCGAGCAGCGTGTAGATCACGTCGACCAGCGTGTTCAACCCGAAGACCAGGGCCGTGTAGAGGATCGTGACACCCATCGCCAGGGTGTAATCGCGGTTGAGCGCGCTGTTGACGAAGTGCTGGCCCGTGCCAGGGATGAAGAAGATCTTCTCGATCACCAGGCTGCCGGTCAGGATGCCCGCGGCTGCCGGACCGAGGTAGCTCACCACCGGCAGCAGGCCCTGGCGCAGCGCGTGGCGCAGCACGATCACGCGCGTCGGCATGCCCTTGGCGACCGCGGTGCGCACGAAGTCCTGGCTCAGCGCGTCGAACAATCCGGCGCGCACCAGCCGCGCGATGTAGGCTGCCACCGGCGTGCCGAGCGCGACCGCGGGCAGGATCAAATGGCTCGGGCCGCCCCAGCCCGCGACCGGGAAGATCGGGATCAGGAACACGAACAAGAGGATCAGCAGCGAGGCGAGCACGAAGTTGGGGATCGCGATGCCCGCGGTCGCGGCCATGCGCAGCGACAGATCCAGCTTCCCGCGCGGGAAGAGGGCGCACAGGAGTCCCGCGCTGACGCCGATCACCACCGCGAAGCACAGCGCGGCGAGGCCGAGCTCCAGCGACACGGGCAAGGATTGAGCGAGGACGTCGTTGACGCTGAAGTCGCGGTACTTGAAGGACGGTCCGAAGTCGCCGGAGAGCACGCCGGCGAAGGGATGGCTGCCGTCGCCGTGGATCCAGCCGCTCGGCCCGAGGTCGAAGGGGCCGATGTAGGCGAGGTACTGCTTCCACATCGGCCAGTCGAGGTGGTAGCGCGAGCGCAGCGCGGCTTCGATGCTCGGCGCGAGCGAGCGCTCGACGCTGAACGGCCCGCCGGGTGCCGCGCGCATGAGAAAGAACGCCACGGTCACGACCGACCAGAGCGTGAGCGCGAACCACGCGAGACGGCGCAGCAGGAAACCGATCACGATCCGCGCGCCTTGCGCGCCGCCTTCGAATACAGGCCCGCCGTGGGCCCGGGCGCATCGACGATCCGCATCGAGCTCACGCGCTTGCGCCGGTCCTGCCAGAGCTCGTCATCGTCCTTCCAGTACCAGAACTTCGGATTCTGCTCGTTGAGCGGGTTGTTGCCGAAGCCGCCGAGGCGCGGGTTGACCACGTTCTGCGCCACGTAGGAATAGATGGGGATCGCCGGCATCTCGTCCTGCAGGATGCGCTCGGCCTTGTAGAGCAGGAGATTGCGCTGCTCGGGATCCGCCTCGCGCTCCGAGCGCGCCATCAAGTCGTCGAAGGCCGCGTTCTTCCATCCCGTGCGGTTGTTCGGATTGTCGCTGGTGAACACGCCGAGGAAAGAGCTCGCGTCGGGATAGTCGGCGATCCACGACGAGCGCGAGATCTGGTAATCGAGGCGCGTCTGGCTGTCGAGCCAGACCTTCCACTCCTGATTGGCCAGGCCGACCTGCATGCCCAGGGTCTGGTTCCAGGTGTGCGCGATCACCTCGGCGATGTCGCGATGGCTCTCGGCCGTGTTGTAGTGGATCGAGAGCGGCGGGACGCGATGGTCCTTGTTGTATCCGGCGGCTCCCAGAAGGCGCCGCGCGAGCGGCACGCTTGCATTCTCCGCGAGCGGCGATTCGTAGCTGCCGAGCTTGCCCCAGGGCACGAAGGTGTAGCAGGGCTCCTGGCCGGCCTTGAGCAGCTTCTCGCACACTTCCTCGCGGTTGATCGTGAAGGCCAAGGCCTTGCGCACGCGCGCGTCATCGAGCGGCGGCTTCGTGCAGTTCAAGCGATAGAAGTACAGGCCGAGATACGGCGAAGCCTTGGGCCGGAAATCCTCGCGCCCGAGCATCTGGTTCACGTACAGCGGCGGCACGTTGCCGTCGATCCAGTCGCAGCCGCCGGTCAGGTACATGTTGAGCGCCGTGCCGCCGTGCTCGACCGCCAGTGCGTCGATCGATTCGAAGGCGACGTTGTCGGCATCCCAGTAGCGCGGGTTCTTGGCCAGCCGGATCCGGTCGTTGATGCGCCGCGAGGCCAATGTGTACGGGCCGTTGCACACCAGGTTCTCCGGTCGCAGCCACTGCGTGGTCCAGCTGTCGGGAAAGCGCTGGCGCATCGCCTGCAGGCTCTGCATGTGCACGGGCAGGAGCGCGGTGCTGGCCAGCAGGTGCAGGAAATACGGCCTGGGGCTCTCGAGCTGGAACTCGAGGGTCAGCGGGTCGAGCGTCTTGATCCCGACGTCATTCCAGCTCGCCGCACCCGCCGCCCCGCGGCCGGCGTGGTATTCCTTGGCGCCGACGACGGCGAACAGGAAGCTCGCGTAGGGCGAGGCGGTCGCGGGCAGGAGCAATCGCTGGAAGGAAAACGCGAAGTCCGCCACCGTCAGCTGGTTCCCGTTCGACCAGCGCATGCCGGGGCGCAGGTGGAAGGTCCAGCGACGGCCCTCGTCCGCGGTCTCCCAGGTCGCGGCGGCGCCGGGCAGGATCGCGAGGGTCTCGGGGTCGCGGATCACCAGGCCCTCGCTCAACGCGCGCAGGATGCGGCCCTCGGGGATGCTCGAAACCAGGGCGGGGTCGAGGGTACTGACCTCGGAGTTGTTGTTGAACGTGAAATCCGCGCCAGGCAGGTGGCTCCTGCCGGCCACCGCGATCGCCCAGGCGAATCCGGCGAGCAACACGGCCGCGGGAGCTGTCCACAGCCATCTCCGCGCGCGTCCTGCCAGGGTCATCGACGCATGCTACACGCTGCAAGATGTGCCGCAAGTTGCGCGTATCCAAGGAGTTGGACGCTTGACGCTCGGGCCCGGTACACCTAGCTTCGCGCGCGTGGAACGCCTGCGTTCGTTCATGCATGGGATCGTGCAGGTCGCCCTTCCACGAGCGCTCGGAAGAGTCGCGGCGGCGGGCCTTTTCCTGGTCGCGGCTTGCGGGCCGGAAGAGGTCGCGCTGGCGCAGACGCCGAAGCCGGCGGAGCAAGCACCCGCGCCCGCCGCGGTCGCGCAGAAGCCGCTCGCGCCGGTCGTCGCGGATGCATTCTACCCGGGCTTCGATCCCAAGCGCGACAAGCTGCCCGCGCCGGTCGACGGCGGACGCGTGGTCGTGCACCTGCCGAACTTCCCGAAGAGTCTCAACTACATGATCGACAACTCCGCGGTGACGCGGCGCATGTGGAACGAGATGCACGAGGGTCTGCTGCGCCAGGACATGGCGACGTGGGAGTACGTGCCGGCGCTGGCGAATCGCTACGAAGTCCTGGATCAGCTCGTCCCCGAAGGGGGAGACGTCACGACCGGAAAGGAAGTGAAGATCGGGCACATCGACGATGCCGGCGATGTCTGGGTGGAAAGAGCTGTCTCGCCCGGCCGGCGCACGGTGCAAAGGGTCAAGATCCCGAAGCTCCCCGGCCAACGTCTGTTGCCCGGCACCGTCTACGACTTCGAATTGCGCCAGGGCGTTCACTGGCAGGACGGTGCCGATTTCGACGCGCGCGACGTGATGTTCACGATGCGCTGCCTGAAGAATCGTTTCGTCGAATGCGACGACAAGCGCGCTCAGTTCGACAAGATCGTGCGCTTCGAGTCGGCGGAGCCGAGCCACGTGAAGTTCTTTTTCGCGCAGCCCTATTTCCTCGCGAGAAACCTCTTCGATGGCATGCCGATCCTGCCCGCGCATCTCTACGACCTCTCTGACGAGCGCAATCCCGCAAAGAAACCCGGCGCGAGCGACGAAGAGCAGGCACGCTTCATCGCCGAGCATCCCGCGAACCGCATGTGGGTCGGCCTCGGTCCGTACAAGATGGTCGAGTGGAGCGACACCGCGATCGTCGCGAAGCGCTGGGACGGCTATTACGATCAGCAGAACGGCGGACACGTCGACGAGATCGTCTGGCGCATGATGAACGACACCGCGGCGATGACCGCGCTGCTCGAGGGCCAGCTCGATTTCTTCGACCGCATGAAGGGCGAGGACTATTTCGGCGCGCGAACCGAGAGCGAGGCTTTCACGTCGCGCTACTACAAGGGCTATTCCTACGGACCGCAGTTCACCTACACGGCCTGGAACATGGCGCGCGAGCAGCTGAAAGACGTGCGCGTGCGCACCGCGCTCGGCATGTGCTTCGACTGGGACGCGTTCATCGCCAGCTATTACAAGGGACTCGCTCAGCGCGTCACCGGCGAGCAGTTCCTCGACGGGCCTGCGTACGACAAGACCCTCGCGCCGCTGCCCTTCGATCTCGAGCGCGCGCGTTCGATGCTCGCCGAGGCGGGCTGGTACGACCGCGACAACGACGGAATCGCCGACCATGGGGGTCAGCCTTTGTCGATCCGCTTCCTGTATCCGTCGAACAACCCGACCAGCGAGCTTTTCGCCCAGGCATTCCAGGCCAATCTCGCCAAGGTCGGAGTCACGCTGAAGCTCGAATCGCTCGAGTGGGGCGCGATGTCGGCGCAGGTCCACAAGCGCGACTACGACTCGCTCTCGATGGGCTGGATCACTCCGCCGGTCGTCGATCCCGAGCAGGCCTGGCACTCGAAGACCTCGCAGGGCGAGACTTCCAACCACGCAGGCTTGAGCGACCCTGACGTCGACCGGTTGATCGACGAAATCCAGGTCGAGATCAACCCCGCGCGCCAGAAGCAGCTCTTCTCGAACCTGCAGCGGCGCGTGTATGCGCTTCAGCCGTACATGTTCGGCGTCAACGTGCCGCGCAAGTTCGCGATGTCGAAGCGCGTGCGCAACCTCGAGTGTTTCGTGCTCGATCCGGGCTACTCGATCCGGCGCTGGTACGTGATCGAACGCCCGAAGAAGTAGCGCAGAAGGAAACGTTGATCCGCTACTGCCTGAAGCGACTTGCCTGGACTCTGCCGACGCTCTTGCTGGCGAGTCTTTTGGCCTTCGCGCTCTTGCATCTGGCTCCGGGATCGCCGCTCGAAGCGGCGAGTGATCCGATGCAGAGCACCGGTCCCGGCTCGGCCGCGAGTCTGGAGCGCTTCCGTCACGAGCATCTGCTCGACCAGCCTTTGTGGAAGCAGTACCTCGATTACCTCGGGCCCTTCGATCTGTCCGAGCGCGGACATCCGTGGTTCGGCGGCAGCGGCGAGCGGGCCTGGGGCGGGCTCTTGACTGGCGATCTCGGCGGCGAGATGTTGCAGCCGGGGGTGCGCGTCGGCGCGCAGATCGCGAAGCGTTTGCGGATCACCCTGCCCTTGATGCTGGTGTCGCTGCTGCTCGGGTACTTGATTGCGATTCCGCTCGGCGTGTTCAGCGCCACGCGCCGCGGCCAGCGCAGCGATCGAGCGATCACGCTTGCGACGTTTCTGCTCTACGCGATGCCCGTGTTCTGGGCAGGCGTCTTGCTGCAGACGTTATTTGGCCGGCGCGGGCTCGAGTGGTTGCCCGTCTTGTGGCCGGCGGGAGCAGGCGTGGCCGCATCCGACATCCTGCTCGCCGCCATCCTGCCGGTCCTGTGCGCCTCCTACGCCGTGGCGGCCTACGTCTCGCGCCAGACCCGCGCGTCGATGATCGAAGTACTCGAGTCGGACTGGATCCGCGCCCTGCGCGCGCGCGGAATCCCCGAGCGGCAGATCGTCTGGCGCCACGCTTTGCGCAACGCCGCGGCGCCGCTGTGCGTGCACCTGGGCCAGGTGATTCCGGTGCTCGTCGGCGGATCGGTGCTGATCGAGACGATCTTCGACATCCCGGGCATGGGGACGTATCTGCACCGCGGACTGATCCAGCGCGAGTACGACGTGGTCACGGGCATCGTGCTGGTCAGCGCGCTCTTCGCCAGCGTCGGTCTCCTGCTCTCCGACCTCCTGCACGCCGCGCTCGACCCGCGGATCCGCCATGGCGCGCGCTGAGGTCTTCGATCACGAGCGGGGGCCCTGGTCGCGCTTCGCCGGCGCGTTCCAGTCGCGGAAGACTTCGCGGCTTGCCTGGCGCGCGCTGCTCTTGTGCATCGGGCTCACGGTGTTCGCGCCGCTGCTCGCCAACGACCGGCCCTACTTCGCCAAGCTGCGCGACACGGCGGGCGTGCGCCAGGCGTTGAGTCTCTTGTCGCCGATCGCGAGCAGCTTCGTCGATTCGGCGAAAGCCGCGGCTGCCTCGCAGCCGGGATCCCAGGCAACCTTCGAAGCCGAGGAACGCGCGCTCGCGTCGCGCATCGATCTGCTGCAGGGCGCGCTGGACGGAAAGCGCAGCCCTGCCGCGATCGAAGCCCTGGCCGCGCTCGAGCGGAGTGCCAAGGCACTCGGTGAAGCCAGTCGTGCCCACGACGCGGCGCGTTGCGAAACCCTCGGCCTGGAGTTGAGCAAGCTCGCCAGCGACGCGAGGCCCACATGGGAGAGCTCCTCGACCTCAGCAGACGGAATCGTCGTCCGCCGCTCCTGGCCGCTGTTCGCGGCGCTGACTTCGACCGACGTCACGTTGATCTTCCTGTGGCTCGGCCTGGCGGGATTTCCCTGGTGGACACGTCTCGTTCCGGCGCGATCGATCCGCTCGCGCCTCGCGCTGCTCTTGGTTTTCGCGCTGCTCGCCGGGCTGCTCTCGACTCTGTTTCCGCGCGGCAGCACCGAACTGGACACGAGCTTGTGGAAAGCCCGGATCGCCGCCGATGCGCAGTCCGCGTCGGTGTTCCCGCCGATCGCCTTCGGTCCCAGCGAGACTCATCTCGAGGACTCGATGCAGGCGCCGCGCGTTGCGTCGCGGCACTGGTGCGGAACGGACGCGCTCGGCCGCGACCTGCTGGCGAGACTGCTCTACGCGGGACGCACGAGCTTCGCGGTCGCCGGATTGGCGGCCGTGTTGATGGTCGGGATCGGGTCCTTGCTCGGACTCGCGGCGGGCGCCTTGCGCGGCTTGACCGATACCCTGGTCTCGCGAGCGATCGAGCTCCTGCAATCCTTCCCGACCCTGGTGCTGCTGCTCGGATTGATCTCCCTGCTGCCAGCGCGCGCAGCGAATTCGCGCTGGACCATACCGTTGGTGATCGCGGCCATCGGCTGGACGCACATCGCCCGGCTCGCGCGCGCGGAAGCGATGCGCGTCCACGAGATGGCCTTCGTGCGCGCCGCGACCGCCGCGGGATTTTCCAGGGCGCGCGTGCTGCGCCAGCACGTCCTGCCCAACTCGATGGGTCCGGTGTGGGTCGCGGCGAGCTTTGTGCTCTCTGGCGGACTAGTGCTGGAGAGCTCGGCGGCCTTCCTGGGCTTCGGCATCCAGCATCCCGCGCCTTCCTGGGGCGGCCTGCTCGCCGATGCGCGCGGCGGCGACGCCTGGTGGCTCGCGGTGTTCCCGGGACTGTGGTTGTTCGCGGCGATCCTCTCGATCCACCTGGTCGGCGAGGGCGTGCGCGACGCCCTCGATCCCCGGACCGAGGCAGGCCTGCCATGAGCGCGTCCAAGCAACCGATCCTGTCGGTGCGCCACCTCAGCGTCGCCTACGCGAGCGGCAGCGGCCTGGCCATGGCGATCGAGGGCATCGATTTCGACCTTGCGCGCGAAGAGACGCTGGCCGTGGTCGGCGAGAGCGGCTCGGGCAAGTCCACGCTGGGCCTGTGCCTCCTGGGACTGCTGCCCGCGAACGCGCGGGTGCTCGCGGGCGAGGTGCGCTTCGAGGACCGCACGCTGGATCTGCGCAATCCCCAGGCCTGGAGCGATCTGCGCGGGACCCGGATCGGGTACGTGCCTCAGGATACGCAGGCGGCTTTCGATCCCTTGTCGAGCCTCGGGTCGCAGATCGAGGAGCTGCTGATCCTGGGGGCCGAGCCCGCGGAGCGCGTCGCGTCGCGCGCGCTCGAGCTCTTGCGCGAGGCAGGCCTGGCGGATGCGGCGGAGCTCGCGCGCGAGCTGCCGGAACGCTTGTCCGGCGGTCAGCGACAGCGTGCCGCGATCGCGGCGGGCCTCGCGCGCGGGCCGGCCTTGTTGATCGCCGACGAGCCGACCAGCTCGCTCGATCCGGTCCACGCCCGCGGCTTGATCGATCTGCTCGATCGCTTGCGGCGCGAGCGCAAGCTGGCGCTGTTGTGGATCTCGCACGACTTGCAAGCGGTCGCGGCGCGCGCCGATCGCACGCTGATCCTCTACGCGGGCCGCGTCATCGAATCGGGGCCTTCGCGCGAGCTCGCGGACCATCCGCTGCATCCTTACACGAGGCTTCTGCTGCGCTCGCTGCCGCATGGAACGAGCGGCGGCCGCGCTCTGGCGGCTCTCCCGCCGGCGGCTGAGGAGCGCGGCGCGAAGCACCATGCCTGCCGATTCAGCCCGCGCTGCCCGCTGGCGGATGAGCGCTGCCGCAGCGTCGACCCGCCCCTCGCTCTGCATGGCGCGAAGCACTGGGTGGCCTGCCACTATGTCGACAAGGCGGTGAACCTGTGAGCGCCGAGGGCCGCGTGCTCTCCGTGCGCCAGCTCGGCGCGAGCCCGGATCGGCGGGGCTTGTTCGAGCAGGGCAGGCGCGAGCCGTTTGCGCTGGTGGACGTCAGCTTCGATCTGGATCAGGGAGAGATCCTGGCCGTGGTCGGCGAGTCAGGTTGCGGCAAGTCGACGCTGCTGCGCGCCCTGCTCGGTCTCGAGCCCTCGGCGCGCGGCGAGGTGGCGGTCACGCACGGCGGGCGGACGATCGAGATGCTCTCGGCCAGCGAAGCCGATCGGCGGATCGCGCGAGCGGGTATCGGCTGGATCGCCCAGGATCCTGGGGCTTCGCTGGACCCGCGCGCGAGCGTGCTCGAGTCGGTGGCCGAGCCCTGGATCGCGCACCGTGGGGTTTCCGCGGCGGCGGCTCTGGATCGTGCGCGCACGGCGATCGAGGCCAGCGGCCTCGCTCAGCGCCTTGCAGCGCGCCTGCCGCACCAGCTCTCCGGCGGCGAGCGCCAGCGCGCCAGCCTGGCTCGGGCGCTGACGCTCGAGCCGGGCTTGCTCTTGCTCGACGAGCCCACGAGCAGCCTCGATGCGTCGATTGCGGCGCAGCTCGTCGACCGCGTCGGGGCCTTGGTGCGCGAGCGCGGTCTCGCGGCGGTTTGGGTGACGCACGACGTGGCTCTTGCTCGCTGGTGTGCGCAGCGCGTGATCGTGCTCGAGGCTGGTCGCGTGGTCGAGCGCGGAGCTAGTGAAGTCGTCTTGCGTGAGCCGACTTCGCCGGCGGCTCAGCGGCTCGTGCGCGCGGCGGATTGGTCGCGATCATGCCAGTACGGAGCCAGGTGAATTCGTCCGGAGTCGTGAGGCCTGTCTCGCCTGCGCGCAGCGCAGGCGAGACAGGCCTCACGACTCCGGACGAATTCACCTGGCTCCCTCCCTACACTTTGACGGCGTAGCGCTCGCGCAGGATCGTGCGCAGCTCGTCGAAGCTGTGGATGCGGTGGTCGGGCTCGACACTTCCCGCGGGATGCTTGGTCGAGAAATCAGCCCACACCGCGATCATGCCCAGACTCTTGGGCGGCGCGACGTCGTGGCTCGGGTTGTCGCCGACGTACATGACTTGCGCCGCCGCGAGGCCCATGCGCCGCAAGGCATGCGCGTAGAGCTTGGGATTGGGCTTGTTGATGCCGACCTGGTCCGAGATGAAAATCGCCTCGGGGTCGAGGTACTTGACCAGGTCCAGGCGCACCAGTTTCTCGGCCTGCTTGACCTCCAGGCCGTGGGTGATCACGCCCAGTCGCAGCCTGGCGCGCTTCATGTCGGCGAAGAGCTTCTGCACGCCGGGGAAGGTGCCGAGCTTGCGGAACTTGGTGTCGTGGTAGGCCGCGATGCCGGCCGCGACCACCAGCGCGCGATTTCTGTGCTCGTAAGCCTGCGGTCCCAGGCGCAGGAGCAGCTTGTCGAAGTGGTGCTCGTAGTTGGAGCTGAACTCGGCGATGACCTCCTCGAGCTCGGCCATGACCTCGTCGACTGGAGCCTTCAGGCCCGCCTCGACCATGGCCTCGATCGCATTGCGGCGCGCCAGCTTCGCGAACTCGGTGGTCGCGCACAGCGTGTCGTCGATGTCGAACAGGACTGCCGAGAGCTGCGCCATGGCGAAGGAGGCTACGCGAGCGGGACTTCGGGAGGCAAGCGCCAGCAGCGCCTCGCCGTCGCGCGGCGAAGGAAACGGCGCAAAAGACACGGGCCGCGTCCCGGGTGGGGGACGCGGCCCGTGGTTCGTTTCGAAGGCCCGAGCTACTGCTTGTGCTCGAGGCGCTTGAGCTCGTCGTTGACGTCCGTGATGTGGGCGCGGATCAGGATCATCAAGCTCTTGTTCTCTTCGTTGTAGCCCTCGTCGCGGAACAGCCAGCCGACGAGCGGGATCTTGCCGAGCCACGGCACCTCCGCGCGCCGCTCGATGTTGCGGATGTTGGACAAGCCGCCGAGCAGAATCGACGCGCCGTCGGGGATCACCGCGGTGGTGAACACGCTCTGGACCTGCAGCTCGGGCAGCTGGAACTCGACCGGCGAGGTGTTGCCGCCCAGGGTGCTGGAGAAGTTGCGCAGGGCGACGACCTTGGCCACCGTCGGCTGGATCTCCAGCGTCAGGTACTTGCGGTCGTGGTGGATCGTCGGCCGCACGTCGAGCACGACACCCTCGGTCAGGATGTTGATCTGCGGATCCGCGACGGCCTGGAACTGTGCGACTTCGACGTCGAAGTCCTGGATGTAGGCCTGCTGGTTGACCACCGACACATAGGCGCGCTGGGTGTTGTGCACCGAGAGCATCTGGTCGTTGATCAGCTGGAAGTCCTGGGACTTCTCGACCGCGTGCAGGATCGCCGAGACCTCGAGGTCGTTGAGGAAGGTGATCTGCGTGGTCAGGCCGCCGATGCTCGAGATCGCGGAGCCCAAGGCGTTGTCGAAGAAATTCTCCGTGCGGCCCTTGGCGTCTCCGTCTCCGCCATCGTCGTAGAAGAAGCCCGAGGACGGCTGGCCCGAAGGCGCGCCCGTGCCGTTGTTGTCCAGGCCCTTCGAGGCGTTGTCCTCGAGACCGTTGGTGACGTCGTCCATGTTCTTGAACGGCGAGCCCGGGTTCTCCAGGCCGCGGAAATCGACACCGATTTCCTGGATCCAGTTGGATCCGACGGTCATGAACTTCGAATCGATCGCGACCAGCGACGAGGAGAAGCGGCGCAGGTCGTTCAGGAACTCGCTGACCTGCTTCTGCACCTCGGGGGTGTGGACCACCATCAGGTAGCCCTCGCCCTCGTCGATCGAGATGCCTTCTTCTTCCCAGGTGCCCGGCGCGACGTTCTCCTGGATCAAGGTCGAGACCTGGCTGATCTCGATCAGGTTCGGCTTCTCGCCGATGCCGCCGAAGGGACCGCCGCCGTCTTCGTCGGTCATGTCGGCGAGCAGACGCAGGCGGTTGATGCGCGGCCCGAGGAAGTCGGTCAGACCGAAGACCAGGTCGTTGACGTCGTGGTTGACCACCACCGGGCGACCGCGCGCCTTGGCCTTGGTGGTGACCAGGATCGCGTCGTGCTTGATCGTCCAGGTGACGTTTTCGCCGGCCTGGTGGGTGACCAGGTCGAGCGCGTCCTGGACCGAGAGCGGGTTCTGCAGGGTGAACTTGAACACGGCGCCCGCGGTCGAGGCTTCGCTCTCGGCGGCGGGGTCGACCACCAGCGGCAGGTTCGTGTTCAGGCGGATCAGGTCGATCACCGCGCTCAGGCTTTCGGTGTCCACCGTCAAGCCCGGGATGCGCGTGGTGCGCACCAGCTCGCGCAGGTTCTGCTCGCTCTCGGACTCGCGGGCCGAGAGGTCGATGCCGGGGCGCTTGCCGCGGATCTCGGTGATGTTCTGCCAGAACTCTGCGTCGGGCAGGGTGTAGACGTTATTGAACGGGATGCGCGCGTCCGCCAGCTCTTCGTGCCAGCGGCGGAACTGCTCGCTCTTGGCCGCGATGTACTCGGTGCGCACCTGCTCGCGGCCGGCCTTGAAGGCCGTGTCGCGCAGCTCGGCCGCTTTCTCGTTGCGCGGGTCCTTGCGCAACGCTTCCATCGCGTATTCCTGGGACTTCTCGTAGTCACCGAGGCGGAAAGCCTCGATCGACTGCTCGATCATGTTGTTGACGATCGCGGTCCGGCGGCCCTTGTCGGCCTGCTCTTGTTCCTTGATCTTCGCGTAGGCCTCGCGCTGTCCAGCGAGGCGCTCGGCCTCGATCGCCTGGGACTTTCCGGCCTGGGCCTGGGCGAGCAGCGTGGCGATTTCCTTGTCCATGCCCTGCCAGTCGACCGTGTAGGGCGCCCAGCGAACGTGGTTCTGCGCGATCGAGAGCTCGGCGATGGCGCCGTCGTAGTCGCCGCGCGCGAGCAAGAGCTTGCCCTTGCGCAGGGCGTCCTCGCCCTCGGCGCGCAGCTGGTCCATCTGCACCTTGTAGCGGCCCGTGACGTCGCCGACGTTGGCGCCCGCGCCTTGCACCGGCTTGCCGAGCAGCGACGCGATCGCGGAGGCTTCCTGCTTCGCCTCGAGGTTGTCGGGGTCGAGCGCGAGGGCCATGCCGACTTGCGCCTCGGCTTCATCGAGGCGACCGCGCGACTTGAGGTCGCGGGCGCTGGCGAGGTGTTGCTCGACGATCAGCTTGTTCTTCTGCTCGGTGAGCGTCAGCAGCTCGCGATCCTGCGCGAGCTGATCGTTGCCCGTTGCAGCTTGAGGATTCTGAGCGGCCTCGGCTCCGGGCGCCGTGGTCGGCGCGGGAGATTCGATGGGAGCTTCGTTCTTCGGTGCGCTGGCGCAGGCGGAAACCAGGACCAGGGACAGGGGCAATGCGTTGCCGACCTTCATCGGGGCTCTTCTCGAAGCGGGGGTGGGGGTGGCGGGGGCCCGTGACTCCCTGGGGAAGGAATCGCGGTGGGACAGGGGGAGCAGTCGCGCTGCCAGGGGAGCAGCAGCCAAGTCGGATCGTGGGGGCGGGAACGATACCAGCCGCCGCGCTCAGCGGTCAAAGCCGGCGCCGAGAAACCAGGGCGCTGGCCTGAAAAACCGGAGCGGGCGCGGCAAGGATCGAGGCAAGGAGGAGATCAGGGGAGCTTTGCGGGGAAGAAGGGCTTTGCAGGACGGCGGCTTTGCGCCTCAGTCCTCGTAGGAGCCCTTGAACGTGATGTCGTTGAAGCCCGCGAGGACCGCAAGATTCAGGACCATGAGGATGTCGGCGTAGGTCGTCGGCATGGGCTTGCCGCGCGGATCGATGGTCACCGCGCGCGTCGGCTGTGCATCGTGCAACTGCTTCAGGCGCACCGCGAGATCCTTCGGCTCGGTGAAGGTCGAGGCGTTGACCTGGAACTGGAGCTGGCGGTCAGGACCGTACCGGAAGGGGCCGGGAGGTACGTAAGCGGTGTCCTGCACCGGGTGCAGCTTCTTACCCTCCTTCAAGACCTTGATCACGATCTCGACCTTCTCGAGCACCGCGCTCGGCGGAGTCGGGTTCACTCCGACGTCCTTGGGCAGATAGGCGGCGAGCTTGCCCTCCAGCACTTTGAACTTGATCGTGCACATGAAGAAGATCATCAGCTGGAACACGACGTCGATCATCGGCGTCATGTCTTGCTTGATCTCGACGTCTTCCGCGGCGGCTCCCATGACCATGGCTATTGCCCTCCCGTAGTAACTGGTTTCGGTTTCCCGTCTTTCGGGATGTCCGTGCCCGCCGCAAGCTCGACTTTCCAGATCTGGATCCCGAGGGTTCCGCAGACTTCCATGACCTTCTGGACGTACTTCGCGGGAGTGGCCTGATCGGCGCGGATCAGCAGCGGATTCATCGGCGCCTTCGGACCATTCGGCTTGTCGGGGAAGATCGGTCCCTTGGGCATGTCCTTGGCCATGCGCGCCAGGTATTCCTTGAGCTTCTTGTATTTGTCGTCGGCCTTGGGATCGAAGTAGCACTCGCGCTTCACCCAGATCGAGCCGTCCGAAAGGATGTTGACGATCGGCCGGATTTCGCCCTTCTTCGGCTTGTCCGCCGCCGCGACCTCGACCTTGGGCAGGTACAGGTCCTCCAGCTCTTTCTGGCTCATGTCCGTGATGAGCATGAAGAAGATGATCAACTGGAAAACGCAGTCGATCATCGGCGTCATGTCCATCAGGATGTCGCCGCCCTTCTCGTCCTTAGCTAGCTGCATGCGGTTCTTGGCCGTCGTTGGCGGTCACTCGGGCTCGAAAGGCCTATCCGGCTGCTTCGAGTTGGTGACCGGGTCGTTGGACTACTGGGGACGGAACTTCTCGAACATGTCCTCGAGGATCGCGCCGACCTCGATGATCGCTCGCACCAGCCGGTTGCGGACCCAGGCGAAGGCGGTGATCACGGGGATGGCGACCATCAGACCTTCGAAGGTCGTCAGCAGAGCGACGTAAATACCGGTCGCGAGCTGGGCCGGAGACGGGTTCTGGGTGCTGGCGATGATCTGGAAGGCCTGGATCATTCCCTGCACCGTTCCGAACAGGCCGAGCATGGGGGCGAGGGCGCCGACGACGCTGAGCCAGGTCACCTTCTGGTGGAGCTTGATCGCCTCCTCGTTGCCGGCCTCCTGCAGCGCGTGCTCGATCATCTCGTAGTTGTGCCCGATCTTCGAGATGCCGGCGGCGCAGACGCGGGCGAAGAAGCTCTTGTCGTTCTCGCACAGCTCCATCGCGTCCTGGTACTGGCCTTCGTCGAACAGCGACTTGACCTCGTCGACCAGCTCCGGCGGCGCGAGCTTCTCGCGGCGCAGGGTGACGATGTTCTCCAGGATCATCGCCAGGGCGACGACCGAGAGGATGCAGATGCACCATCCGACGAAGCCCGACATCTTGATGTAGTCGAACAACGAGATCGTGGGCAAGGGAGCTTCCTCCGCCGCATCCTGCGCCCAAAGGACGGGCGAGGAGATGGCGAGCAGCGCGAGCGTCGTGCCAGCGCGAGCCAGGAACTTCGAGCCAAGCAATGCGTTCATCAGCCGGGGCATCATGGGAGATCGTGGGATAGGAGGTGTGGGACCTGTTCTCGAGCCATCGAACGCGACGCGTCGCGCCCGATGGCGGGGGGACGAGGGTGGGGGCGGGGGTGGG
>DATHET010000171.1:0-21528 GCA_035490315.1 Planctomycetota bacterium
CCCGTCTGCTCGACGACCGAAACCGCCGAGACGCTGCTCCTCCTCCTCGGCGAAACCGAAGTCCGCCGCATGCCGCTGACACTCCGCCCCGGCGAGATCAACGTCATCTCCGGTACCCGGTAAAGCACCGCCATCCTGAACACGCCCGAAACAAGTCCGCCGCGGCAGGTTTCGAGCGTGTTCAGGATGGCGGTGCTTTACCGGGTACCGATAGCATCTGCTGCGTGATGGTCTCACCGCGAACGAAGTGTCTGTCATGGATCGCGATCAGCGGAGGACTCGTGCTCGTCGGCTCGTTGTTCTTCTGCGACGCGTGGGTCGCGCGGGCGGCGCGCGGGCGTTGCTTGGCGAGCGTGAGCGAAGTTCCCGAAGCCCCCGTCGCACTCGTGCTCGGATGTTCTGACTACCTGCCCGATGGCCGGAAGAATCTTTATTTCACTCGCCGCATCGCGGCCGCCGCGGAATTGTTTCACGCGGGAAGAGTGCGCGCGTTGATCGTCAGCGGCGACAATCACCGCGAAGGCTACGACGAGCCGAGCGCGATGAAGGCCGCGCTGGTGCGCGAAGGAATCCCGGCGGAAAACGTCGCTTGCGACTACGCAGGATTCTGCACGCTCGATTCGGTCGTCAGGGCGCGCGAAGTGTTCGGCCAGACGCGCTTCATCGTGGTGTCGCAGCGCTTCCACTGCGAACGAGCCGTGTTCCTCGCGCGCGAACGCGGAATCGAGGCCTTCGGATTCGACGCCACGCGCGTCGGCGGGGCCGCGGGATTGAAGACGAGATTGCGCGAAAGTCTCGCGCGAGCCATGGCGGTGGTCGACGTCGCCTTGCTCGACACGCGGTCGAAGTTTCTGGGACCGTCGGTCAAGGTCGAGCTTGCGAGCGGCTCACCACGTTGAATTCAGAGTTCAGCGCGACGTCGGTTCCGTAACGCCAGGGGTTCCGAATCGGAGTTGGCTTGCGTAGTCTGGATGCACTCGTGCGCAAGCTCGTGCTCTTGATCGTCGTCGGATATGTCGTCCTGAACGGGCATTTTGGTCGCCCTATTCTGCTCGGACATCACCCGACGCCGTGGTGAATCTGCGCTGAGCGACGCAGCGGTCAGCCCTCGATACGCCTGTCTTGGAGTTTGTGCGTCGGATTGCCGCGAGTGACTGTCGCGGTCCGCGGCGAGAAAGCTGCGAGGAATGAGCCTGCACTGCTTCGAGCACCTGGCTCTCACCCTCGCCAGAGACAGCAGTTCGACGGATTCGTGATCTCCGCGGGCGCGGATCCGCGTGGAGGCTCTCGAAACCACTCCGCCCAGCCACGAGGTCCCGCATGCGCTCCCAATCGAACCGTCTCCAGCCATTCCAATCCCCGTCGACTCTCCGCGCGGCCTGCCACATCACCGCCCTCGGTCTCGCGATCGCCGGCTTCGCGCCGCTCGGGAGTGCCCAATGGCAGGCGACCAGCCTGCACCCCGCAGGAGCCCAGGCCTCCCACGCCAACGACGGCGATCCGGGCGGCCAGTCCGGATACGCGCTCATCGCAGGAGCCAAGCACGCCTACGTATGGTCCGGATTCTCGGGTCCCAGCGTCGACCTGCACCCCGCGGGAGCGACGGCCTCGGAGGCATTCGATTCGCACAGCGGTCTCCAGGTGGGCACGGCGATGATCGGCGGCGTCAACGTCGCCAGCACCTGGAACGGAACGGCGGGATCGTGGTCCAACTTGAATCCGCCGGGAATGATCTCGTCCGCTCTCTACGGCGGCGACCTCGGCGCGCAGGCGGGTTTCGTCGAGGACGGGATCGTCGGCGTCCGCGCTGCCTTGTGGCACGGATCCGCGGCTTCGTACGTCGACCTCTCGCCCGCGAACTCGAATGGCTCGGCGGTCTGGGCGATGCGCGGCATCATGCAAGCCGGCCAGGCCACCATCATCGGTCAGAGCACGCACGCGGGCTATTGGATCGGGAGCCCGAACACCTGGACCGATCTGCATCCGACCGGCGCGCAGCTCTCGCAGTGCTGGGGCACCGACGGCGTGCAACAGGTCGGGCGGGCGATCCTCAATGGAAGCGACCACCCCTTCGTGTGGAGCGGCAGCGCCGCCTCCGGGGTCGACCTCTTGCCGGCCAACTTCATCGTGGGCGAAGCGCGCGGGGTCGACGCCGGCGAGCAGGTCGGCTATGTCGGCGACATCTCAGGCACGCGCGCCTGCCTGTGGTCAGGCTCGGCGAGCAGCCGCGTCGATCTCGAGCTGGCCTTGCCCATGAATTTCAGGGCGTCCAAGGCTTCGGCGATCTGGCACAGCGGCGGAACGACCTTCGTCCTCGGGACAGCCCGCAACTCGTCCGCCGGCAATCGCGAGGAAGTGATCCTCTGGAGGCGACTGAGCCTGACGATCTACTGCACCGCGAAGGTCAATTCCCTGGGTTGCTCGCCGAGCATGGCCTTCTTCGGCAACTCGAGCGCTTCGAACTCGAACGTCTTCGTGGTCCGCGCGGACCTGGTGCAGAACCACAAGCCTGGCATTCTGCTGTACAGCAACACCGGTCGGACCGCGATCCCATTCAGCGGCGGCACGCTGTGCCTCACCGGGCCGCTGCGCCGCGTATCCGGGCTGGATTCAGGCGGCCTGCCGTCGGGGAACAACTGCAGCGGGGCTTTCTCCGTCGACATGAATGCGTTCCGCGCCGGCGCACTGGGCGGGAACCCGGCGGCCTATCTCGCGGTGGCGGGAACCCTGGTCGACTGCCAGTTCTGGGGACGCGATTCGGGATTCGCCGCGCCGAACAACACGCAATTGTCGAACGCGATGGAGTTCGAGATCGGGCCGTAACCCGGTACCCGGTACAACACCGCCATCTTTTACGCGCCGCCGCCCGTGGGTTTCGGCAGTGTTCAGGATGGCGGTGCTTTACCGGGAACCGAGCTCGAAGGTGCGCGGGGGGTGATTCGGTACCCGGTCTAAAACCGCCATCTTTCGAGCGATCCCTGGGGACCGCGATCGGGTCGGTCAGCGCGCTGCCGCGGAGCGCGCGCAGGTCGATCCACGCGCTGCCTTCCGCCAGGTTTCGGCAGTGTTCAGGATGGTGGTGCTTTACCGGGTACCGAGCTCGAAGGTGCGCAGGGTGGAGGGCCACTCGCGGAGTTCGGTGTCGAAGGAGGATTCGGGGCCGACGAGGCGGGTGCGCACCATTTGGGAGGGGCCGCAGGGGTGGAACTCGAGCAGGAACGAGTAGACGGCGCCGTCGTCGGACTTGGTCTGGAAGCGCATCGTGCGGCCCTTGCCGAGCGGGCTCGTGATGTTCTTCATGCCGCTGAGGCGGAAGTCCTTGCCGAGCTTGCTGACCGCGGAGTCGACGACGGAGTCGAACTCCTGGCTGGAGACGTCGAAGAACTGCAGCTCCAACGTGAAGGGTGACTCGGCCCCGTGGACGGTCGTGCGGAACGTCTCGGCTTCCTCGCCCTCGACCGCGTACCAATGGCTCGGCAGCTCGATCGTGAGCGGGGCCTTTTTCAGCTTGCGCGGGATGGAACGGTAGTTGGGCTTGCGCTCGAGGGCCTTGCGCGAAGCATCGCCCGCCTGGACGGAAAGCCTCGCGTCGAAGTTGCCCTTGAACTTGGCTTGAACCGCTCCGCCCTCCATCAAGAGCAGCGTGGTTCCCTTCCAGTCCATGCCGCGCACGAACTTGCCACGCGTGTCGACGGCGAGCGTGCACAGACCCTCGAAGGTGCCGTGGCTCTCCTCGTCCTCGACCATGGCGACGATCGGGCAGTCGAGCGTGGCCACTCCGTCGCCGTCCACGTCGCGCAGCGTGAACTTGCTGGGCGAGCTGCGCGCTTTGAATTCATCTCCGACGACCAGGCAGACCAGCCCGGTGGGATCGGCTTGAAACGTCTCTCCGACATGGATGCCCACGGGCAACTCGATCCAGAAGGCCGAATCGGAATGTCGGAGCAGGATCTCGAGCTCCTTCTTGGGAGCGAGCCGATCGACCAGCTCCATGCCGAGCTCCTTGCCGTGGCGCGTGATCAGCGCGCGCGAGCCCACGATCGAGTTGTCGCTCGCCACGGGCTTCCCTCGGCCCTCGGTCACATCCTCTTCCCAGCGCAGGTAAGTCCGCCGGATGTCGATGTCGCCCGCCGCGGGTTGGTCGCGCGCGAGAAGCTCGTCGACGTACTCGAGGTGCGATTGCATCCGGTACTCGAGCTTCTTCGCCTTGGCGGCTGAGCTCGCCTCTCCACTGAGGCGAACCTCGAAGCGCAGGTCCGCGAACAAGGGCTGGTCGCTCCGCAGCTCGACCCGCAAGTCATGGGTCGCTGTCGCGGGGTCAGGGACCTCGGTCTGGGCGAGGCAGGGCGACGGGATGAGGAAGAGAGCGAGAAGGAATCGAGTGGGACGCATGCGGGGGACAACAGGACGGGTTGTCCAGGCCGGCTGAAGGGCTGCGATCAGGGGGGAAGGAGCGCAGCGAAGTCGGTCGAGCAGGGTGCGGAAGCATCACCATGCACCTGGGACACTCCAGGGTTACCCGCGAAACGTGGGATTTTGCCCGATGCCCCGCTGGAGGCCGCAGGATTGACTCTGAGTGTCGCGGTTCATTGCTCGTTCGGGTCGGGCAGGCCGAGCTTCTTGCGGAACTTCCTGCATGGCGGCTCCGGCGATCAATTTCGCCTTTGACCGGGCGAAGCGATCGAGGCCGGCCTTCATGGGGTGGCCGGCCTCGAATGATCAGCCTCGCGTGATCATCGATCGGAAGTCGACGACACCGGGGTCAGTTGCACACGGTGAAGTGCAACCCGTCGCTCAGCGTCGAATTGTTCGGCGCGGAGAAGCCTTGATCGCGACCCCACCACTGGGCGTCGACGGTCGTGCCGGGCGATTGCAGAGCGGGATCGGGATTCCCGCCGAGCGCTCCGACGGCGAATGCGTTGAAGTCGATCGCATACACGCCGGTGCAATCGTTGCCGCTCGGACTTCCGCCGGAATTCACGCCGGTGCTGCGCCGGACCTGGGCCGCCAGGCAGAGGGTTCCGCCTTGGAACGGCACCGCGGCCTGACCGCCGAGGCTGTAGAGCAGCAGTCCTGGCTTCTGATTGAGCACGTTGGAGCCCTGGATCGTGAAGCCGCTGCCGGCGCTCGCGCTCGCGACTCCGGTCGAAGCGATCGCAGGCTGGCAACCGAGCGAGTTGATCTTCGCCGTGCAGTACGCGAGCGGGCTCGGGCAGATCGAGTCGATGCGCGCGAGGATGAAATTGTTGCCGCCCGCGATGTCGGTGTAGACGTAGCCGCTCGGCGGCGGAGGCACGTTGCACTGAGCGCTCAAGTTCTCGCCCCAGGCCACCACCGAGCCGTCGCTGCGCCGCGCGATCGAGAAGTGCGCACCCGTGGCGATCTGGACGTAGGACAAGCCGGGCGGAAGGGCGGGCACGTTGAGCTGGCCATGGGCGTTGGATCCCCAGGCCACCACCGAGCCGTCGCTGCGCCGCGCCAAGGTGAACGCGGTGCCTGCCGCGATCTCGACATAGGTGAGACCGACGGGGAGCGCAGAAACGTTGCACTGACCCGATGAATTGTCGCCCCAGGCCAGCACCGAACCGTCGCTGAGCAGCGCAACCGAATTTGCCTGGTTCGCCGCGACGTCGATGCAACCCGCGGGAAGCAGAGGAACGTTGCACTGGCCTGATGAATTGTTGCCCCAGGCCACGACCATCCCGTCGCTTCGACAGGCGAGAGAGTGGATGGAGCCCGTCGCGACCCGGACGTAGGAAAGGGCGGGAGGAAGCGCGGGCACGCTGTTCTGCTGGAAGGCGTTCCATCCCCACGCGACGATCTGTCCATCGCTGCGACAGGCGAGAGCGTGGTACCAGGTCGCCGCGAAGTCGCGGTACTTGAGGCCGGCGGTGAGCGGGGGCACGACGGAAGCGCCGTTGTCGTCGGATCCCCAGCCGATCAGCGAGCCGTCGCTGCGACGCGCGAGGTTGAATTCGAAGGCTGCTTGAATTCCGACGTAATCGAGGCCGGCCGGAAGCGCCGGCGCGTTGCACTGTCCCGTCTCGTTCGCGCCGAAGGCGATCAGCTTGCCGTCGCTGCGGCGGGCGATTGTGTGCGAAAGCCCCGCATCGATCGCGACATAGGTGAGTCCGGGCGGGAGCGCAGGCACCTGGGCCTGACCCTTGTTGTCCATCCCCCAAGCCACGACGGATCCGTCGCTGCGCCGAGCGACGCTGAACTGGCTGCCAGCCGCAATCTCGACGTAGGTGACGCCGAGCGGAAGCGCCGGCGCGTTGCACTGGCCGAAGCCGTTGCTGCCCCAGCCCGCGATCGTTCCGTCGCTCTGGATCGCGAGCGTGTGGTCGCGGCCCGCGGCGATCGCCGTGAAGACGAGTCCCGGCGGAAGCGTGGGCACAATGCACTGGCCGAAATCGTTGCGTCCCCAGGCAACGACCGATCCGTCGCTGCGCCTCGCGACGCTGTACTCGCTTCCGCCGACAACCTCGACGTAGGTGAGGCCGAGCGGCAAGGCCGGCACGTTGCATTGGCCGAAGTTATTCCTTCCCCACGCAGCGAGGGATCCGTCGCTGAGCCGAGCGAAGCTGTGGTAATCCCCCGCGGCGAGCTCGACGTAGGCAAGTCCCGGCGGCGGCGGGGGCACATTGCACTGGCCTTGACCGCCCGCTCCCCAGGCGACGACCGCGCCGTCGCTGCGCATGGCGAGGTTGTGGTATCCGCCGGGAGCGATCTCCGTGTACGTGAGGCCGGCGGGGAGTGCCGGAAGGTTGCACTGGCCGTAGAGGGTCTGACCCCAAGCGGCGATCGTGCCATTGGCGCGCAGGGCCACGCTGTGAAGGCCTCCCGCCTCGCCATCGACGAAGGTTTCGTCATTCAGGCGGCTGTCGAGCACCTGGATGCCCCAACTGACGATGCCCGTCTGCGCACGGGCCTCCGGTGATGAACCGGCGACCAGGAGCAGGGCGGCAGAAAGTGAAGCAAATGAAGTGCGGAGCATGGTCAGGTTCCCCTCGGAAAACGGAAGCGGATCGGGCTTACGCACCGATTACCGGATTGCCGGCGGCGGTTACAGGCGCGCGCAGGGCCGGAGAGTCGACCTCACCCGGATACGAGCCCCTATCGCCCCTGGTTCAGCTTCCGCGACCGAAAAGTTCCGGATCAGCCCATACTTCCGCTCGGAGAAGAATCTGGGCCCGCACGGCTCACGCCGCGTGTTGGCTCGCCGAATGGGGTGCCCGCCGCGGACTACAGCCAGGGCGTGACGTCGAGCGCCGACGTGAGACCGCTGCTGTTCGGCGCCGCGAAGCCGGGATCGCGGCTCCAGGCTTGCAGCTGGTAGGTGTTGCCGAGCACGAGCAGCGCCGGATCGGGGTTGCCTCCGGCGAGTCCCTGGGCGAAGGCGTTGAAGTTCAATGCGTACCCGCCGCTGCAATTGGGAGTGGGGAGCTTCGGATCATTGCCCGAGTTCTGCCCTGGCGTGCGCCGGATGCCCGAAGGACCGATGCACAGCGTGCCGCCCTGGAAAGGCGTCGACGCATGGACTCCGTTCAGCTTGTAGATGAACAGACCCGGCTTCGAGTTGAGCACGTTGCTCACGTACACCCAGTAAGGCCGCGGGTTCGACACGCTGGGCGTGCCGATCGCGCGGATCGTCGGAACGCAGCCCTGCGAGTTGGTCTTCGCGGTGCAGTAGTGCTCCCAGGCGCCCACGCCGGCGCACATGTGGATGCGCATGGAGCTGCTTTGCATGTTCGACGTCACCACGTCGGCGAAGCCATCGCCGTTCAGGTCGGCGGCCACCGCATCGTAGGCGGACTCAGGGATCGGCGAGGTGAGCGTGAAGGCGAACTCGCCGCCGCCCACGCCGACCAACACCGACAAGGACGTGGGAGTGCCGAGATTGCAGGTGATCAGATCGGGGCGACCGTCGCCGCTCACATCGGCGATCATCACCGACGCCGGACTGGGGTTGCCCGTGCCGATGTGGTAGCTCTTCGCCGCCTCGAGGCCGCCATTGCCCTGGCCAAGGAAGCGATACACGAGGCCATTCCCCAAGCCGGGGACGACGACGTCGAGCTTGCCGTCCGCGTTCACGTCCCCCACCGCGAGGCCTTTCGGTTCGTTGGCGTATTCGCTATCGACCAGGTTGAAGTGGCCGTTCCCGTCGCCGAGGTGCACGGTGACGCGATCGTCGAGATAGCAGGCCGTCACGCAATCGAGGGTTCCATTCGCGTCCATGTCGGCCAGGCGAATCCGCTCCGCCGAAAATCCGATGTTGAAATTGCTCGGTGATCCGAGGCCTCCAGCACCGTTGCCGAGCAGCACGGAAAGGTCGTTCGTGTGCTGGTTGCCGGTGACGATGTCGAGCTTGCCGTCGCCATCGAGATCGCCGGCGTCGATCCACACCGGGAACGACGTGCTCGGCGTCGCGAAGAGCGTTGCGGCCCCGAAGCCGCCGAGTCCGTCGCCGAGCAGCACCGACACGTTGTCGGTCGAAGAGTTGACAGTCACGAGATCCGGCTTGGTGTCTCCGTTCATGTCCGCCACGACCAGCGAGCGCGGCGTTGCTCCGACGGGGACCGCGGGCTGCGGATTGAACATCCCGGTTCCCGTGCCGAGGTACACGGAGACCTTGTCCGTGTAGTAGTTGGCGACGACGAAGTCGAGCTTGCCGTCCGCGTTCAAGTCGACGAGCGTGGAGCCGTAGGTCCCACCGAGCGCCGGATACCAGTAGTCGACCGGAAAAAGTGTTCCCTGGGCAGCCGCCGTGCCGGTCAGGAATGCGAGGAACGCTGCGCTCTGGATCGTGCGGAAGCCCATGGTTTGCACCTCGAGTTGGAGCCTCGTGCGCCGGTGCCCCTTCGCCTCGACGCCTCATGAAGTTTAGGGCATCCCCTAGCGGCCGCAATCCCGAGGGACACGCGTGAAATCACCACGATCGTTCCGACATCCGCGGCGCATTGCGGACGCGGGGAAGCCTGCTTGTTCAAGCAGGTGGTGGAATACCGGGTACCGGTGCACCGCCGCGGTGCAGCGCGGTCACCAGGCTGGTTGCGTGTTCAAGATGGCGGTGGAATACCGGGTGCCGCTCGAACCGTCCTGGCTCACAACCAGGGCGTGACGTCGAACGCCGGCGAGAGCCCGGAGTTGTTCGGCGCAGCGAAGCCCGGGTCACGGCTCCAGACCTGAATCTGATAGCTGTTGCCGATGACGAGCAGCCCGGGACTGGGATTTCCACCGCCCAGGCCCTGCGCGAAAGCGTTCCAGTTCAAGGCATACACGCCTTCGCAATTGGGCGATGGGAACTTCGGATTCGTCCCCGAGCTCATGCCTGGCGTGCGCCGGATTCCCGAGGGACCGATGCACAGCGTGCCACCCTGGAAGGGAGTGGAGGCCTGCGACCCGTTGACCGTGTAGAGGAACAGCCCTGGCTTCGAATCGAGAACGCGGTACACGTACACCCAGAACGGCCGCGCGTTCGAGACGCTGGGAGTGCCGATGCCGAAGATCGTCGGAGTGCAGCCCTGCGAATTGACCTTCGCAGTGCAGTAGCGCTCCCAGCAGCCCACGCCGGCGCACATGTGGACTCGGATGCTGTCGGCGATCAGGTTCGAGGTCACCACATCGGCGATACCGTCGCCGTTCAAATCGCCCGCAACGGCATCGTAGGCGTCCTCCTGGATCGGCGAGGTGAGCGTGAAGCCGAAGTCGCCTCCACCCACGTTGACGAACACCGTCATGGAATCGGGATTGCCGGCGTTGCACGTGATCAGATCCGCTCGACCGTCGCCGCTGACGTCCGCGAGCATCAGCGAAGTCGGATAGTAATTGTTGCCATGCATCCAGTAGTTCTTCGGCAACTGCAGAGTGCCGGCGCCGCTCCCGAAGAACACGTACACATTGTTGTTGGTGCTGGCGGTGGCGACGTCAGGCTTGCCGTCCGCATTCATGTCACCCACGGCAAGACCGAACGGGGACGGCGCGAATATGTCGAAAAAAGCGCTCATGTTGCCGTTCCCGTCGCCGAGCGCGATGACCACGCGATCGTCACCCCAGCACGACATCACGCAGTCGAGCTTGCCGTCCACATTCATGTCGGTCAGCTGGATCCGCTCCGGGGTGTACCCCATGGGGAAGTGCCTAGGGCTACCGAAACTTCCCGCTCCATTGCCGGGCAGGACGGAGAGCTCATTGGTCGACTGATCGCCGGTGACGAGGTCGATGTCCCCATCGCCGTCCAGGTCGCCCGCGACGATCGATGAAGGAAACGTCCCGTTCCCCGTCGGGAAGAACGTCGGAGCGCCGAAGCCCCCGAGACCGTCGCCGAACAGGACAGCCACGACGTCGTTGCTCGAATTGACCGTGATCAGGTCGGGCTTGTTGTCGCCATTCAGCTCCGCGACCGCGAGCGCTCGGGGCGCTCCTGCGCCGACGGCGACCGGCGGCTGCGCATTGAACAGACCGGTGCCCGTGCCGAGGAAGATCGAAACACTGTCCGCAAAGTTGTTGACGACGAAGTAGTCCAACTTCCCGTCGGCATTCACGTCGGCGAGCGTGCTGCCAAATGGCCCATCGACGGCGGGGTACCAGTAGTCGACCGGGAAAAGCGTCCCTTGAGCAGCGGCCGTTCCGGTCAGGAATGCAAGGAACGTTGCGCTGCGAATCGTGCGGAAGCCCATGGACTGCACCTCGAGTTGGAGCCTCGTGCGCCGGCGCCCCTTCGCCCCGACGACACTTCGAGTCTAGGGGATCCCCCGCAACCCGCAATCCCAACTGGTACCCGGTATTCCACCGCCATTGATTACACGCCCGCCGTCCGGCGCAGGTGCCGGACGGCGGGCGTGTAAAAAATGGCGGTGGAATACCGGGTACCGCGCTCAGTCCATGTGCGCGACCACGCGCTCGTCGCCCATCTGCAGCGAAATGGCGAGCTGCTGACGTCTCGGGGCGAAGTAGCGCTTGAACATGTTGATCATCACCGTGTCGTAGACGCGCATCACGCCCTTGGTGAGCACGCGGTAGGTGAAGTCGACCGGTGTCGAATACCGGATGCCGTGCAGACCCTGGGCCCGCGCGTAGAGCTTGGCCTGCTCGGCGACCAGGTACTCCGCGTACAGCATGTACATGATCAGGTACGGCCGGGCCATCCACTTGATCTTGATCGCGCGGGGCACGATCGGCATCAGCCAGGGGTAGCGCACGGCGAGCGGGAACCACTTGTGCAGGTTCTCGATCTCGCGCTTGTTGTCGTAGAGGATCGACGAGGTGCGGCGGAAGTTGTCGGGGAACTCGTCGTAGGCCGAGATCGCGTAGCCCATCTCGCGCGTGATGTTCTCGATGTCGAACTGCGGGTAGGGCTGCATGATCGACACCAGCGGGTGGTCGGTCTTGCACTCGATGTTGAGCCGCAGCGTGTCGAGCTCGTCCTCGATCGTGCCGCCGGGCCCGCCGAGCATGTTGAGCGTGCCGAGGCGAATCCCATGCTTGCGGATCCAGAACGCCGAATCGACGAGCTGCTTGCGCGTGGTGTGCTTGCGGAACACGACGTTGCGCACGTAATCGCTCGCGGCTTCGAAGGCGATGCGCGCATAGACGCAACCGGCCTTGGCGAGCAGCTCGATGTGGTGCTCGCTGGTCATATTGGCCATGAGGATCACGTCGAACGGCAGCCCGATCTCCTTCGGGTAGCGATCGCAGAACTCCTCCATCCAATCGTTGCGCAGGTTGAAGATGTCGTCGACGAAGTGGACGAACTTCAGGTTGTACTTGGCCTTGACCTGCTTGATCTCCTCGAGCAGGTGCGAGACCGAGCGCTTGCGCACGTACTCGGAGTTCTTGACGTTGTAGACCTTCTTCTTCCAGGCGTGGTGGAAGCAGAACGAGCAGGGCATCGGGCAACCGCGCTGCGAGACGAACACCTTGCGGTCCGCGTCGCGGTACACGGCGCCGGCGTCGTAGATCACCTCGCGGTCGGGGAAACCCAGCGAGTCGATGTCCATCACCAGCGGGCGCTGGGGGTTCTTGATGATCTCGCCGGTGACCTTGTGCTTGAAGTGGAAGTTGAGGCAGTCGTAGTAGTCCTCACCCTTCTGCATCCGATCGAGTAGCTCGACGATCGCCTGCTCGCCCTCGCCGCGACAGACCGCGTCGATGCCGACTTCCTCGACCATCTCGGGGGTGAAGGTCGCGTGGGGTCCGCCGAAGAGCGAGAAGACGTTCGGCTTGACTTCCTTGACCTTGCGGTTGACGTCCACGAGGAACGTGTGGATGCCGGTCGTCACCGAGTAGCAGACCACGTCCGGGTCGTAGGCCTTGAGCTTGTCCAGCCATCCCGTGTCCGGGATGAACAGGGCCTTGCACTCGTGTCCGGCGTCCTTGATGGCGCGGGACAGCCACATGATCCCCAGCATTTCCTGGGGCAGGAACTCCTCGATGAACAGGACTTTCAAGTTAGCGTTCCAGGGTGTGAGTCGAGTTGAGGAGCTGGCAGGTCACCTCTCGGGGCCTGCCGTGAACGGGAGACTATACCCGAGCAGTCCAGTCCCGAGCGGTTCCCTCATCGTCCGAGGGAAGGGCTCTACCGCAGTCTACCCGTAGCCAGCTGGCGAGGCGTTCGGCGCAGGTCTTCCGCCCTCGCCGGGGCCCCCCAAGCCCCTGGTAGCGGGCGCCTTGTGACGGAAGCTTCAGACGAGCTCCCGAGCCGCCCTGCTCAAGGATCAGGGAAAGAGCGTGAACGCGAGCCCGGTGCTCAGCCCGATGTTGTTCGGCGGCGCGAATCCGCTGTCGCGGTACCACGCCTGGACGTAGAGCACGGAGCCCACCCCGCCACCGAGTTGAGCCAAAGTGCTCTTGGGGATGTCCAGCGCGAACGCCCCGGCGCAGTCGGTCGTGCCCCCCGCGTTGAACTGCGCCGAGCGCCGGATCGCGCCGCCGACGCACAGCGTCCCGCCGCCGAAGGGCAGCGTGGCGGACTGTTGCGAGAAGAGGAACAGGCCGACCGATGCGTGGATCAGCCCGTAAGTGCTGAGTCGAAGATCGTCTCCCATGCTCAGGCTCGAGAAACCGCTCGCGTCGAGCCACGCGATGCAGCCCTTCGAGTTGACCTTCGGAACGCAACCCGGGATCCCCTGGTAATGAGACACGAAGGGCAGCACGAGGCTCGTCGTGGCGGGTCCGGTCTGGGCCATGAGCAACTCGGGAATGCCGTCGCCGCTGAGGTCGCGCACCGCGGCCACGCGCTGAGCTCCCTGGCGTTGACCGTGATATCGCAGAGCTCCCGTCAGACTCGAATGGATGCGCAGTTCCCCGGGGAAGTAGTGGCAGCAACCGATGCGCTCGATCCCCGCGCTGATCAACAATTCAGGCCGGCCGTCGCCGTCCAGATCGGGATACGTGTCGACCAGGAAGCCGAACCCGTTGCCATTGACGAATTGGGTGAAGTCGAACAGGGTCAGGCCGCTCGCGCCGGAAATCATCCGCGCCCTGCCGCTCGGACCGCCCTCGTATCCGTTCCCTGGTCCGAAGGTTTCGCCGGGCGAGCCGACGAGAAGATCGGGCACAGCGTCCCCATCGACATCTCCAGGCGTCGCGACGGAGGCTCCGAACCACCACGAGAAGTGTCCATAGGGATTCTGAGGACCCTGGAAATAGCCCGCGACGCCCGGCTGGCTGATTCCGTGGACACTCACGCTGCCGTTCCCGTTTCCACCGGAGGGATCTCCGACGAGGAGGTCCGGGTTTCCGTCGAGGTCGAAATCGCCGGCCGAAGCGACACAGAAGCCGAAATAGCGGCTGGCGTTGGGCGGCGGCGCGATCGTGGATAGGGCCGCGCCAGTCCTGCCGGAATGGATTCGAACCAGGCCGGGCGCGGCCAGCAGCGTGTTCACGGCTCCGAGGGCCCAGTCGCGAGCTCCGTCGAGGTCCAGATCCGCAAGGCCCGTCAACGACACCACGTTGGCTTGCGGGATCTGCCAAAGCACGGCGCCGTTCGCGCCGCTGATGCAAGCGACGTAGGCCGTCGCCACCACGACCAGATCTCCCCGGCCATCCCCGTCGACGTCACCGAGCGCCTCGACCAGGCTGCCGAAACCGTCGCCAGGGGCCAGTCCAGCTACGTCCAGCAGCACTGACAGGTCCACGCCAGAGCGGACGATCAAGTGCCCGATTCCGGCGGGCAACAGATCTGGCTGCGTGTAGGCAAGATCGCAGACGGAATCACCGTTGATGTCGCCCGCCGCGGCGACGTCGCCCGGCCCGTCGTACTGGGGCCCGGGCCAGTGAGCGAGCACACCCTGCGCCGACAAGGCGGGCATGCATGCAAGGAAGGTGAGGGCGAGCGGCGCGGTCCTGGCTGCGAGGGAGTTCATGTCCGGATAGCTCGGGCCTAACCGGAGTGCTACATCGCCTCGGTCGTCGCGCGGAGACAGCGAGATCTCGCGCGGAAGCATTCAGCTCAGGGCAAGAACACTTCGACCGGATCGTTCGCGATCGTGATCGCGCGCCGGGCAGACTCTTTCGAGCCGCCGGCCCACACTCCGATCGTGTAGGAGCCTGGCGCGAGCAGGATCTTGCGCGGCTCGGGGCCCTGCAGGCGGCTCGAGAGGATGGGGGCGCCGAGGGCGTTGACGATGTCGAATCTCACCAACGGCCAGCGCTCGTCCGAGCGGATCAGCAACGGGGTGCCGGGAACGAGCTCCACGCGCACGTCTTCAACTGATCCCCCGGTCGCATCGACCACGACGCACGCGATCCCGAACGGGCGCTCCCGGAAAGGGCTCTCGGGATCCTTGACTCGGATGCCGTAGCGCCGGCGCGAGAGATTGCTGATCTGGAAGGAACCGTCGGCCTTGGAGCGCGTGCCGGACCGGATGACATGCCGGAGTGACGGAATGCTCGGCGTTGCCTCGATCACTTCGGGAAACACGTCTCGCGAGAGGCCATTGCCGGCGTTGTCGGCGACTCGTCCGGAAATCGTGACCGGGCTGTCGAGGGCGATATCCCCGAGGTCGGTCTCGCGTCCAGGTTCGAGGTGCACCATCAGGTCGACATTCTCGAAGTCCTGGTTCATCGACTTCACGTTCATCCATCCGGGCATGGGCCGACCGCTGTACGTTCCGTCCGCTCCAGTGCTTCCTATATGCACTCCCGCTCCTTGAATGAGCTGCAGCTCGATTTTCGAGAGCGACTGACGCGTGCGCGCGTCGACCAGTCGCATGCGAAGACTGCCCTTCTGCAGGGACTTTGCCTGCGGATCGATCAAGAAACGAACACGCGTCTGGCCGGCTTCGACGTGCTGAGTCGCGACGACGCGCTGGTTGTTCATCAGGCTGACGAACATCGGCGGAGGCTTCGTCAATCGGAGGCATCCGATGACCGGAGCTGGGTACCTGGCTCCTTGTTGGCCGGCATGAGTCCACGCGCCGAACCCATACGTCTCATTGCCCGCAACTTCGTCGATCCATTCGCCCGGTGGCTGGGACGTCGCCACGGCAAACGTGACCGTGGTCAGGTGTGGCTGGCCAGCCCCGTCGACAACCTCGACCAGGATCTCTTTCGGATTCTCCATCTGGAGATCCAGGCGACGATCGCCCCCGGCTGCGTCGACGTCGATCACACAGCGCGCCTCGCCCTCGCCCTGAGACCCGAGGTAGATCCAGTAGCGTCCGGACACGACGAGCGGGAAGGAGTACTCGCCCTTGCCGCCGATGTTCGAGCGACGCTCCTTGCCGAGGCGATCGGTCATGCGCACGGTCTTCAACTCCTCGCTGAACTCAGTGCCGGGCAGCGGGAACGCGAAGCCGTAGAGCAGGACCGTCGAGCTGTTGGAGTCGGTCGCCGTGCTCGCGCCGAGCGTCAGCGGCGGCAACTCCGAGCCCGTGAGGACTCCGGTTCGAGCACTCGCGGCGATGGGCGACGGCCTCGGCTGGCTCGCGAGCTCGTTTGCCGCTTCGTCCTGCGACAGCGGGGATTCCGCTGCTGCAATTTCCAGCGCGCCAGGCGCGGCTTGCGGGACTTCGGGATCGAGCACGAGCCAAGCCGTCGACACGACTGCCAGGAGCGCCGCGACGATCAAGCCGACTTTCACGGATGTCTTCATGGCGGTCGCTGCAAGCAGCAGCGGTTTGCGGGAGAGTCCGCACAGCGCGGCGAGATCCGCTTCCCAATGGCCGCGTTCCCCATTCAGGTCGCGGTCGAGTCGCTCGCGCAGCAACGCGTGTCCGCGCGTGATGCGACTCTTCACCGTCGACAAGGGAACGCGTTCGCGCGCCGCGATCGCCGAGGGCGTCAGATCCTCGTAGTAGCGCGCCAGAAGCGTTGCGCAGTAGGGCTCTGGAAGCGAGACGACTGCTTCCGCGACGCGCAACATGATCTCCGCGCGGGCGAGGACCCCGACGCACGACGGTTGGGCTTCGGCGCGCGCCACGGCGATCTCGCGCGCTTCGCGGCGCGTCGCTCGGCGGAGGATTCCGTTCGAAGCCCGTCGCGTGAGCGTCGCGAGCCAGGCGACCGGATTCACATGCGCGGGCGGCGGACGGCGCAAGGCTGCGAGCAGTGCTTCCTGACAGGCGTCCTCGGCGAGCTGCTCGTCGCCGAGCAGGCCGCGCGCGAGGGCGCGCAGAAAACCGGAATGGCGGGTCAACAGCTCGCCCGTGAGTGTGCAGGAATCCATGTCGGGAAGTGCCTCACCTCTCATGTCCGCGCAGGTCGGCGGGTACGCAAGAAACTGGGGCGGCCGCGAAGAATCCTAATCGGGTCCTGGATCGATCGTCGTCGAGGCGCAAATCGACGAGTCGCGGTCCGCTACACTCGCGCGATGGCGAGCTTCCTGTTCCTCGGTTTCCTGATCGGCATTCGCCACGCGCTCGAGGCCGATCACGTCGCGGCGGTCGTCTCGCTCGCGACGCGCGGAGGATCGTTCCGCCGGCAGGTTGGCCAAGGAGCGATGTGGGGCCTCGGGCACACGCTGACCCTGCTCGTCGTCGTCGGAGCCTGTGTTTCGCTCGGGCTGGCGATTCCCGACAGCGCCAGCCGTTGGTTCGAAGCGATCGTCGGCGCGATGCTCGTGATCCTTGGAGCCTCGGTCTTCCTGCGCCTGCGCGCGCAGAGAATCCACGTTCACGTGCATCGGCACGCCGACGGGATCGCGCATTTTCATGCGCATCGACATGACGAAGTTCCCTCGCACGAGCACGCCCATGCATGCTTGCCGTTGCGAGCCCTGGTCGTCGGATCGGTGCACGGCCTCGCCGGATCCGCAGCCCTGGTCCTGTTGATGGCTCAGACCGTGCAGTCACCCGCGACAGGCTTCCTGTACATCGCCCTCTTCGGACTGGGCTCCGTCGTCGGGATGATGTCGATCGCGGCGGCGATCGCGGTGCCGCTGCGAGCGACGGTGAAGGATCGCGCGCGACTCCACGAGCTCCTCTGCGCGGGAGCGGGAGCGTTCAGTGTCCTTCTGGGCACGAAGATGATCTGGATGTTCGCCGCCTGACGCCGGATCCGCGCGCTGTCTCCGCGCCTCAGTGCACGAAATCGGGTCTGCCTGGTCTCCGCGCTCTCTGTGCGTCACGTTCTTCCGTCAGCCCTGACCGAAGTCCGCGACCGCGGCGAGCGTGTTACCAGGCAGACCCAAGAAAGCGAGCTGCCGGAAAGCCCTCGCAGGATTCCGGCAGCTCGTGGCGTGCTCAGCGGCCCTCCGTGTGGAGCACCCGAAGACTTGCCATCACTGGCAGAAGGTCACGGACAGTCCGTTGGAGAGCCCAGAGCCGAACGAGGCCTGGGTGTCGCGGAACCAGAACTGGAACCAGCGCGACGTGCCGACCATCGGCCCGCTCACCGGAATCGAGTAGGCCGCGGTGCCTTGGGCGCTGATCAGCTGTCCGGGAAGACGCTGGACCGGCGCGGCGAGGCACAGGGTTCCGCCCTGGAACGGCGAGTTGCTCGCGCCGGTCTGGCTGAACAGACCGAGCGACGGCTTGTTCGGCGCGCCGTTCGACAGAGTGATCACGAAGTTCTGCGCGGACACGCTCGGCGTTCCGGTGAAGCCAATACTCGGCAGCGTGCCGATCGACGTCAGCTTGGCCTGGCAGTACGTGTGCGCATCGCACCCGTTGCCCGAGCTCTGATTGAGCAGCACGGAGATGTTCGCGGAGGCTTCGTTGGTCACGACCAGATCCGGCGAGGAGTTCGCGTCGAGCGTCGCCGCGATCACGTGGCTCGGCTCTGTACCGACACCGATCTGTTGCGCGGCGCCTAGCCCGCCCAGGCCATTGCCCGCGAGCAGCGAGATGTTGGCCGAGTCGGTGTTCGCCGTGGCGACGTCCGTGTCTCCGTCGTTGTCGAGGTCCGCCGCGGCGATGAAGCCGGAGTCGAGACCGCCCGTCGGGAAACTGTTCGGACCGCCGAAAGCTCCGTTGCCCAGGCTCAGGATGACCGACACGAATTCCAGGTTGTTGTTGCTCACCGTGGTGGCGATGTCGTTCAGCGCGTCGCCGTTGAAGCGCGCGATCGCGATTCCCTCGGGCTTGTTGCCCAGGTTGATCGTCGCGATCGGAGCGAAGGCTCCCCCGCCGATGTTGCCGAGCACGATCACCGCCGACGAATCGTGCGCCGCGATCGCGAGGTCGGCGAGGCCGTCGCCGGTCACGTCGCCCAGGGCGATCGAGCGCGGCTGGATGCCGGCCTGGTAGCTCTGGACCGTGAACGCGAGCGAGCCGCCGTTGCGCAGCACGGAGACCGTGTTGCCGCTGCGGTTCGACACCGCGAGATCGAGGTCGCCATCGTTGTCGATGTCGGCGATCGCCATGGTGCGCGGCTCGGCGCCCACGCTGAACACCGGACCGAGCGTGAAGGCCCCGCCGTTGTTGACCAGGATGCGCACCTGGTTCGTGTTCTTCAGCGAGACCGCGATATCGACGTCGCCGTCGCCGTCGAGATCCCCCGCGACCGGCGTGTGCGGCGAAGTGCCGCCGCCGGTCTGCACCGTCGCGGACTGGCTGAACGCGCCTGCGCCGTTGTTGGTGAAGATGACGACCTTGTCGGGTTGATCGCTGGACGTGGCGAGGTCGAGACGGCCGTCGTTGTTGAAATCGCCGGCTGCGGTCGCGTCGGATTGCGGCCCGGTCGCGTAGTTCACGGGTCCGTTGAAGCTGATCTGCGCCGAAGCCTGCGCGCCGATTGCGCACAGAGCGATACCGAGAGAGAGATGCCTGATCATGGGAGTGTCCTGGTGAAGCGTGATTGAGATGACTTCCGCGCCCCTCCGAGAACTCCGCAGGTCGGCGCGGACGGCGCTTCTCAAGCTGCGTGCCAGCGCAGCCCCACCCGGGAAACCGGCCTCTGCGGGCCTGAAATGCAGCTCGGCGCCCAGTGGATCGCGATCTGATCCATGTTCTGGACGCCGAGAGCTTCAGCTCCGATTCATCCCATCGGTCACGCCCGCAATGGGCGCCTCGCGATCACGGCCACAGCGTGAAAGCGACCCCTGACGTCAGCGAGCGATTCTGCGGCGCCGGGAATCCCTGGTCGCGGCTCCAGCTCTGCACGACGAGCTGCGATCCCACGGTCAGGCCGTGGCTCAGGAGCAGGCTGCGCGGGAAGGTGAAGGACGTCGAGCCGGTGCAGGTTCCGTTCGTGCCGCCCGTGGCAGCAGCCGGAGTGCGCGACACCGGCGGGCCGACGCACAAGCTCTGACCGTTGAACGGCAAGTTGGCCTGGGTCGAGCCCCACAGAAACAATCCCACCGTGTTCGGAATCAGTTTCGTCGCCGTCACACGCGGTTCCGCACCGACCGAGAGGCTCGAGGCAGTCGACCAGTCGAGCAAGGGAAAGCAGCCCAGCGAGTTGGACCAGCCGTTGGAGCATCCAGATGGCCAGTAGGACGAAGTCAGCGGCACCGCTGCATGGCGGATCACCGCCGTGCTTCGTCCGGGATTGCCGAATCCACCGACCAGCCAATCCTCCTGGCCATCGGAGTTCAGATCGCCGGCGGAGACCACCGGCCCCGGGCCTCCGAATTCGACGTAGGGATATCCAAGCACCATGTCGAGCATCGTCCCCGTGCTTCCCGAGAAGACGAAGGCGCGGTTCTCGTTCTTGATCACATCTCCGTGATACACCGCGGGCGAAAAGCCGAGGATGTCGTCGACGCCATCGCCGTCGTAGTCGGCGATTCCGAGCACGCTCTGGCCGAACTCGAAGGAGCCCTGGGCCGTCATCCGCAGCAACACGCGCCCGTCGAAGCCCGAGTAGAGGCGGACCATGCCCGTCGTGTAGGCCATAGTGCCCTCGTAGGGAGCGCCGACGAGAAGGTCCGCGAAACCGTCTCCGTTGACGTCGCGGGAGCCGCTGATCGCCGTGCCGAAACGATCCGGATTGCTGCCCGGTCGATTCAACGTGTACCGAAGCGCGCCGCTGGCGCCCGAGTAGACCTGGACTTCGCCCTTGCCCGTCGTCAGTCGGCGTGAATTGCCGATCGCGTAATCGTCGCGGCCATCGCCGTCGACATCGCCGAGGATCTTGACTGCACGGCCGAAATCGCCCTCCTGTACGGAAGCCCCAGAGTGCGTGCGCAGCAGCGCGCCGCTCGATCCCGAATAGAGCCTGACCGCGGGAAGGGCGCCGGCGGTCGTCGCCGCCGAGGTGATCAACAGGTCATGCACCAGATCTCCATCGACGTCGCCCTCGGCATCGAGCACGGTTCCGAAGGGGCCTGAGCCTGCCGGTGGGAGGATGGTGCGCAGCACGGCGCCGTTCGCGCCTGAATGGACGCGCACGGCCGGAGTCAGGCCAGCGGTCGTGCTGATCGCGTAGTCGCCGATGCCATCGCCGTCGACGTCGCCGAGCCGCGCGCCGGCGGTGGCGAATCCGTCGTCGATCGCGGATCCAGGATGGGTGCGGAAGACGCTTCCGTTGAGGACCGAGACGACCTGCACCTCGCCGGTGCGTCCGAAGCGGCCGGTGCGCCCGACCAGGACCTCAGGATGGCCGTCTCCATCGAGGTCACCGACGCCGGCGACCACGTCCGGGTGATCGTCGAAGCGCTGCAGGATGCCCTGCGCGGAGGCGAAAGATGGAATCAGGGCAACGAATGCGACGCCGGCGCAGAGCTCGAGGTGCTTCATAGGGGGAGACATAGTCCCCGCGACCGCGGCCAGCTACGCAGCGTTTACGACGAAAAGGCCTCGCGCAGCGTCGCCTCGACTTCCGAGAAAGTCGCTTCGACGGAGAAGCGCGCCATGCGTCGGATGCTCGCTTCGCGGAAGCGGCTTTGCAGCTCAGGGTCGCCGAGCAGGCGTCCGATCGCGCGCGCCAGTTCGGCCGGCTCGCCTGGATGCACGAGAAGACCGTTCACGCCGTCCTCGATCACCTCGGGGTTTCCGCCGATGTCGGTCGCTACCGCGGGCGTCCCCAGGGCGCAGACCTCGAGCAGGGTGTGGCTCAAGCCTTCATAGGTGCTGTTGAGAACGAAGATCTCCGAGGCGCGGATCAACAGCGGGATTTCGGCGTAGGGGCGATTGCCGAGGAAGT
>DATHET010000172.1:0-12972 GCA_035490315.1 Planctomycetota bacterium
TCTGCTTGTCGCTCGGCGAAGGCAGGAAGAACTGCCCGGACACGCCGTCCTGGATCAGACCTTCGGGCCCGAGGAAAGCCGTCATCGCGCGCGGGTAGCTCGGCTGCGGCAGATCGTGCAGGTGCGTGAAATTGAAGCGGCCGAACTCGGGCCGGAAGCGTCCGGCCTTGACCTTGAGCCCCAGCGGTGCAGTGTCGAGCAGCGGCAGCTTCTTGAGCGTCACATAGCCTTCCTCGACCTCGGCCGAAAACTCGTGGGGCTCGTCCTGGGCGAAGGAGAAGATCATCACGCCGTCCGCCCATGGATCGATCGCCGCGCGGAAATCGAGCTCGGCTTCGCGCAGCATGAAGCGGTTGTCGACGCGCTCGTTCGCGGGATCGTCGTCGACGAAGACGTGCTGATCGTCGTGCCGCGCGAGGAAATTCCCGAAGACGGTGATCGCGGGATTGAACACTCCCGCCGACTGAGCCTGAGGCGCCTGGAGCTTCGCGCGCGTCGCTTGCGAGTCCTTCTCCAGCGTGTCGACCTGGAATCTCAGGTCGTCGATGTCGTCCTTGTACTGCGAGACGAGCGCGTCGAACTTCTCCTGCCATTGCGCGTCGGTGAGCGGCGGAGGTTTCTGGTCCTGAGCGAGGGCTGGGCTTGCGCAGAGCGCCAGCGCGGCAGCTCTGCCCAGCGTGAAAGCTGGATTTCGCATGGTGATCGTTGCCTGGAAGGGAGTGGGCGGCGCTCTCGCGCGCGCACGGAAGCTCGTCTCGAAAGCCGCACGCACGGACGGAACACGAACCGTCTTCGCGCAATGCAGCGGCGGAGGTCGAAGGGCGCCCGTCAGCACGGATGGCTGGAACGGATGCGCGCGGCGATCGACCGGAGACCGAAAGACTTCACGCGGCCAGAGCGCGATGCGCTCGAGACGCGGACTCAGACCGGCGGCGACTGCTTGGGAGCCAGGAAGAGCAACTCGACCTGCGGCGCTGGCCGGCTGGGCTCGCGCACCGTTCCTGCGACGGACTCGCGCAGGATGAAGGCCTTGCCATCGGCGGCACTCCACGACACGAAACTCGTGCGCGTCAGGATGCTGACCAGGCAGTGCTCGTCCTTCGGCGCGCTGCGCGAAGTATCCGACTCGAGCCCGGGCTGCGACGATTCGTCGTGCGACAGCGCATGGCTCGAGCCCGCGACGGGCACGCCACAGGTCTCGTCCGCGTGGATCAATTCCCCGTGAGCGGGGCAGACCACGTGGCGTACGAGCAGCAGGTGCAAACCACCGGAAATCCCGCTGAAAACTGGCAGAAGCGCGACTGCGAGGGTCAGCAGCACGCGCGCGAACCGGGTCTGTGCGGAACGGATCATCCTGGTCGAGCCACGCCTGCTCGGGCGCTGGACTCGAGCTCGATTACATACCCGAGCGGCGCGGGTGTCAACGTGCGGCTCGGCGCACTCCGTTATAGTGTTGCGGTCCTTCCCGGAGATTCCTTGCATGCGTCTTCCCCGCCAGTGGCTGCTCCTGCTCGTCCTCGGATACCTGGTTCCCGCTTTCGCCAGCGCGCAGGGCGGGTACGACACGACGAAGTTCAAGGAGCTCGGCCTCGAGTTTCCTGTACCGCGCGATTACGAGCAGATCCCGACGCAGCCCGACGAGGATTGGGTCGTGCTCTACTTCGCGGAGCGCGTGCCCAAGGACAAGGACAAGCGCAAGGCGCTGCGACCGGAGCTCAATGTCGTGTGGATCGACATGGTGCCCGACACGGCGCCGTCCACCCCCGCGAGCGGCCCCGATGCTCCGCCGCTGCCGGGCGAGGGCGCGCCGGATGCGAAATCCGACGAGGGTGGAGAAGACAAGAAACCGCCTCCGCCGCCGATCAATTCCTTCGAGCGCTACGTCGAGCAGCAGTTGACCCTGTGGAAGCTGGAGAGCCCGAAAGCCCTCGAGGCCGAGAAGGGCTGGCAACGCTTCGAGGCCTCGCTGGTGATCGACTCGAAGCGGGGCCCCGACGCGCGAGGCTCGGCGATCTGGTTCAAGAGCCCGAAGCGCACGATCGGTTTCTACGGGATCTGCGGGAAGGAAGATCTCGAGAAGCAGCAGAAGATCTGGAAGACGATCGCCGACAAGCTCGAGATCGGCGATGCCGAGAATGCCTCCGCGGAGAAGTGGCAGCGCTTCTACGACAACAAGGATTGTCTCGACACAGCCTACCGCGCCGAGGTGCGCAGCAAGCTCGTGCGCGGCTGGAACGCCGACGACACGAAGAATTACATCCTCATCTACGACACGAAGGACCGGCCGCTGATCCGCTTGATCTCGACCGAGCTCGAGGCGATGCGCGGCGAATACGAGCGGCTCTTCCCCGCCGCCCTGCCGGTGAAAGCCGTGTCGGCCGTGCGCATCTGCAAGGACGAGGCCGAATACAAGCAGTACGGCGGGCCGCCGCGCTCCGGCGGATATTGGAACTGGATCGCCGGCGAGCTCGTGTTCTTCGACTACGAGAACGTCAAGGGCAAGGCGAACACCGGCAAGGCCAACTCGCGCATCGTGCTCTACCACGAGGCCTTCCACCAATACATCCACTACTCCTGCGGCGAGCTCTCGCCCCATTCGTGGTTCAACGAGGGCACCGGCGACTACTTCTCCGGCTCGGTGATCAGCGCGGGCAAGGTCAACCGCGTCGGCGTCAATCCCTGGCGCATCGAGACGATCCAGGAAGCGATCCGGCGCAATCTCCACGTCGAGTGGCGCAAGATCATTCGCTTCGAGCAGGCGGAGTACTACGCCAACCCGTCGATCTGCTACGCCCAGGGCTGGTCGATGATCTATTTCCTGCGCAGCTCGAAGGCCGTCGAGAAAAATCCGCAGTGGCGAAAGATCTTGCCGGTGTATTTCGACACGCTGAAGAGCTCGTGGAAGACGGAGCAGACCGCGCTGAAAGCCGCGGGCAAGCTGGAGAACGACAAGGCCAAGGCCGAAGCCCAGGCTCGCGCGCGCGAGGAAGCCGTGGCCAAGGCTTTCGAGGGAGTCGACCTCGACAAGATCCAAGAGGCCTGGCAGGAGTACACGCTCGCGCTCAAGGTGCCGAAGGACTGACCAGGCCCGGCCAGGCCCGCTCGCGGCAAGGGCCAAGGCGGGGGACCGATTGGGACGTATATGGCCCAGATTGGCCCCGTGGGCCTGAAATGGGACTTATAATGCTCGAATCAGAGGCTGTTCAGGCCAGTTCGCTGGGTTAGACTCAATCTGCGCCACAAAAGTCCCGAAAGTAGGGGAAGGCGACGAAGATGAGCAACATAAGTCTCAATACGGCTACCGATAGCGAGGTCATGCGGATGCTGGGCGAGCGTCTGCGCGGGCTGCGCGAATCGCAAGGCCTGACCATGAGCCTGGCCGCCGAGGAGACCGGGCTCTCGCGCCGGACGGTGTACCGCGCCGAGCAGGGGCAGAACCCGACGCTCGAGACCGTGGTGCGCCTGCTGCGCCTGTACGGGCGGATCAACGCACTGGCCGAGTTCGCGCCCGAGCCCGAGGCCTCTCCGATGGCGCTGATCCGCCGTGGCGGGACAAGAGCCCGTGGCTGAAGTCAGCGCACACGCCGAGATCCGCATCTTCGGCGAGACGGTGGGCGCGGTGGCCGAGCTCGACAACGGCCGCGTGCTCTTCGAGTACGCGGATTCGTTCCGCGGCCGCGGGCTCGAGATCTCGCCGATCCATCTCCCGACTTCCCTGCGGGGGCCGATCGCTTTCGACGAATTGCGCAAGTCCCAGTCCTTCGACGGCCTGCCCGGCGTGCTCGCCGACGCCCTGCCCGACACCTTCGGCAATCGCGTGATCCGCGCCTGGTTCGCGGCGCGGGGGGAGGCGGATCGCGCGCTGAGCCCGGTGCAGCGGCTGCTCTACGTCGGCGAGCGCGCCCTTGGCGCCCTGAGCTTCCACCCCGCGACGCGGATCCCGACGCGGGCGGCGGAAATCCAATCGCTCGAGCTCGCGGCGCTGGTGCGCGACGCGCGGCGCATCGTGCAGGGCGATCCGAAAATTGCGATCCCGGAGATCTATCGCATCGGCGCTTCGGCGGGAGGCATCCGGCCCAAGGCCTTGATCCGATTCGAGCCCGCGACGCGCACGATCCGCTCCGCCAACGCGCCGCCGAAAGCCGGCGACATTCCCTGCATCCTGAAATTCGACGGCGTCGGCGACGGCGACAGCGCCGACGCGCTGGGCCGGCCGCAGCCATTCAACCGCATCGAAGCCGCGTACACGGAAATGGCGCGGGCCGCGGGGCTCGAGGCGACGCAAATCACGATGCTCGAGGAAGACGGCTTCGCGCATCTGTTGGTCCATCGCTTCGACGTCGAAGGCGCGCAGCGGCGCCACCAGCATTCGCTCGGCGGGTTGATCCACGTCGACTACAACATGCCGGGAGCGAGCAGCTACGAGGAATTCCTGCGCTGCATCCTGCGCCTGGGAATGCCCTACGCGGGCGTCGAGCAGGGCTATCTGCGGATGCTGTTCAACGTGTTCGCGGTCAACCAGGACGACCACGTCAAGAACCTCTCCTTCCACATGGACTCCGCGGGCCGCTGGCGTCTCGCGCCGGCCTACGACCTGACGTTCGCGCGCGGCCACGGCTTCACGGTGCACCACCAGATGCGCGTGAACGACAAGGTGTCGGGGATCGCGCTGAGCGACCTGCTCGAGGTGGGGAAGGTGTTCGGGATCAACGATCCAGCGGCCCTGATCGAGCGCATGGCCGCCGCGATCGCGCGCTGGGAGGAATTCGCAGCCGCCGCGAAAGTGCCCAAGAAGGACATGGGCCGGGTCCGCGTGGAACTGGACCGCCGAGCGAGGGAATTGGCGCGAGGATCCGGACCGCGCTGAAATACCATCCCTCCTCTGGACCGATCCGTGACCAAGCTCCGTCGAATTCTGCTCTGCCTGGCTTGCCTGGTCTCGCTGCTCGCTGCACCGAGCCCCGCGCAATTCCCGACGCCTCCGCCGGCGGCACCGCAAACGGCTTTCAGCAAGAAGCAAGCGGAGCTCGAGCTCGAGCAGAGCCAGCGACACCTCGAATACGGCCTCGAGCTGCGCAAGCAGGGCCTGACCGTCCAATCGGCGGCGGAGATCATCCGCGCCGCCGAGATCGGAAAGGGCCGCAATTACGGCGCGAGCCAGGTGCTGTCGATCATGCGCCGCTACGACGCCGCCTTCTGGAAGCGCTTCGGCTCGCGGCCCTCGAAGGGCAAGCTCGAGCAGTACGACAAGAAGGCCCGCGGCATGGCCACGACCGAGCAGAAGGAAAGCCTGGAGCTCGGCAACTGGGCCTCGACGCACGGATTCGCGGAGGAAGGCCAGAAGCTCTACGTCGAGCTGCTGCTCGAGCGCGATGAGCCGCTGGTCTTCGACTCGAAGGACCAGATCGTGCTGCCCGCGGGAACGATTCCCAAGAAGGCCTCCGCAGCGCTGCGCGAGGCAGCGATCACGATCAACGGCAATTTCTACGTGCGCGACGAGCTGCTCGCCAAGCTGCCCGAGCTCAAGGAGATCTTCGAGGTCTCGAGCGACGACCTGCGCGTGCGCACCACGACCACGGTCGAGCACGCGCGTGACCTTCACGCGATGTGCAGCCAGCTCTTGCCCGCGCTGGCCCTGGACATGGGCGCGATGGTGCAGAAGCGCCTTGCTCTCTTCGTGTTCGCCAAGCGCGCGGATTACGAGAAGACGCTCGATGCGCTCGGCCTCGGCGATCACAAGATCGTGACCGGCGTCGCCACGCCCTGGCCCTTCGTCGCGATGGTCTGTATGGAGGGTCAGCCGGTGGAAATCGTGCGCGGCGTGTGCCTGCACGAGATCACGCACTTGTTCAGCTATGCGACGACACCCAGTGTTTTTCCCTGCTGGTACTCGGAGGGCTACGCCGACACCTTCGGCGGGACCGGGACCTTCACCTGGGACGGCGTGAAGCTCGGCCTGCAGGGGCTGTTCGATCGCTCGCGCATCGACGCACTCAAAGCTGAGGGCGGGATGATGCCGCTCAAGGACATGCTCGCCGCCGATCAGCTCGTGCAATGGCAGAGCGGCAAGCAGGCGGGCCTGGCCTTCTACGCCCAGTCCTGGGCTTTCCTGCGTTACCTGCGCAGCGGAGCCGGCGCGGAGATCGCCGCGCGCCTCGACCAGTGGGAGATGCGCTGCATGGGACAGGCCCTGGGCTACCAGGTCGGCGCGCGACGTCCACTCGCGCGCGGCCCGGCGAGCGATCTCTTCATGGAGATGTTCGGGAACGATCTCCCGCAACTCGAAGCGGGATTCAGGGTCTGGCTGAGCGCGCTCTAGGAAACGTGCGGGCGGCTGCGCATCACGGGCACGTGATGAAGTGCAACGCGTCCGTCAACGTGGTGTTGTTCGTAGGAAGGAAACCAGGATCGCGGCCCCACCACTGAGTGTCGACCACCGTTCCGGAAACCTGCAGGGCCGCATGCGGCGCTCCGCCGAGCGTTCCTTGGGCGAATGCGTTGAAGTCGATCGAGAACACGCCCGTGCAGTCGATCACCGGCGGCGGCGAGCCTCCTGACATCACGGTCGGCGTGCGGTGGAGCGGGGCCTGGAGGCAGAGGATTCCATTCTGATACGGCAGCGCCGCCTGTCCGCTGAGGCCGTAGAGCAGCACGCCGGTCTTCGCGTTGCGCACGTTCGAGCCGAGGATCGTGAATCCGGCTCCCAAGGTCGCGCTCGGGCTGCCGATGGAGCCGATCGAGGGCAGACAACCGAGTGAGTTCGTCTTCGCGGTGCAATAGCTGGCAGGCGATCCCGGACAGGCGCCTCGAACGAGCGCAACACTGCGCAGGCCCTTGGCGTCGATCTCGGCATGGATGAACCCCGGTGGGAGCAGCGGAGCTGGACCCAGTTCCGATCCCCAGGACACGAGCGATCCATCGCTCCTGCGCGCGATCGAGTGGAACTGGCCGGCAGCAACCTCGACGTACGAAAGTCCCGCGGGAAGCGCGGGCACATTGCACTGGCCGGAGCTGGGATCACCCCAGGCCACTGCCGAGCCGTCGCTGCGCAGCGCCAGGTTGTGAAACTGCCCCGCGGAAATCTGTGTGTACACCAGACCGGCGGGAAGCCAGGGAACGTTGCACTGGCCGCGGCTGTTCGACCCCCAGGCCGCGATCGAGCCGTCGCTGCGCCGCGCAATGGAGTGGGATAGGCCGGCCGCGATCTCCACATACTTCAGGCCTGGCGGAATTGCCGGCACGAGGCATTGGCCAAAAGTCTGCTGACCCCAGGCCACGACCGAGCCGTCATTGCGTCGCGCGAGCGCGTGGAACCAACCCGCAGCGATTTCCGCGTTCAAGAGTCCGACAGGAAGGGGAGGCACGTTCAAGACGCCCCACCCGATCGACCCGAACGCCACCACGGATCCGTCGCTGCGGCGCGCGAGGCTGAAGTCGCCGCCGGCGGCGACTTCAGCGTACGTGAGGCCAGGGGGAAGCGGGGGCGCGTCACACTGAGCGGTAAAATTATCTCCCCAGCCAACGACTGTTCCGTCGCTCTGCAGCCCCAGAGTATGGGTCGGGCCCGCAGCAACCTGCCGGTAGCCGAGTCCGCTGGCTTGAGGAGGCACGTTGCACTGGACCTGCGCATTGTCGCCCCAGGCCGCGACCGTCCCATCGCTGCGGCGCGCAGCCGAATGGTATTTGCCTGCAGCGATCTCTACGTAAGACAGTCCTGCGGGGAGCTGTGGAATGTTGCACTCCCCGTGGACGTTGTATCCAAACGCCACGACGCTCCCGTCGCTGCGACGTGCCAGGCTGTGCGTGTGCCCCGCTGCCACCTCGACGTACGTGAGGCCGACAGGCAGCGACGGGACATTGCACTGACCATGAGAATTGTCTCCGAACGCCAGGACAGAGCCGTCGCTGAGCCGAGCGAGAGAGTGTTGGGTACCTGTTGCGAACTGGACGTAGGAGAGACCGGCGGGAGGGGCAGGCACGTTGCACTGGCCGTTGGAATTGTCCCCCCAAGCCACGACGGAGCCGTCGCTGCACCGCGCGACGTTGTGGAAGCTGTGCGTCTCGACGTCGACATAGGTGATCCCGGGCGGTAGCGCAGGGACGTTGAACTGACCGTAGGGATTGGCCCCAAAGGCCAGGATCGCTCCATCGCTGCGCCGCGCGAGGGTATGGACGGCTCCCGCCTCGACCTGGACGTAGTAAAGCCCGGGAGGCGGAGCAGGGACGTTGCACTGGCCGGCGCTGTTGCTTCCGAAAGCTACGACGGAACCGTCGCTGCGTCTGGCGACGACATGTCCGTTGCCCGCGGCGACTTCGACATACGAGAGGCCGGGGGGTGGCGCGGGCACGTTGCATTGAGAGGCAGCGTTGTTCCCCCAGACCACGAACGTGCCATCGTTGCGCCGCGCGAGGGTCTGGTAATCCCCGGTTTCGATGTCCACGAAGGCCTCGCTGGTCCAGCGGCTGTCGAAGACCTGCAAGCCCCACCCGGCTACTTCCGACTGCGCAGTCGCGCTCGCGATCAACAGGGCGAAGGAAAGCATGGGCGCAATCAGACCCTTGATGTTCCTTGTCATGGCGGTGAATCTCCTCAGTGCTCCGGGTTCACGACGCGGCGAGTGGCGGAGCGAACAGCTGCGTGGAATGATAAGCCCGTTCGCGGAAGAACGCGCATACCTGTCGGAGACAGCGCGTCGAACCGCCGCTCGTGGCTGAGCCTTTACGGCCGTCCGAGTCTGTCTCCAGACTGTTCGAAGTCAGAGCTCGAGCTGCCAGGTCTGCGCCGTCAGGTCCTTGCCGAAGTCGTCGTGCTTCTGCTCTTCGATCAGGACGAAGCCGGCTTCTTCATAAAGATGCCGCGCGGCGTGGAGGACGTCGTTGGTCCAGAGCACGAGCGAGCCGTAGCCTGCCTTGCGCGAGAAACTGACGCACTCCGATACGAGCTGGCGTCCGATCCCGAGTCCTCGCGCGCCGGGCTCGACGTAGAGCATCCGCAATTGCGCGACGCTCGCAGACTTCTCGACGATGAAGACCGCGCCGACGATCTCGCCATCCTTCTCCGCGACGAAGCAGCGCTCGCGGCCGGGCTTGAACTCTCGCAGGAATTTCGCCGCGATTTCGGCGAGCAGAGCCTCGAAGGACTCGCCCCAGCCGTACTCCTTCCAATACAGGACGGCCTGGCGATGAACGATCCAACCCATGTCTCCGGCTCGATGCTCGCGCAAGAGCACAGACATGGGCGCTTCCCGACTCCTAGCCCGTGATCTTCGCGATCAGCATCTTCAGCGGATCGAAGAACCGGTCGACGACGCGCTCCTTCAGCGGAATGATCGCGTTGTCGGTGATCGTGATGTTCTCGGGGCAGACCTTCGTGCAGCACTTCGTGATGTTGCAGTAGCCGATGCCGCCCTCGCCGCGCAAATGAGGCAAACGATCCTCGACGTCGAGTGGGTGCATCTCGAGAGCCGCCGTGTACACGAAGAAGCGCGGGCCCATGAAGGCCTCGTGCTTGTGGTGGTCGCGCAGCACGTGGCAGACGTCCTGGCACAGGAAGCACTCGATGCACTTGCGGAATTCCTGCACGCGGTCGACGTCGGCCTGCTGCATGCGCCAGGTGCCGTCCGGCGCGTCGGGCGGGCGCGGCTTGAAGGGCTTGATGCGTTTCTTGACCGCGAAATTCCAGGACACGTCGGTGACCAGGTCCTTGAGCACCGGGAAAGCGCGCAGCGGCTGGATCGTGACAGGCTCGTCGAGGTTCAAGTCGCTCATGCGCGTCATGCACATGAGCTTCGGCATGCCGTTGATCTCGGCCGAGCAGGAGCCGCACTTGCCGGCCTTGCAGTTCCAGCGCACCGCGAGATCGGGAGCGGATTCGGCCTGGATCTGGTGCACGGCGTCGAGCACGACCATGCCTTCGCCGACGTCGGTCGTGTAATCGACGGGCTTCGTGCCTTTCACGTCGCCGCGCGAGATCCTGAACGTTGCCTTGGTCATCAAACCATCTCCGCAATGATCTTCTTGTGGTCTTCGGTCGAGGGCGGCAGCGGGGCGCGGGCGAGCTTCATCGATCCGTCCGGGGCGCGCTCGATCACGTGGTTGAACTTCGACCAGGCCTCGGCCTTCTCCGGGAAATCGTCGCGGAAGTGGGCGCCGCGACTTTCCTGGCGCTCGAGCGCGGAGATCGTGATCGCTTCGGCGACGCACAGGAGATTCTCGAGGTCGAGCGCGGTGTGCCAGCCCGGATTGAATTCGCGATTGCCCTCGACGTGCACCTTGCGCGCGCGCTTGTCGAGCTCGCGCAGGCCCGCGGCGGCCTGGCGCATCTCGGAGTCGGTGCGGACGATGCCGACCAGGTTCTGCATCATTTCCTGCAGCGCGTGCTGCACGATGTAGGCGTTCTCGGCGCCGGCGGCGTTCGAGCGCTCGAAGGGCTCGAGCGTTTTTCTCGCGACTTCTTCGACCTGGGCTTCGTTGATCGGCGCGGGGCCCTTTTGTTTGGCGAAGGCCGCCGCGAATTCGCCGGCGCGCTTGCCGAACACGAGCAGGTCCGAGAGGGAATTCCCGCCGAGTCGATTCGCGCCGTGCAGGCCGGCCGCGCTCTCGCCCGCGGCGAAGAGGCCAGGAACGCGCGACATCTGCGTTTCCGCGTCGACGCGCACGCCGCCCATCATGTAGTGAGTCGTCGGACCGACTTCCATCGGCGTGGTCGTGATGTCGAGGCCCGCCAGCTGCTTGAACTGGTGGTACATGCTCGGGAGCTTCTTCTTGATGTGCTCCGCGGCATTGGGAAGCTTCTCCTTGATCCAGGAGATGTCGAGGAACACGCCGCCGTGCGGAGAGCCGCGGCCCGCCTTGACTTCGCGGTTGATGCAGCGCGCGACGTGGTCGCGCGTGAGCAGCTCCGGCGGCCGGCGCGCGTTCTTGTCGCCCTGGGTGTAGCGCCAGCCCTCCTCCTCGTTGTCGGCCGTCGAGCTTTTGTAGTTCTCCGGGATGTCGTCGAACATGAAGCGCCGGCCGTCCTTGTTGCGCAGCACGCCGCCTTCGCCGCGCACGCCCTCGGTGACCAGGATGCCGCGCACGGAGGGCGGCCAGACCATCCCGGTGGGGTGGAACTGGACGAATTCCATGTCCATCAGCTCGGCGCCGGCGCGGTAGGCGAGGGCCTGGCCGTCGCCGGTGTACTCCCAGGAGTTGCTCGTGATCTTGAACGCGCGGCCGATGCCGCCGGTCGCGATCACGACGGCGGGAGCCTTGAACACGCGGAAGCGGCCGCGCTCGCGGTCGTAGGCGAAAGCGCCGCAGACGCGGCCGCCTTCCTTGAGGATCTCGACCACCGTGCACTCCATGTGCACGTCGATGCCCTGGTGGATGCCGTGGTCCTGCAGGGTGCGGATCATTTCCAAGCCCGTGCGGTCGCCGACGTGGGCGAGGCGCGGGTAGCGGTGGCCGCCGAAATTGCGCTGCAGGATGCGGCCGTCCGGCGTGCGATCGAAGACCGCGCCCCAGGCCTCGAGCTCGCGCACGCGCGCGGGAGCTTCCTGAGCGTGGAGCTCGGCCATGCGCGGATTGTTCAAGTACTGGCCGCCGCGCATCGTGTCGGCGAAGTGCACGCGCCAGGAGTCGCGGTCGTCGACATTGGCGAGCGAGGCCGCCATGCCGCCTTCGGCCATCACGGTGTGGGCCTTGCCCAGGAGTGACTTGCAGACGAGTGCGACCCTGCAGCCGGCCGCCGAGGCCTCGATCGCCGCGCGCAGGCCCGCGCCGCCGGCGCCGATCACGATGACGTCGTGCTCGACCGTCGTGTATTCGGGCTTCACAGGATCCTCCAGTCGTGCCAGATGCCCATGGAGCACAGGCGGATGTAGACGTCCGCGAAACCGACGCTGAACAGGCTGAACCAGGCGAAATTCCCGTGCTTCGCGTTGAGGCAGCTCACGCAGCGCCACGATTTCAGGCGTATCGGGCGACCCGATAGGACGTCGATCGAGCCGCCGATCAGGTGGCGCAGCGAGTGGCAGCTGAACGTGTAGGCGCCGAGCAGGATCACGTTGAGCACGAGCACCAGCGTGCCGAGGCCGATTCCGAAGTGCTCCGCGCCGCTCGCCCCACTCGGATCGGGGAACCACATCGCTTTCCACGCGTCGTAGGACAGCATCACGATGAACAGCACCGCGATGTAGAAGAAGTAGCGGTGCACGTTCTGCAGGATCAGCGGGAACGAGCGCTCGCCGAGGTATCCCTTGCGCGGCTCGCCGACCGTGCAGGCGATCGGGTCGGCCCAGAAGGCCTTGTAATAGGCGCCGCGGTAGTAGTAGCAGGTGAAGCGGAACAGGCCCGGCGCCCACAGGATCAGGAAGGCCGGCGAGAAGGGCATCAGCGACGGCCACCAGTTCGGCTGCGGTCCGAACCAGGAGTGGGGCGAGCTGCCGAAGATCTCCGGCGCGTAGAAGGGCGAGAGGTAGTTCGTGCCCGGCAGCCAGTAGTGGGCGTTCTGGAAGGCCGCCCAGGTCGAGTAGACGATGAAGGCCGAGAATCCGAGGAAGACGGCCAGCGGCTGGATCCACCACAAGTCGCGCCGCGCGGTCGCGCCGAATGCCGGCCTTTCCTGAACGCCAGTCAGTGCCATCGGTCCCTTGTCCACGGTTGAGGAAGCTCTCGGACGCTCGGGATCCCGCGCAAGCAGGCTCCCGCGATCAGCAGAGCATCTTCGCCAGCGAGGGCCGGGGAATCAACTACCGGGGGGAGTCAGGTGAATTCGTCCGGAGTCGTGATGGGCATCTCCGCGCCGCGGAGCGGCCCGGAGATGCCCATCATGACTCCGGACGAATTCACCTAGGAGTCTGCGCCACAGATTGCCAGGCAGCGGATTTTCTGCCTCTGGTCCCGGCTCCTCGGTGGCGCGCGATCCCGGGGAGTGTCTTGCCCGGCATCGACTTGGCATTGTGCCGAGTTCCACTCGGCCTCGATCGAGTC
>DATHET010000173.1:0-8877 GCA_035490315.1 Planctomycetota bacterium
CCTCGACGCTCTCGAAGCTGCCCGCTTGAGTCACGAACATCGGCGCCAGCTTGGGATCGAGCAGCCAATCGCCCCAGGGACCCGGCTTGTCGGAACTCGGCGCGCACACGAACGCGTAGAGATCGTCCTCCGTGGACTTCAACCGCCAGAAGTCGAGGTTCGGCGCGGGCCAGCGCGCGATCGTCACTCCCTCGGGCGCTGCGTCGAAGGGCAGGACCAGGGCGAGCTCCGGCCACTGCACTTCGGGTTGGGACAGGCTCTCGAGCCACTTCTTCACCTTCGGCCCGAAAATCATCGCGACCACGATCAGCGCGCCGATCGCGAACATGCAGCCGCCGCCGGTGATCCACAGCCACAGCGGGATCGTCCGTTTCTTGACCGGCTCCAGGTGGTCGCTGCCCCAACCGACGTCGCTCATGATCCTTGGGGGAAAGGGATGGATGTCATCGGGCGGCGCAGGTCAGCGGGGCAGTCGCGGCCATTCGCATCGATCATTTCGGCCACGCGTAGAAACCCTGGCCCGATTTCTTGCCGAGCTTTCCGGCGGCGACCATGTCGCGCAGGATCTGCGGAGGCTCGAATCTCGCTCCGAGCTCGCGCTCGAGGTGCAGGGCGATCCCCAGGCGCACGTCCAGGCCGACGAGGTCGGTCAGGCGCAGCGGGCCCATCGGGAAGCCGTAGCCCAGCATCATCGCCTTGTCGATGTCCTCCGCGCTGGCGACGCCGGACTCGACCATGCGCATCGCCTCGAGGCCGATGCACAGTCCCAGGCGCGACGAAGCGAAGCCCGGCGTGTCGCGCACCTCGATCGGATCCTTGCCCATGCGCAGGCCGAGGTCGAGCGCGGTGCGCACCGCGGTCTGGGAGCTCTGCTCGGCGCGCACCACCTCGACGAGCTTCATCAGGTGCACCGGGTTGAAGAAGTGCATGCCGACCACGCGCTCGGGATGGATCGAAGCGGCCGCGATCTTCGAGATCGGGAGCGAGGAGGTGTTCGAGGCCAGCAGGGCCTCGGGCCCAAGATTCTTGGAGATGCGCGCGAACAGCGAGCACTTCAAATCGAGGATCTCGGGCACGGCTTCGACGACCAGCTGCGCTCCGCGGATCGCCGCGTCGAGATCGCCGGTCGATTCGAGCAGGGCCAGGGCGGCGTCGCGGGCTTCCGGCGTGAGCTTGCCCTTCTCGACGCCCTTGTCGAGGTTCGCGCGGATCGAGCTCAGCCCGCGGGCCGCCGCGGCGGCGTCGACGTCGTACAGGCGCGTGCGGATGCCGGCGGCGGCCAGCGAATGCGCGATGCCGTGCCCCATCGTGCCTGCGCCGATCACGGCGGCCTGGTTGATCGATTGGGCGTCCATCAAAAGTGGTGCGGCTCGTCGTTCATCGTCCTGGAATCAACACGATCTTGCCGGAGACCTCGCGCGCTTCGAGCGCCGCGTGGGCCGCGGCGATGTCTGAAAGCGGCAGCACGCGGTCGACCGCCGGCTTGTACGCGCCGCTCTGGATCTTCTCGAAGATCCGCGGCAGGGCGGTGCGCGGCCCCATGGTCGAGCCCAGCACCGACAAGTTTTTTATGAACACATGGGGAAGGGTGAGCGAAACCTTGGGACCCGTGGTGCCGCCGCAGGTGACCAGGCGCCCGTTGCGAGCCAGCGAGCGCATCGAAAGGTCCCAGGTCGCGGGCCCGACGTGCTCGACCACGACGTCGACGCCGCGGCCGCCGGTCAATCCCTTGATCTCGCGCTCCCAGCCTTCCTTCGAATGGTCGACGGCCGCGTCGGCGCCGAGCTCGATCGCTCGCTTGCGCTTCGCTTCGCTGCCGGCCGTGGTCAGCACGCGCGCGCCGAGATCCTTCGCGATCTGGATCGAAGCCATGCCCACGCCGCTCGTCCCGCCGATGACCAGGATCGTCTCGCCGCCGGCGAGGCCCGCGCGCGTGACGACCATGCCCCAGGCCGTCAAGTAGACCAGGTTCGCGGCGGCTCCGACCACCGGATCGACCTTGTCGGGAAGCGGGAACACGTAGCGCGCCGGCAGGCAGACGAGCTCGCGGTCGAGACCGTCGAAGTGCTCGCCGCGGATCTGGTAGTCGTCGCTGAGATGATCGTTGCCCTCGAGGTCGTGCTTCGATTTCCCGGAAGTCGCGCCGGGCTCGATCACCACGCGCGTGCCGACGGCGGGACTGCTGACACCGGCTCCGAGCGCGACGATCACACCGGTTCCGTCGCAACCGGGAATCAAGGGCAGGGGCAGTTTCACGCCCGGCAGTCCCGCGCGCACGAACAGGTCGAGGTGATTGACCGAGACGGCGAGCACGCGCACGAGGACTTCTCCCGCGGCGGGTTTCGGATCGGGCAGCTCCTCGACGCGCAGGACTTCCGGGCCACCGTGGGCGTGGATACGTACGGCTTGCATGGTCTCAGCGGCCGCGGAACCGCGGCTTGCGCTTCTCGACGTAGGCCGCGATGCCCTCGCGAGCATCCTCGGATGCGAACAGTTTCGCCTGGAGCTCGCGCTCGAGCGCGAGTCCGGCGTCCAGCGAGAGATCCGCGCCGCCGATGACCGCACGCTTGATGTGGCCGACGCTGAGCGCGGCCTTGGCGGGGGAGGTGAAGCTCTGCGCGTAGGCGAGCACGGCCGCATTGAAGCTCGCGTCGTCAGGACTGTCGAGGACCTGCTGCACGATGCCGAGCGACAAGGCCTCTTCGTATTCCATCAACCGTCCGCTCGCCATCAGCTCGATGGCGCGCGCGCTGCCGACGTTGCGCGCCAGACGCTGCGTGCCGCCGGTGCCGGGCAGCACGCCGAGGCTGACTTCCGGAAGTCCGCACTTGCCCGAGCCGCGCCGCGCGATGCGCAGGTCGCAGGCCAGGGCGACTTCGAGCCCGCCGCCGACGCAGTGTCCGCCGATCGCGGCGATCGCGAGCTTGGGCGTCTCCTCCAACCTGCGCAGCGTCTCGTTCGCGTGCAGGCAGAAGGCGTACTTGAACTGCTGGGTGACGCCGTGGAGCATCGAAATGTCGGCGCCCGCGCAGAAGAACTTCTCTCCGGCTCCGGCGATCACGATCACCTCGATCTCGACGTCGAAGCGCGCGCGCAGGATCGCTTCGTCCAGATCGCGCATCATTTCATAGGAGTAGCCGTTTGCCGGCGGGTTGGTCAGCGTCAACCAGGCAACCTTGCCCGAGCGTTGCCAGGTGAGCTTGCCGTTGGGCAGGCGCTCCGGCGCGCTCGTGTTCGCGGACGACGGCTCTTGCGTGGACATGGATCGCGTTTTTGGTGGAGGGCTCGGGTCCTAGTGTCCTGACCCTGAAGCACGTTGGCAAAAGCGGTCTGAATGCGGCTTCCTGGCAAGGCGCCGTGACGACGCGTGTTCTCTGCAACACGAGGAAGGTAAGCCCCGGTGCGCCGAAGGCGCACGAGAACACCGATAGGTGCTCGAGAGGGGATCCCGGCAACGCAGCCAGGGAGCCGCAGGCGGGCCGATTTTGTCGACGTACTTCTGGGTCATGACACGAACGAGGGTCGAGAATTCTAGTCACCGGCGAGCGGGATCGTTCGATTGTTCCCCCCGCGAAGCTGCCGTACGATCCAGTTGCGTACGCGCGATCCATGGCTCAGCTGTCGATGAAGAAGGGTCTCTTCGTTTCGCTGTTCAGCCTGGTGGGCTGCTTGGGGCTGCTGGCCCTGCTCGAGGTCGGCCTGCGGGTCTTCGGCTTCGAGTACCCGCCTTCCGACGATCCCATCGCGATCTGGAATGCCGACGAGGACCGCGGTCTGCGCCTCGGCCGCGGCCTGCACCGCGTGGCGGCGAGACAATTGTGGGAACCGCGCCCCAAAGCCCTGCTGCCCCTGGCCTGGACTGGCGATCCTGAGCACGTGAACAGTGCCGGCTACCGCGGCCCGCTGCGGCGGGAGGAGAAGACTCCCGGAGTGCTGCGGATCGCGACCATGGGCGACTCGTCTACCTTCGGTTTCGGCGTGCCCTACGCGGACACCTATTCGGCGCAACTCGAGGCCAGCTTGAACGCCGCGGGCTTGCGCGCGGAGGTGCTCGATTTCGGCGTGATCGGCTACACGCTGCTGCAGGGCATCGAGCGCTACAAGGCGCGCGTGCGCGATTACCATCCGGACGTGGTGATCGAGGCCTTCGGCGCGGTCAACGACCACCACGTGGCCCAGGGGCTGCAAGACACGCCGAAGATCGCTCAGTCCAGCTCGGACGAGGGCGCGCTGGCGGTCCTCGGCAGGCGCGCGAGAGAGAACCTGCGCCTGTTCCATCTGCTCGCGCGCGGGCTCGATTCGATGCATCGCGAGGATCCGGCGCAGCGCGAGGAGCAGGACCGCCGCGCTGTCCTGATCAACGCGAGCTTGAGCCACGTGGGCGAGCTCGACTTCGAGGAGAACTGGCACGCGGAGCGCCGAGTTCCCCCGCAGGAATTCGAGGCCGCGCTGGGAGAGCTGAAAAAACTGGTCGAAGCCGACGGCGCGAGCCTGCTCGTCGTGTCGATGCCGCGCCGGCCGGGCGTCGACATGGTGGCGCCGGTCCTGCGCAGCTACAGTGCGATCGTCGTCGATTTCTGCAAGGCGACCGGGAATCCCCTCTACGACGGCCGCAGCGATTTCCGCGATTACCGCGCGATCGAGCACGGCGATCCCTATCTCTTTTTCATCGACGGCGACGACTACCACCCCTCGAAGCGCGGCCATGCCCGGATCGCCCGCCGACTTTGCGAGATGCTGATCGAGATGCGAGGACCGCACTGAACCCCATGACGCATCCAGAGCGCGACAGGCTCCGCCGCACGCGCTGGCGTCACGTGCTCGCGAGCGTCGTGGTGATCGCCTTGCTCGGAGCCTTCTTCTCGACGCCGCTGTCGAAGTACCCCACGCACAGCTACTCGGCCGCCGATCTCACGCAGGATTTGCCGCTGACGCAGGTCGAGCGCGGTCACGAGCCCGCGAATCGTCTCCTGTCGGATCCGACGACCGAGATGGTGCCCTGGCTCCTGTTCAATCGGGACGAATTCCGCGCGGGAAGAATTCCCTTGTGGAACGACCGCAATGCGAACGGCGCGCCGCACCTCGCCAATTACCAGTCGGCGGTCTTCTCGCCCTTCAGCCTTCCGTTCTACCTGCTCGACTTGAAGCCTGCGTTGCTCGTCAGCGCGTTCCTCAAGCTCGCCGCGAGCGCGCTGTTCACCTTCCTGTTCCTCGATCTCCTGGGTTTGGGCACTCTGGCGTGCCTGATCGGCAGCGCGGCCTTCACGTTCAGCGGCCACAACGTGCTGCTGCTTGCTTATCCCCACGCCGCCGCGGTGGTCGCGCTTCCCGCCGGGCTCTACTTCGCCGAGCTCGCCTTGCAGCGCGCCGAGTCGGGAAGGCGCGCCCTCGCGGCCCTCGCCGGATTGTCCGCGACGATCGCCATCGGCCTGTATTGCGGCCAGCCCGAGCCCTTCTATTTCAGTCTATTGTTCGTCGCGCTGTGGTGCGCCGCGCGCCTCGTCGCCATCGCCTGGCGCGAGTGGCTGGACCGAGGCCGGGCCTGGGGCAGCGCTTGGCTCGCTTCGCGCGTGCTCCTCGCGGCGCTGGTCGGGCTCGCGATGGCAGCGCCGCAGGTTCTGCCCTTCCTCGAGTACCTGGAGCACTCGTCGATCCTGGTCTGGCGTTCCGCCGATCAGACGCCGCTCAACTCGATCACCTGGCCGCTGTACGCATTTCCCGACGTGCTCGGCAATCCGTCGCTGCACTACAAGCTCAACTACTCGATCCCGCCGCCGAATTACGAGTCGGCGAACACCTGCTACATCGGCGCGCTGGCGATGGTGGTGGCGGGCTGCAGCTTCTTTTTCCTGAAGCACATCAAGGCCGCACGCTTCTTCGCGCCCGTCGCCGTGCTCTGGTTCCTCTACGCCTACGACGTCGGAGGCTTTGGGAAGCTGCTCGCCTCGATCCCGACCATCGACCTGGCTCCGATCAACCGCAGCCAGCCGATCGGCCTGTTCGCGATGAGCGCGGCCGCCGCGATCGCGGTGCACGGCATCGCGACGCGCCAGCTCGCGGCGCGCTGGAAATTCGCCCTGGCGACAGCCCTCGCCGGAAGCCTCGCGATGTGGTTCACCGTGCTGTGCGACATGGGCAAGATGCGCGGGGCCTGGGTCTTGTTCAACCGGCTGCGCCACAGCGGCTATGCGAAGTCGATGCCTCCGGGCAGCGACGCCTACGTGCCCGAGCATCTGCAGTTCATCCTGGTGAGCTTCGCGGCCGGCCTCTTCGCGCTGACCCTCCTGTGGTGCCTGCGCTCGCAGTTCCTGCGCAACGCGGCGCAGGTCGTGATCCTGTGCGTGATCTTCCTCCAATCGGGTTGGCTCTTGCGCGACTACAACCCGACGATCGAGGACAAGTTCGTGTACCCGGTGACGCCCGGGATCGCGAAATTGCAGCGCGCCACCGCGGGCGAGCCGCTGATCGTGCTCGGCGCCGAGCCCCTGCCCCCGCACGTCAATCTGGTCTACGGCCTGGCGATCCTGGCGAGCTACGACGCGATGTGGGTGCGCAAGTACGACGAGCTGTACCGCGAATCCTTCGGACTCGCCGGCGACAACTGGCGGCTCGCGCTGCAGACCACGTCGCGCTGGATCCGTCAGTTCGGCGTGCGCTTCGTCGTTTCGCCGGGGTCCTGGGTCAAGGTCGACTCGCTGTGCGATCAAGTCTTGATCTCGCCGAGCGACCTCTACCGCACGCCCGAGATCCTTCCGGGCGGAGACCTGGTCCAGACCATCCTCGGCCATCGCGAGCGGCTGCAGGGCGTGGCGCTCCAGTTCGCGACCACACCCCTGCCCGTGCGCTGCACGGTGGAGGCGCGGCTCGAGGACACGATCAGCGGCCAGGTGATCGCGACGAAGACCTGGCGCACCGATGAATGGCGCAACGACCGATTCGGGCGGCACGAGATCCTGTTCGATTTCGAGCCGATGCTCGACGCGCGGCACCGGCCGCTGCGCTTGACGATCAGCTCTCCCGACGCGACTCCGGGCAACGCGATCTCGCTCTGGGCACGCGAGGATTACTGGTACTGGAATCAATTCGTCCTGCTCGAGCAGCCCATGCACGACGTGATCTCGACCGTCCAGCCTGGTCTGCGCAGACCTGGCCGCCGGCCCCACGGGCACTTGACCGTCGCCGGACAAGTGCTGCGCGGCGGGCTGATGATGGATCAGACCTACGAGCAGGAGCATTGGAATCGGGTCGATTCGGTCGCGGGTTTCGTGCTGGCCGAGCTGAAGAATCCACTGCCCCGCTATTCGACGGTCAGCCGCGGGATCGCCACCCGAAGAATCGGCGACGATTTCAAGCTCGTTCACCAAGGCAATCTCGATCCGCACCACGTGGTCGTGCTCAGCCTGCCCGCCCACGGGGCGATCGACAGCTCGCGCGGCAAGGAGGAGGTTCCGGAGCCCGCGGTCGAGGTCCTCCACGACGATCCCGACCACGCCGTCTTGCGCGTGATCCGCGAGACACCGGGCTACCTCGTGCTGAGGCGCGCGTATTTCCCTGGATGGGAAGCGCGCTTGAACGGGAAGTTCGTGCCCGTGCTGCGCGCCGACTACGCCTTCTGCGCGATCGAGCTGCCTGCCGGGGTGAGCCAGGTCGAATTCGACTACCAGCCAGCGTCCTTCCGCATCGGTCTGTGGATCGCGGCGCTCGCTCCGCTGCTCGGCGGATTCCTGCTCTGGCTCTCGCGCGGCCGCGGACGGATCGTGCCCTGGAGCGCGTGACTCGTGGCGCTCGGTTTCAATCCGCGCCCGCGTAAGGCAGCGCGTCGTCGAGCACTTCCGCGATGTGCAGCACCTGGGCATCGCTCTTCGTGCGAGCGAATCCCATCTGCCATTGCAGATGGCAGCCCGGATTCGCGGTGACCAGCGTGGTCGCTCCGCTCGCGGCGAATTCCGCGAGCTTCGGCTCGAGCACGGCCTGGGAATCGGCTGGACGCAGCAGCGAGTAGATGCCCGCGGAGCCGCAGCAGCTTTCGCTGCCGGCCATTTCCCTGCGCTCGAGCCCGCCGATGCGGTCGAGGATCGCGCGCGGCTCGCCGCGGATCTGCTGGCCGTGGCAGAGATGGCAGGGATCGTCGTAGGCGATGCGCAGCGGCGGGCCCTCGCGCTCGAGCGCCAGCTTCGCCGCGGGATCGATGCGCGGCGCGACGAATTCGGAGAAGTCGACCACGCGCTTGGCGAAGCGTGCCGCGCGCTCGCTCCAAGCCGGATCGGGGGCGAGCAGGCGGCCGACTTCCTTCATGTAGGCTCCGCAGCCCGCGGAATTGACGACGATCGGAGCCTCTCCCGGCGCGCCGGCGGACTCGAAGGCGGCGATCATGATCCGCGCCAGCTCGCGCGCCTGGTCGAGCTCGCCGTTGTGCGCGTGCAGGGCGCCGCAGCAGACCATCTCGCGCGTGGTGCGCACGTCGAATCCGAGCTTGGAGAGCACGCTCGCCGTGGCGCGGTTCACGCTGCCGAACATCTCGGGCATCACGCAGCCCTCGAGCATCGCGACCTCGCCGCGGCGCGGCGACTGAGCCGGCGTGAGCGTGGGGAGCAATTGTCGCTGAGCCGCCGGCGGCGTCAGCGGCAAGTTGGCGAGACTCGCGCCGCGTTCGCCAAGCGCGCGAGCGACGGTTCCCAGGATTCCGCTCTGCTGCGCGAGCCTCAGCGCGCCGTGGCCGCGCGCCAGCAGGAACCGCGAGCGCAGCCCGCGCGCGAAGCCTGCCCAGCGCACGAAGCGCACCAGCATCGGCCGCTCGATCGCTTTCGCCAGCGTGGAGCGCGCGTATTCCATCATCTCGCCAAAGTGGACGCCGGCGGGGCAGACGCTCTCGCAGTG
>DATHET010000174.1:0-13130 GCA_035490315.1 Planctomycetota bacterium
CACGGATTGCCGACCACGGCGACGCGCACGTCCTTCGCGGCGTTCTCGGCGATCGCGCGGCCCTGGCCGACGAAGATCGGACCGTTCTCCTTGATCAAATCATTGCGCTCCATCCCCGGGCCGCGCGGCTTGGAGCCGACGAGCAGGGCCCAGTTCACGTCCTTGAATCCTTCCTTCACGTCGCTGGTCAGCACCATGCCAGCCAGGGTCGGGAAGGCGCAGTCGTCGAGCTCCATCGCCACGCCCTTGAGTGCCGCCATCACCTTGTCGTTGGGGATCTCGATCAGGTGCAGGATCACGGGCTGGTCGGCGCCGAACAGCTCGCCGGAGGCGATGCGCGGGAGGAGTGCGTAACCGATTTGTCCGGCGGCGCCGGTGATGGCGATGCGGATGGGAGTCTTGGCCATGGCTCAGGAGCGGGGGTAGGTGGTGGGGGACCGGCGCGGGGCGCGGGCAAAGAGTGTGTTGTCCGGGGGCTTTCGGGGGAAGCAGTTTGTCGAGTTCCGCCTCCTGCGAATGTGCCGCGGGGGACGAGCTTGCATTGTGTTGCGTCTCAGTGCCGACTAGGTAGATCTCTCGATCGACATCCATGACGCCCGCCACCTCACTGCTCGACGAAGCCGCCCTGCGCCAGATCCTGGCCGAGCTGGGGACCCAGGCGCGGGCTTTCCGCTTCGAGGTTGCGCCCAATCCCTGCGTCGGGGCGGCGGTGATCGCCAACGGGTCGGTGATTGCCCGCGGGTATCACCGCAACTGGGGCCGCGACCATGCCGAGGTCGACGCAATCGGGGCGGCGGGGAAGACCGCGATGCCGAAATCCGAATGGGACACGCTGTTGATCACGCTCGAGCCCTGCTCGACGGCGGGCAAGACGCCGGCGTGCACCGATTTGATCCTGAGCACCGGGATTCGGCGCGTGGTGGCCGGCGCACTGGATCCAGATCCGCGCCATCGCGGCCGCGGTCTGGAGCTCTTGCGCGCCGCCGGCATCGAAGTCGAGCTGCTCGAGGGCACCACGCCGCTCTCCGAGATCGCTCCTTATTTCCTCGACTGGCTCGCGCCGGAGCGCGTGTCGCGGCCGCGGCCTTGGATCATCGCCAAGTGGGCGCAGACGCGCTCGGGTCAGCTCTCGCCGCCGCTCGAGCACGCCGCGGGGCGCTGGATCAGCGGACAGCCGGCGCGCGACGAAGTGCAGGTGCTGCGCAGCCACGTGGACGCGATCGTCACGGGGATCGGGACGGTGCTCGCCGACGATCCGCGTTTCTCCGTGCGTCCGCCGGGCGATCCGTCGCATCCGCCGCTGCGCGTGGTGCTCGATTCGGATCTGCGCACGCCGCCGAACGCTCGGCTCTTCGAGCCTCCGGGGCCTGGCGAAGGCGCGGGAGAGCTGCACGTGCTCTGCCGCGCGGGCGCCAATGCCATCCGACACCGGGCGCTGGAGAGCGCAGGCGCCCAGATCTGGGGTCTGCACGCGACCGACATGGAGCACTTGCGGCTGTTCGACATCGCCGACTGGCTCTGGCAGCGCGGCGCGCGGCGCGTGCTCCTCGAGGCGGGCCCGCAGCTGCTCGAGAGCTGCTTCGCGGCCGGCGGAGTCGATCAGGTGCGCGTGATCACGGGGAACGTCAACGGCGGCCGCGGCGAATCGATGGCGCGGCGCATGTCGCGGCTGCGTTTTTCGGAGCGGCTCGATCGCGAGTGCGGCGAGGATTCCGTGCTCGAGGCGATGGTCTCTCGAACGCGGCCGTACGGGCTCAACTCGTGACCCAGTCGGGGTGCGCTTTCGCGGCGCGCTCGTAAGCCTCGGTGCCCGCGTACTTCTTGAGCAGCAGGCGCAGCTTGCGCTCGGCCTCCTTGGGATTGGAGGCCTGCAGCGCGGCGGCTTCGTTCCACAAGGCCTGGGCTGCATCCTCGCGTCGCTTCTTCGCCAGGGCGTCGCGCAGGACCGGCTCCTTCTCCGCGGCCTTCATGATCTTCGCGAGCTCGATGGCCTGGTCGCTGCCTTGCCAGTCGCGGGCGAGCTCCTCGAGGGCGAGATAGCCTTCGAGTCCGCTGCCCTGCGAGAGCTGAGCCACCGCCGCCTCGCGCTGGCGCGTCAGAGTCTCGACCGCGCGCTTCTGGCCGTCGATCGCCGCTTGCGCGCGCGGACCGTCGGGAGCGACGCCGAGCACCTCGCCGAAGCAGCGCCAGCAGGTTCCGCTCTTGCCCGCGAGCTCGGCGCGCGCGGCGCGAGCCATCGCGTCCTTGACCAGCGCCAGCTCCGCGTCGTCGAGCCCGCGTCCGAGCTTGCCCTGCGTGACCTTCACCAGGTCGACGATCGCGGCAACTTTCGGGTTGTGCCCGGGCGAAACGCGGTCGGCGAGCTTGCCGTCCGGCGTCAGCACGAGCACCTGCGGGCAGCGCATCTCGCCGTCCTGGTTGAACTCGTTGTACAGATCGTCCCAGTGCTGCTGGTGCTCCTTGCAATTCGCGGTGCCGTAGGCGGAGCAGACCATGCGTGTGCGCTTTTCTCCGTCCACCGTCTCGGTCACTTCGCGCAGCTTGTGCACGGCGGTGTTCGAGAAGAACAGCAGGCAGTGCTGGCTCAAGGCGGCGAGGTCCGCGGAAGCGAGCAGGTCCGCGCGCGCGGTCTGGTTGTCGGGCTCGTCTTCCAGAAGCATGATCGCGACGATCGGGACGTTGCGCTCCTTGGCTCGCGCGCAGGCCTGCTTCAGACCTCCAGCGAACATCTGGAGCGTCGGAGCGGCTTTATCCTTTTCCTTCGGGCGCTGAGCGAAGGCCTGCGCGCCGGTGAATTGCGCGGCGAAGCCGAAGACCAGCGCGAGGCAGAGCCAGCTCCATGCCCCGCGTCCAGCGATCGTCTTCCGGTTCCGCACCAAGTCAGTTTCGCCGTCCGCGCCGCCAGCCGCAAGTCAGGTCCTGTTCAGGCGCGCCAGCAGTGATTAGAAGTAAGTCCAGGTGCTGACGTTCGCTTCCATCCGCAAGCTCTGGCGAGCCGAGTTGCCGCATGCCCGCCGATGTCTGGCGCTGATCCTGGCCTTGGGCCTTGGCCTCGCGGGCTGTCGCGGACCGGGAATTCCGCGCGTGCTCGACCCGGTCGATGCCGAGGCTTCGTCGCTCTACGAGCGCGCGCGCGAGCGCTGGCGGCGCGGCGGGATCCAGGCCCTGGAGGAAGCGCGCGAGAACGCGCTGCGCGCCTCCGTGATCGCGCCGGATTGGATCGCGCCGCGGCGCTTCCAGGACGAGCTCTCGCGCACGGACCTGGTCGGCGTCGAAGCCCTGGCCCAGCACCGCGCGGAGCTTGCGATCCATCCCGACGACGCCGGAGTCTGCTATCTCGCCGGCCGGCTCGAGGGCAGCAGCGGAGCCTGGCGTTTCCAGCGCGCGGTGCAGCTCGATCCGAAGCTGGCCTGGGGCTGGCACGGACTTGCCTGGGCCGCTGCCAACGACGGCGATCCGCTCAAGGCCCTGCGCTATGGCGAGAAGGCCCTGTCGCTGGCGCGCGATCCCTTCGAGATCGCGTATTTCCAGGGCGGCCTGGCGCGCATTGAATTCGCGCGCGGCCGTCCGCGCGAGGCCCTGGGGCGGCTGCTCCCGCTGATCGATTCACCGCGGATCGCGCCGGTCGATCGGCTCGAGCTCGCGGTGCAGGCGGCGCAGATCGAGCTGTCGATGTTCTTCCAGCCCGAAGGCCGCCGCGGCGAGCAGCGCGCCCTGCGTCTTCTGCGCGAAGCCGAGCTGACCGAGCTCGAGATCGAGGCGCTCGCGGCGCGTCTGAGATTCCTGCGCATCGGCGATGGATCGGGCTCGCTCGAGCTGCAGCTGGCGCTCGCCACGCGCTCGACTCCCGCGCGCGACCGCCTGCGCGCCGAGCTGATGCTCGAGGAACGTCCGACGCCCCTGGCCCTCGGTCTGCTCGCGCGCGCCTCGGCGAAGCGCAACGGCCGCCTGGCTTCGGGACCGTTGCTGCGTGCGGCGCGTTTCGCGGCCGGGCAGTTCGAGCTCGGCGTCGAGGAGTGGCTCGCCGATCTGCCCGCGGCCGTGCTCGACGATCAAAATCTGCCGCGTGAAGCCGAGCTCGCTTCGCTGGTCGCTGCCGCGCGCTCCCTTGGCGATGCGGCGCCGCGGCCGGTCTCGACCGCGGGCGACGTCGACGCGCGTCTGGCGGCGCGCTCGCTGGCGAGCTTCGGCGATCGATTGATCGCCGCCGGGTGGTTCCGCGAAGCGCGCGCGGTCGCGGGCGCCCTCGCGGCCCACGATCTGGATCAGGCCCTGGCGCTCGAGGATCGCGCGGCGGCGGGACAGCAGTTGCTCTTCGCGATCCGCCGTCTCCTGGTCACCTCGGACACCACGGCCTTCCCGGCGCCGAGCCAGGGCAGCGATTCGGCGCGGCTCTTCCGGCCGCTGGAACCCGGGCCGATGACCGATCGCCAGAGCGCGCACGTCGACAACCTGCTCGACGCCCTCGCGCAGCTGTTCTCGAGCGCTCACCTGGTGTGGGGCAGCTCCTGGCATCCCGAGATCAGCGCCGCCGAGTTCCGCGCCAGCCCGCGCTACCGTTATGGATGGCTCGGGCAGCTCGTGCATCCGGGCCCCTTCTTCTCCAAGCAGGACGAGCGCCTCGGTCTCGGCAAGGAAGACGAGCTGGTGCCCGGCCTCGCGCGCGCCATGGCGGACATCGGACGCTTCGCCCTGCTCGGCGAAGTGCTCGGCGGGGACGGTCCGGACGCGACCGTGCTGCAGACCACGCTGGTCGAGCGGCGATCCGGGCAGCATCTCGGCGTGCCCTGGACGGGGACGATCGCGTGGTGCGAAGGCTCGGACGTGCAGCCGCGCGCGGCTCGCGAGGGGGCCTCGATCTCGGGCGCGGCCTTGCACGAGGGCTACTGGGTCGACATCGACGCAGTGCGCCGCGAGCGCGACATGTGGGCGCGGGTCGAGCGCGAATTCGGGGGAGAGGATCAATTGGCGCGGCGCACCGCTGCTCTGGCGACGCGCGGACTGGCGATCGCTTCACCCGCCAACCGGCCGGACCTCGCGCGGCTCGAGCGCCGCAGCGTGCAGGCACTGCTCGGAGAATCGGATCGCATGCGGCTTGCGGTGCTCGCCGAGCGGGCGTCGCGCGGCAGCGGGAAAACGAGCGTCACGCTCGACGAGCTGGTCCAGCTCACGGCGATCCACGAGGAGGGCCACCTGTGCGATCGCGGCCGTCTGCTGCCGATCTCCGAGCATCCGCTGCGCATCCTGGCTTTCCTCGCGCACTCGGGGCTTGGGCCTCAGAGCATCGCCGAGCGTCTGGAGTACCGCGCGCAGCTGATCGCCCTGTGCGAAGCCCCCGATCCGCGGCTGGCTTGGGTCGACGTGCTCGCCGCGGGCGAAGGCGGGACGCAGAGCATCACCGCCCACGCCGCGGCCTACCAGCAGCTGCTCGTCGATCTGATCAATGCCCTGGACCGCGAATTCGTGCACGACCCCCAGCAGTTTCCCGAGCTGGACGCGGGCCATGTGCTCGCGCATCAATTGCACCGCCTGCCGCCCGAGCAATTGCGCCGGATCGCTTTCCTCGTCGCCGAGCGCGAGGGCCTGAGCGACAGCTGATCAGCGCGCGAGAGCCGTGCGCTGATCAGCGCGCGAGCGCACGGGCGCGCTGCTCAGCGCGCGAGAGCCGTTCGCACCAGGAGCTCGACGTCGCTGCCGCCGACCTGGGCCACGGCGCGCTCGACGGCCTTGCGCGCTTCTTTTTCGCTGAAGCCGATGCCGAGCAGAGCTGTCACCGCGTCCTCGACGCGCTGATCGCTGCTCGGACGGCTCAGCGCGCCGCTCGAGCTCTTCTGCGAGAAGCTCAGGATCTTCTCGCGCAGATCGAGCAGCAGTTGCTCGGCGGTTTTCTTGCCGATGCCCTTGACGCTCATCAGCTTGCGCAGATCGCTCTCGCGGATCGCACCGACCAGCTCGGCGGCAGACAGACCCGAGAGCAGGCCCAGCGCCGCCGAAGGACCGACGCCGCGCACGGTCAGGAGCAACCGGAACAGATCGCGCGTGCCCGCATCCGCGAATCCGTACAGACGGTGCTCGTCCTCGCGCACGACCTGGTGCACGAAGACGCGCAGCAGCTCGCGCTCGACGAAGGTCGAAGTCAACGGAACGGTCAACTCATAACCGACGCCGTGCACGTCGAGCACCAGCCGCGCCGGCGATTGCGCCGCGAGCTTGCCCTCGAGGTAGTCATACATCGCGCTGGACGCGCGCCGCGCTCTCGCGGCGGCGGACTATTTCTTCGGCGGGGGACTGTCGGCCAGCTTCAGGCCCAGCTCGGTGAGCTTGCGCTTGAGCTCGGTCAGCGAGGTCACGCCGAAATTCGGCATGCCGAGCAGCTCTTCCTCGGAGTGCTGCACCACGTCGCCGAGGGTCAGGCAGCCCAGCAGCTCGACCGTGCGCCGCGCGCGGATCGAAAGGTCGAGATCGCTGATCGGCCGGTTCATCAGCTCGGAGTTCTCGCCGGAGATGCGCGGGCGCGCCGCGGCTTCGATCGAGGCCACGGCCTCCTCGTGGGCCATCCCCAGGCGCAGATTCTTCGACGAGAGGATTTCCTTGATCTCGTTGAGCGAAGTCTCGCCGAAATTCTTGTAGGCGAGCAGCTCGGTCTCGGTCTGACGCACCAGGTCGCCGAGCGTGATGATGTTCATCTTGTTCAGGCAGTTGCGCGCGCGCACCGACAGCTCGAAGTCGGAGATCGGCGTGCGCAGGATCGCGTTGAGGCGGTCCTCCTTGCGCTCGAGATCCTCGTCGTAGTACATGCTCAAGGCCGAGCGCGCGTCCTCGAAGTACAGCCGCGCGCGCCGATCCGTCGGGTCGTTGCGCACGAGGACCTCGTAGCAGGAAGCCGCCTGGCGATCGCGGCCCATGTCCTCGTAGAGCATCCCGAGGTTGAACAGGACGTTGCGGTCGATCGGCAGGAGCTGCGCGAGCGACTGGTAGAAGCGCAGGGCCGTCTGGTCCTCGCCGCAGCGCTCGAACAGGTGCGCCGCGCGGAACAAGAGACCGCGGTGCGTCGGGTCAGCCTGGTAAGCCGCCTCGTAATGATCGAGGGCCGTCCCGTAGCGACGCTCGAACTCCGCGACGCGTCCGGCGAGGTAATTCCCCTCGCAGCTTTCCTCGAAGCTCGCCGGCGCTTCCGCCAGACCCTTCTTGAGCTTCTCGTTGGCGTCGTCGCCCGCCGAGGTCAGCAGGTCGGCTTCCAGGCGCGCCTCGAGCATCGCTCCGCGCGGGCGCGGCTCGTTCGGGTAGGCCTCGGACAGGCGCTTGAAGATCGGAAGCGCGTCCTTGGGCTGTCCAGCGGACATCAAGGCGTTGGCGCGCGTGAACGAAGCGACGTCGTCGCTGCCGTACTGCACGAGCTGCTCGGCGGCCGCTGCGTACTCGCCGATCATCCACAGGCCGAGGCCCTTGCGCCGGCCTTCCTCGCCGCTGGCGGTCAGGCTCTCGACCTCGCGGGCGAAGGCATCTCGGCCGCGCCGCGATGCGAAGACCTGGGCGCGGGCCTGCTGGAGTGCGCCGAAGCTCGGGATGGCTGCCTTGCGCAGGTCGAAGCTCGGTTCTTGCGCTTCCGAGATGGTCTCGGAGGCTTCAGTCGTGGTCGGAGTTGTCATGGGATCTGGTCGCACTTACGGTCGGGCGCCTGCCTGGGGGGAGCGGCTGCTCTGGACTCGAACGAATCCGGCTCGCGCTCACGGGCGGGGGAAGCGAGGGATGATAGACCTCGCTCTCCAGGCGGTCAAACCGGGGCAGTTCCGGGCCCCGCCCAGGCGAGGCGATCGAGGCGGCGATTCCAGCGCGCGAAACCTGCTCGCACAAGAATGCGAGGCACCCATGGAATCCCGACTCCGCATGTGTTGAAACAAACGCACGGCGCGCGCGGGGCGTGCCTGGACGCGCACTCTTGGCGCGGCGGGTTCGGGAACGAGGTTCGGGGAGAGCGATGGACAAGCTGGTGATCGAGGGTGGCCGTGCACTGCGCGGCCGTGTGACCACTTCGGGCAGCAAGAACGCGGTGCTGCCGATTCTCGCGGCTTCCTTGATGAGCGAAGAGCCGCTGGTGATCCGGAACGCGCCGAGGCTGTCGGACGTCAAGACCATGCTCGACGTGCTGGGCGATCTGGGCTCGATCGTCGATCGCCGCGACGACGGCAGCATTTCGATCTGTTCCGCCCAGGTGCCCGCCGACAAGGCCGAGTGGGAAAACGTGCGGAAAATGCGCGGCTCGATCGCGGTGCTCGGTCCGTTGCTCGGCCGCACCGGTCGCGCCGTGGTCAGCCAGCCCGGCGGATGCGTGATCGGCGTGCGCCCGATCGACCTGCACTTGAAGGGCATGCAGGCGCTCGGCGCGCTGGTGAAGATCGACCACGGCTACATCGTCTGCGAAGCGCCTCCGGGCGGCTTGAAAGGCGCCGAGATGTACCTGGGCTCCTCCTTCGGCTCGAGCGTGCTCGGCACCGCGAACGTTCTCATGGCCGCCTGCTTCGCCAAGGGTCGCACCGTGATCCACGGCGCGGCCTGCGAGCCCGAGGTCACCGACCTCGCGGATTGCCTGGTCAGCATGGGCGCGAAAATCCGCGGCCAGGGATCGCCGCGCCTCGAGGTCGAGTACGTCGAGGCGCTCGGCGGCACGACCTGGAGCGTGATCCCCGATCGGATCGAGGCCGGGACCTATCTCTTGGCCGGAGTGATGTCCGGAGGAGCGGTGCGCGTCGAGAAATGCCGCCCCGATCACTTGACGGTGCTGCTCGATCGCCTGGGCGCCGCCGGCGTCCAGTTCCAGGTCGGGCCCGATTGGATCGCGAGCGTCGCGCGCGACGTGCGCGACCCGGCGCGCCGGCCGAAGCCGACCGACGTGACCACCTTGCCGTATCCCGGCTTTCCGACTGACCTGCAGGCGCAGTGGATGGCGCTGATGACCCTCGCCGACGGCGTCAGCATCATCACGGAGAACATCTATCCGGATCGGTACATGCACATGGCCGAGCTGCTGCGCCTGGGCGCGAACATCCGCCGCCACGCGACGACCGCGGTGGTGCAAGGCGTCGAGGCGCTTTCGGGAGCGCAGGTCACGGCTTCGGATCTGCGCGCATCGGCCGCTTTGGTCATGGCCGGCCTGGTCGCCAAGGGCACGACCGAGATTCACCGCGTCTACCACATCGACCGCGGCTACGAGCGCATCGACGAACGCTTGAGCGCGCTCGGCGCGCAGGTCGAGCGCGTCGACGCGCGCGAAGAAGTGCTGAAGGAGTAGCGCGCATGATTGCGTCCGCCCGGACTTCACTCCTGATCGCCCTGCTGCTTCCCGCGGTCTTTGCCTGCCGTTCCGCGCCGATGCCCGCGGAACCCGTCTCGCTCTTCAACGGCCGTGACCTGACGGGTTGGCACGCCGACGTCCCCGAGGCGGACGCAAAGAAGGACCTGAGCCCGTCCTTCGCCGCCCAGGGCGGGCACCTCGTCAGCCTGGGCACTCCGGAGGGCCACCTGATCAGCGACGCCTCGTTCCGCGACTACCGCCTTGTCGTCGAATACCGCTGGATGGCCGAGCCCGGCAACTGCGGCATCCTGGTCCACGCTTCGACACCGCGGCGCCTGTACGGGATGTTTCCGCAGTCGATCGAATGTCAGATGCACGCGGGAAATGCCGGCGACTTCTGGTGCATCGGCGAGGACATCCAGGTCCCCGACATGCAGCAGCGCCGGGGTCCCAAGGAAAAATGGGGCGTCGATGGCGACAAGGCACGCCGCATCGCGAACACGACCGATGGATCGGAGAAGCCCGCCGGCGAGTGGAATCAGATGGTGATCGAATGCCGCGGCCGCAACATGGACGTGTGGGTCAACGGCGATCCCGTCAACCACGGCTTCGATTGCACCGCGGACCACGGCCAGATCGCGATCCAGGCCGAAGGCGCGCCCTGTGAATTCCGCAAGCTCGAATTGACGCAGTTCGGCGCTGGCACGCGCTGAAGCGTGTCGTGATCGAGCCTGGCTCCGTTACGACAGGGGACACGACGCGCGGGACAAGCGGCGGTCCATGGATTAGAACTGTCGCCTCGGAAATCCACCCATGTTCGAATCCCTCACGCAGCGGCTGTCGTCGACGTTCTCGTTCCTCGGATCGAAGAAGGAGCTGACGCCCGAGAGCATCGAAGAAGGGCTGACTCAAGTGCGTCAGGCTCTGCTCGAGGCCGACGTCAATTTCACGGTGGTGCGCGACTTCGTCGATCGCGTGCGCACCGACATCACCGGGGAGGGGCGGCTCAAGGGCGTCGAGCCTTCGCAGCAGTTCATCCACGCCTGCCACGAGGAGCTGGTCAAGCTGCTTGGCCCCGAGGACGCGCGGCTCGAGTTCGCGAAGAGCGGGCCGACGGTGATCCTGATGGCCGGTCTGCAGGGCGCGGGCAAGACGACCACGGTCGCCAAGCTCGCCAAGCGTCTGAAGCGCGAGTCGGGCCGCCGGCCGCTGCTGGTCGCGGCCGACGTCAAGCGCCCGGCCGCGGTCGAGCAGCTCAAGGTGCTCGGGACGCAGATCGGCGTGCCGGTCTTCTTCGAAGCGGGCCTCAGCGCGCCGGAGCTGTGCGCGCGCGGCGTCGAGCACGCGAAGAAGAACGGGCTCGATCTGGTCCTGCTCGACACCGCCGGCCGACTGCACATCGACGACGAGATGATGGCCGAGGTCGCGGAGATCGCGGCGCGCGCGAAACCGCATCAGCAATTGCTCGTCGTCGACTCGATGACCGGCCAGGACGCGGTGCGCTCGGCCCAGGCTTTCAACCAGCGCCTGGCACTGTCGGGCGTGATCCTGACCAAGCTCGACGGCGATGCGCGCGGCGGCGCGGCCCTCTCGATCCAGAGCGTGGTCGGCCGTCCGATCCTGTTCGTCGGCATCGGCGAGAAGCTCGACGACCTCGACACCTTCCATCCGCGGCGGATGGCCGGCCGGATCCTCGGCATGGGCGACGTCGTCGGCCTGGTCGAGACGGCCCAGTCGAAGATCTCGGAGACGGAAGCGCAGCAGGCCTACGAGAAAATGGTCCTGGGCAGCTTCACGCTCGAGGACATGCTGGCCCAGCTGCGCATGATCCAGCGCCTGGGCCCGATGAAAAAAGTCCTGGGCATGATCCCGGGCATGTCGGGCATGACCGAGCACCTCGACGTCGACGACAAGCGCATCAAGAGACTCGAAGCCCTGTTCACCTCGATGACGCCGCGCGAGCGCCTGCATCCCGACAACATCGATCTCTCGCGGCGGCGGCGCATCTCGCGCGGGGCCGGCCAGGAGGTCGCGGCGGTCGGCGAGCTGCTCAAATCGCACAAGGCGATGCAGCGCATGATGAAGGAGATGAACAAGATGGGCCTGGGCGCCAAGCTCGGGGCCAAGCAGAAGGCCGAGACCCTGCGCGGGATGTCGCCGACCGGCGAGCTCGCTTCCCAGGCCGGCGGCGGCGGGCTGTTCGGCGGCGGTCTGGGCGGGCTTTTCGGCGGGGGAGCCAAGCCCGGCGACCAGCTGAGATTGCCCGGCGGGGCGGGCCCCGGTGGACTCGGTGGCGCTGGCGGAATGGGCGGCCTGGGGGGCATGTTCGGAGGTCCGCGGCCCATGGGTTCGTCCGCGACGCGCAAATCAGGCTCGAAACGCAAAGAGAAACAGAGGCGAAAAAAGGGCAAGGGACGGTAGACTCTCCGCCCCCCAAGGCCGGGCAGCGGGTCCCCAGGACTCGTCGCGGCCCGGGTTCGTTCCCTCGAGCTCTCGGTCTACGGAGTTTTCACGCCTGTCCACGCAGGCGGTCGCACATGGTCGTCGTCATCCGCATGAAGCGCACGGGCCGAACCAATCGGCCCTGTTACAAGATTTCGGTCTCCGACTCGCGCTTCAAGCGCGATGGGCGCACGGTCGACGACCTGGGTCTCTACGACCCGATCTCCTTGAAGAAGGACAATCAGGTCAAGTTCGACGTCGAGCGAGCCAAGTCCTGGATCCTGCGCGGCGCGCAGCCCAGCGACACGGTGCGCTCGATCTTCAAGCGCGCCGGGATCTACGGCGAGCCGGGGGTTTCGACCGTCAAGGAGCCGCGCGACCGCTCCGGACGCAAGAAGACCACCAAGACCAAGGAGCGCCGCGCTGCGCGCAACGAGCGCGTGGCGGCCGCGAAAGTTGCGCGTCCGAAAGTCGCCCGCAAGGCGAAGCCGGACGCCAAGAAAGCCAAGAAGTAAGGGCTTCGCGCGAGAATTCGCGGCGGTTCGGTCCCAGAAGGGGCCAGTCACCGCGAGTGCCGACCTGGCCTCGCCTCGCCGGGAGTGATCAGGCACCCCGAGCTGTTCTGGCGCTTCGTGCGCTGTTCCCCACCGAGCGCCCCTCGATGTTCGCCACCCTCGCTGCGCAGGTCGCGCACGCTTTCCACGCTTGAGCAAGAAGTCCGATTCCGCCGTGATGTTGCTGGAGAAGATCCAGCTCCGCCATCCGATCCCCGACCCGCTCGAGGGCTACAGCCTGATGCATCAGGGCCTGTACGCCATCCTGCGCCGCCAGCTCGAGCCCGCCCCGAGCTTGAAGGTGATCGCGCTGCTCAAGGACGCCTACGTCGATTGGAACGAGCTGCGCGTTTCGCAGGCCCAGGAGATCGCCGTCCACCTCAAGCCGGCCAACCTCGGCGACAAGGTGATCCCCGTCGCGCGCGACGTGCGCGAGTACCTGCAGGAAGTCTTCCAGCGCAGCCACGGCCTCGATCTGGAATTCCTGCGCGACGATCCGGTCGCAAGCGCGCGCTTCATTTCGATCCTGCCGTTCATCGGCACGGCGACGGCGAGCTACCTGATGTGGATCGCTTCGGGCCAGGAGCTGCCGGTCACGCCGACTTTGGTGCGCGTGCTCGACCGCATCGGCTTGATGGCGCGCCAGGGCGGGTCGATGAAAAAGGCCCGCACCGCGATCGAGCCCCTGGTGCCCGACGACGATGGATTGGGCTTCGTGGTCAAGTTCGGCGAGGTCGCCTCGCGCTGGTGCCATCCGCGCACGCCGATCTGCCATGCCTGCGTGCTGGTCGACGAGTGCAAGTACGGCAAGAAGGCGTACAAGGAGTGGAAGATCCAGCAGG
>DATHET010000175.1:0-13841 GCA_035490315.1 Planctomycetota bacterium
ATCCATGCGGAACTTTTCGCTGCGCTGGTCGAGCAGGACTCGCGACGTCCTCATCCCCTCGATGATCATGCTCGTGTCTGTGATCACAGGCCGACCCGGCTGGTCGAGATCGTGGAGGAACAAGTAGAAGGGTCGCAAGCGATTCAGGCTGACCGTCAGCTCCTCGCTCGCCCCGCGAACCTCCTCGAAGGTCACGAGGTGAGGGCCGTAGTAATCGGCGCGGTATCCGGGCCCGCCCGGACGCTTGACGGAGACGATCATGCCGTCGAACGTCTGCGCATCGATTCCTACACGGATCGGCGATCCGTTCACCGTGTAGCTCTGCGCCGTTCCCTGCTCCAGCCAGGGATGGCCCTTGAAGGTTTCGACCGGAAAACGCGCGAGGAAGAAGATCTTTGCATTCCAACCCTCGCCTTCGATCGGAGCGTGGGTGCGCGAGTCGAGGAGTTGCAGGCTCAGGTACTCACGCCGCGTCAAGGCGACGGTCTCGTAGAGGTCCGATCGAGCGAGGAAGGCGGCGTCGGCCTCGAACCAGAAATACCCGGGCGCATAGTCCGGGTAGCGCTCGACGCTGACGCGGTTCGCTCCGCCAGCATTGAGCGGCAGGGGAATCCCCTCGCTGCGAGGCAGCACCGCCGGATCGCAATCGGGCATCAGCTCGCCGCTGTATTCTCGGCGCACGCCGAGGATCTCCTGGGCCTTGCCGGACGCGTCGGTCAGGGCATAGGCGCCGTTGTTGGTCGATCGGGTACCGGAGTACTTGACCACCGCACCGCTGACCGGGGCGCCCGTGACCGCGTCGATCACCGTCAAATGAAGCAGCGGCACAGGCAGCGACGGCGGAAGTCGGATTTCGCAGCGGAACCCCTCCTCGGACTCCGCGGCAGCGCGGATCGAGAAGTCGAAGCTCGACTCGACCTTACGATATCCCTTGGCTTCAGCCGCGAGGGCCAGGGAGCAGGTGTCCGGATCGACGGGCGTGGGACCGGCCGGCACCATCCGAGATCCGGCGGCGAGTGCTTGAAGGTGCTCGGCCTGCTGCTCCTCGCTGAGAGCGAAGCCCGACAAGGCCTCGCCTTGTGAGAACTCCACCTGGATCGTCCCATCGGGGCTGTTTCCCGTCAGGGGACGACTTGCGCAGGCTCGATCCGATTCGTGGGGGACGATCGTGAGTCGAACCTGCGCTCCCGCAACGGGGGATCCCGAGTCGTCGAGGACCTGGATCGTGCCGTGGATCCCTGCCGGCGCCGGCGGGGCGGAAGCCAGGACCAACGGCTCTGCGACGCGCGCGAGGTCCTCAGTCAGCGGGCTCGGGGCCGCACCGGTGGAAACCTCGGTGGCGATCGGCGCCTCCACCACGGGTATCGGAAGTTCCTCCGATCCAGCAGCCACCAGGCCGCGACAGCGACCACGATCGCGACCCCAACGACCCGCCGAATCCTGGAGCCTCTGGGTTTCTGGGCAGGCGCTGCGTCCATGCGACAAGAGCCTAGTTCGGTCAAGTCCCGCGGCTTCCGCAAAACCCGCCGGGCTCGATCGGCACGACGCGATGGCGCTCTGGATTCCCAAGGCGCTAGGCTTGGGAGGTGAATTCATCGCAGCCGTCCTTCTCGAAGATCCAAGGCCCGGTCCTGATCACCGGCGGCGCGGGCTACATCGGCAGCCACACCACGCGGCTGTTCCGCCAGCTCGGCGTGCCGACCGTGGTGCTCGACAACCTCTCGACCGGGCATCGCAAGTTCGCGCAGGGGACTCTCGAGGAGGTCGACCTCGGCGATCGCGCGGCGCTTGAGCACGTGTTCGCGCTGCACCGGCCGGCGGCGGTCGTGCACTTCGCGGCCAAGGCCTACGTCGGCGAATCGGTGGTCGAGCCGTCGAAGTACTACCGCGAGAACGTGCACAACACCTGGAACCTGCTCGAAGCGATGCGCGCCCACGAGTGTCGCGACATCGTGTTCAGCTCGAGCTGCGCGACCTACGGCGTTCCGCTGCGCGTGCCGATCGACGAGGACCATCCGCAGAATCCGATCTCGCCCTACGGCAGGACCAAGCTCCACATGGAGCACATGCTCGAGGATTTTTCGCGCGCCTACGGTCTGCGCTTCGCCGCACTGCGCTACTTCAACGCGGCGGGGGCTTCGCAGGCGGGGGACCTCGGCGAGATCCACGAGCCCGAGTCCCACTTGATTCCGCTGGTCTTGTTCACCGCGCTCGGATTGCGCCAGAAGATCAGCGTGTTCGGCAACGATTACGACACGCCGGACGGGACCTGCATCCGCGATTACGTCCATGTCGAGGACCTGGCCCAGGCCCACGTGCGCGCGCTGTGGAAACTGCAGACCGGCGTCGAGCGGCTGGCTTGCAACCTCGGCACGGGTAGCGGTTATTCCGTGCTCGAGGTGATCGAGACCTGCCGGCGCGTCAGCGGACGGCCGATCGCGGTTGCCATGGCCGAGCGGCGCGAGGGTGATCCGCCGCGGCTGGTCAGCGGCGGCACGCGCGCCTTCGATCTGCTCGGCTGGAAGCCGGCTCGCGCCGCGCTCGAGGACATCGTGGGCGATGCCTGGCGCTTTCACCTGGCTCAGGCGAGCACGGCTCAGCGCGTCAGCTGACTCCGACCATGCACCGCGCACCCCTCGAGGCTTGGATGCAAGGCGCGGGGCGGTGTTGGTTGCTCGTCGCACTGCTCGCGGGCCTTGCCGGGGCGCAGAATCGCGCCGCGGGAGAGCAGACGATCACGCCCGCGGATCTCGCCGAACACCTGCGCCACTTCGCTTCGAGCGAGCTCGAGGGCCGCGACACGCCCTCGGTGGGGCTCTCGCGCGCCCAGGACTACGTGGCCGAGGCCTGGTACAAGGCCGGCGTCTTGCTGCCGCCGGATCTCCCGGCCCTCGCGGCCGAGCTCTCGAGCGACGAGCGGCGCGCGAAGACCGTCGCCGGCTACCGGCGAACTTACGCGATCCCGCTGTCCGAGCCGGATCCCGAGGGATCTTCGCTGGCTCTCGAAGTCGGTCCCGGGGAACCACGGAAGTACACCCTGGGCAGCGACTTCGTGCCGCTGGTCTACGCGGAAGGCGAGGCGCGCGGCGAGCTTGACTTCGTCGGCTACGGCATCGACTCGGAGGAGGAGCACTTCGACGAGATCCCTGCGCGAGGCCTGAAGGGCAAGATCGCGATGATCCTCGAGGGCGAGCCGCGCTCGCCGAAGCGTTTCCTGGGGCCCGAGCTCTCGGTGGACGCGAATCTGTGGTTCAAGCTGGTCAATCTGCGCGCAGCGGGAGCGGAGGGTGTGCTGGTGGTTCGGCGACCCCTGCCCCCGGCGGTCTCCAAGGCGGCGCCGAAAGCGACCGACCCGCTCGCGCCCGCGGCCCTCGGCTTCCGCTACACCTTCGCGCGCTGGAACGACGCCCGAGCGAACCAGGAAGGCAAGGATCCGCAGCGCCTGGCCCTGCTGCCGACCCTGGAGATCTCGATGCGCACGGCGACCGAGATCCTGGGCGAGGACGTCGAAGCCCTCGCCGCCAGGATCGACACCACCCTGCGCCCCCTGCGGCGCGAGACCAAGGGCCGCTCGGTCGCGATGCGCGGGAAGACGCGGCGCGCCGACGTCGATGCCGCCAACCTGGTCGGCTGGATCCCGGGCAGCGATCCCGCGCTCGGCAACGAAGTCGTGATCGTCGGGGCGCACCTCGACCACATCGGAGTCGACGAGCGCGGCCGCATCGGGGCGGGGGCGGACGACAATGCCTCGGGTTCGGCGGCCCTGCTCGAGATCGTCCAGGCCCTGTGCGCCGCGAAACCCAAGCGCTCCGTGCTGGTCTGCTCGTTCTCCGGCGAGGAGGACGGCCTGCTCGGGTCGAAAGCGATCGCCGCGCGCCTTCCGGTCGACGTCAAGTCCGTGGTCGCGATGGTCAACCTGGACATGATCGGATTCGGCGAGAAGGACAATTGCGCGGTGCTCGGCGTCCCCATGAATCCATCGCTCGAGAAGCTCTTGCTGCGCGGCATGAAGCTTTCGCGCACCGGGATCCGCGACGTGACGATGAAGCAGGAGGAGGCGGACCTGTTCAAACGCTCCGACCACTATTCGTTCCACCAGATCGGATTGCCGACTTTGTTTTTCTTCGAAGGCCTGCCGATCGACAAGAATGTCGATTACCACACCTGGCGCGACACGCTCGACAAGCTCGACCAGGAGAAGGTGCTCAACACGGCGCGCCTCGCCTACAACTGCACATGGCTGTTCACCGACGACGCATCACGCCCGCCGCCGCCATCCGCATCGCACTGATCCTCGCGGCGAATGTCGCCGCGGGCTGGTTCCTGTGGGGACTGGCCCACAAACCGGCGCAGGCCGCGCGTCCGGACACGGCGGGCGCGAGTGAGCCGGCGTCGCGGGCGGGCCTTTCCACGCCCGCGGCGCTCGAGAAGCTCGGCGGGGGAGAGGCAGCCGCGAATTCGGGCCATGCGCGCCTGGATTCGATCGGCTCGCGCATCCGCTCGATCGTCGAGCAGGGTAGGAGTGAAGCTTCCAGGCTGAGCAAGGGACATGTGTCCGCCGGAGAAGTGCACGTGGCCGTGCACCTGCGCGATCCCTCGAGCGGCGCGGAGTTCGGCATCGACTCCGCGCGAGCGATGCGGCCGGCGTCGAACATGAAGATCGCCACGACGGTCGCGGCCTTGACGCTGCTCGGGCCCGATTGGGAATTCGTGACGCCGATCGAAGCGCGCGGAACCCTCGAAGCCGGCCGGCTCGAAGGAGACCTGGTGCTGCGAGCGAGCGGCGATCCGCTGTTCGACGCGGATGGCGAGGGCAGCGTCGAGAGACTGCTCGCGCCTGCCTTGGACGAGCTCGAGCGCTCCGGTCTGCGCACCGTCAGCGGCAACCTGGTCCTCGACGAGGGCAGCTTCGACAATCCGGCGCCGCCCGCGGGGTGGCCCGGCGCGAGCCAGCGCTACCAGGAGTTCTGCGCCCTGTCCGGCGGCTTCAGCGCGAATCGGGGCTGCCTGACGATCCGGGTCGCGCCGACTTCGATCGGATCGGCGGCTGAAGTCGCCGTCCAGCCGGCGGGTTTTGGCTTGGAGCGACAGTTCAGCGCGGCGACCGTCGCGTCGGGGAAGTTGTCGATCGGGTTCGACGCGCGGCGGACGGGGTTGATCGTGCGAGGGAACATCCCGAGGAGCTCGCCGCCCTTCGTCGGCTCGTGTCCCGTGCCCGATCCGGTCGAGCTCTTCGCCTCCGTGCTGCGCCACGAATTGAAGGCCCGCGGAATCTCCATCGCGGGCGCGACGCTGCGCGAGCGCAACACGCCGCGCGGGAACCTGCTGGCGCGGATCCGCACGCCGCTGTCGAGCTATCTCGTGCCGATCAACCAGGAATCGAACAACGCCGTCGCCGACCAGCTCTACCTGGCGACCGCGAACACGTTTCTCTCGAACGCGTCGCGCTCTGGAGCCGAAGCGGCGAGTCTCGCGGCTCTCGAGCGCTTGCACGTCACGGGCGATGGATTCCGCCAGATCGACGGCTCCGGGCTCTCGGATCTCAATCGCGTCAGCGCGCGCCAGTTGACGGCGCTGATCCAGGCCGTGGTCTGCGGCGAGCCGCGCACCGCGCGGATCTATCGCTCCTCGCTCGCGGTCGGCGGAGTCTCGGGCACGCTCGACGGCCGCATGCGCGGCGCGAAAGTCAAAGGCCGCGTCTCCGCGAAGACCGGCTTCATCGGCGGCACCAGCGCCTTGTCGGGGATCGTGAAGACCCGCGACGAAGGCGAGCTGGTCTTCTCGATCCTGGTCAACTACGACGAATTCGGCGGACTGAACTCCAGCGTATGGAAGCCGATGGAAGACGAGATCTGCGAGCTGCTCGCCGGGTGTGAGCTTTGAGCTCGCAGGCGCCCCTCGACCACGCGCGTGTGCTCGAGGCCACGCTGGACATCGCGCGCGGAGCGGGCCGGCTCCTGATGGAGCACTTCGGCAAGCTGCGGCCCGAACAGATCACGTCGAAGAGCGTCGAGCGCGACCTGGTCACCGCCGCCGACCTCGCCTGCGAGCGCTGGGTCGTGCCGCGGCTGCGCGAGCTTTTCCCCCAGCACGCGATCGAGTCCGAGGAAGAGACCGTCGACCCCGCGCGCGGTGCCGACGAGCTGCGCTGGTTCCTCGATCCGATCGACGGAACGGTCAACTTCGTGCACCAGCTCCCGTCCTTCTGCATCTCGATGGGCCTCTATCGCGGCACCAGCCCTGAGCTCGGCGTGGTCCACGCACCGCGCCTCGGCGAGACCTTCTGGGCAACGCTCGGCGGCGGCGCCTTCCTGGACGGACGGCAGCTGCACGTTTCGCGCACCCGCGAGCTCAAGGACGCGATCCTGGCCACCGGTTTTCCCTACGAGCGCTCGCAGGCCGCGAACAACAACCTCGAGAACTTCGGCCGATTCTTCCACGAGATCCGCGGCGAGCGCCGCTTCGGGTCGGCGGCCCTGGACCTGTGCTACGTCGCCGCCGGTCGCTTCGACGGCTACTGGGAATTGCAGCTTTCCCCGCACGATGTGGCCGCCGGAGCGCTCCTGGTGCGCGAGGCGGGCGGGGTGATCACGGACGCGGATGGGGGAGAAAACTGGCTGCGCGGAGGCCACATCGTGGCTGCCGGACCGGACTTGCACGAGCAGATCCGCGCCCGAGTCCGCCATTGACGGAAATGTGAGGTTCGCGCCTCTTCCGAAGCCTTGAAAGCGGTGGTAGGGTGAATGGCGCTTCCCACTCCACCCAACGCGGTCCACAACCCCTCCCGAGCCTCTGGGGAATCGGCATAAGCCCTTGCGCCCCAGGCACTTGCGCTCCAACACCTGATGGTCGGCTCGATTGAGATCCACGGCGCCCGGCAAAACAACCTGCTGGGAGTCTCGGTCAGCATCCCGCGCGAGCGGCTGGTGGTGATCACCGGGGTTTCAGGATCGGGCAAGAGCTCGCTGGCTTTCGACACACTGTTCCGCGAAGGCCAGCGCCGCTTCCTGGAAACCCTCTCGGCCTACGCGCGCCAGTTCCTCGGGCGCATGGAGAAGCCCGACGTCGAGTCGATCGAAGGTCTCGCGCCGGCGATCGCGGTCGATCAGAAAACGCAGTCGCGATCGGCACGCTCGACGGTCGGAACGCTGACGGAAATCTTCGACCACCTGCGCGTGCTCTACGCGCGGGCCGGTGTGGCCCACTGCCCCAAGTGCGACCTGCCGCTCAAGTCGCAGACCGCGGAAGGCATCGTCCAGCAATTGCTGGTCGAGCACGCGGGCAAGGCGCTGGTGCTGCTCGCGCCGATCGTGCGCGACCGCAAGGGCAATCACCTCGCGGTCCTCGAGGATCTCAAGCAGCGCGGTTTCATCCGCGCCCGCGTCGACGGCGCGATCCTGCGCATCGAGGAGACGCCGGAGCTCGCGCGCTACCACCGCCACACGATCGAGGTCGTGGTCGATCGGCTCAAGCCCGACCCCGCGAATCCAAGCCGCCTGCGCGAAGCCGTGGAGCAGGCGATCGAGCTCGGCAAGGGCGACCTGACCGTCGTTTTTCCCGATGGCGAGCGCGGCTACTCGACCAGCCGCGCCTGTCCGAGCTGCGGCGAAGAGACGCCGCCGCTGGAACCGCGCCTGTTCTCGTTCAACTCGCCCCACGGAGCCTGCCCGCGCTGTGAAGGTCTCGGCCTGCTGCGCCGGCCCAGCGAATCGCGCATCATCGTCGATGCAACTTTGTCGATCCGCGGCGGAGCTCTGGCGGTCATGCGCAAGACCGGCGGAGCCCTGCTGTACCCGAAGGCCGATTTCAAGTTCCTGGCGCTGGTCGCCGAGGCTCACGGCTTCGATCTCGACACGCCCTGGGAAGACCTGACCAAGGATGCGCGCAAGATCGTGCTGCGCGGCAGCGGCGAGAAGCGCTTCGAGGACCAGGCCTCGTGGAACGGCGCGAAATACAAGGGCAGCGTGCGCTGGAAGCGGCGATTCAAGGGCGTCATGGTCGCGCTCGAGGAGGCCTACGCCGCCAACGTCAAGCACGTCGAGCGCTACCTCGCCACGAGTCTGTGCCCCGACTGCGAAGGGACGCGACTCAACGCCGCTGCGCGCAGCGTGCGCCTGGGCGGCGTGCGCATCGCCGATCTGCTCCAGGCGCCGGTGCACGAGTTGACGCCGCGGCTGGAAGGCCTCGAGCTCACTCCGCGCGAGGCGCGGATCGCGCGCGACCTGCTGCTCGAGATCCACCGGCGCGCGGCCTTCCTGGAGCACGTCGGGCTCGACTATCTCTCGCTCTCGCGAGCCGCCGACACCCTCTCGGGTGGCGAGGCGCAGCGCATCCGACTCGCGGCGCAGCTCGGCGCGGGACTGCAAGGCGTGCTCTACGTGCTCGACGAGCCATCGATCGGATTGCACGCCCGCGATCACCAGCGCCTCCTGTCCGCGCTGGAGAAGCTGCGCGACGCCGGCAACACCGTGGTGGTGGTCGAGCACGACGAAGCCACGCTGCGAGCCGCGGACTGGGTCGTCGACGTCGGCCCGCTGGCCGGCCGCGAGGGCGGGCGGATCGTGGCTCAGGGACCGCCGGATGTCATCGCGCGCGCGGATTCGCCGACGGGGCAGTTGCTGCGCGGCGAATTGACCATGCCCGCCCCGCACGAGCGCCGCCGCGGCAACGGCAAGTCCTTGCGCGTGCTCGGCGCGCGCGGCTTCAACCTCAAGGACGTCGACGTCGCCTTCCCGCTCGGAACGCTGATCGCGGTCAGCGGCGTCAGCGGCTCGGGCAAGAGCACGCTGGTCAACCGCATCCTGCTGCCGGCCGTGCTCGCGCGACTCGGCCGCGAGGGCCCGCAGCCCTTGGAGCACGACAAGATCCAGGGACTCGAGCACATCGAGGACGCGGTGGTGATCGACGCCGCTCCGATCGGGCGCACGCCGCGCTCGAATCCGGCGACGTACACCGACGTCCTGACCGCGATCCGCGATCTCTTCGCCAGCCTGCCCGAGGCCCAGATGCGCGGCTACGACAAGTCACGCTTCTCGTTCAATGTTCCTGGAGGCCGCTGCGAGGCCTGCGGAGGCGCGGGGGCGCAGCTGGTCGAGCTGCAATTCCTGGCACCGGTCACCGTGCCTTGCGAGGAGTGCGGCGGCGGCCGTTTCCAGGCCGAGACGCTCGAAGTCCGCTACGCCGGCAAGAACATCGCCGACGTGCTGGCGATGACCGTCGACGAGGCCCTCGAGGTGTTCCGCGACCTGCCGAAGATCGCGGACGCGCTGAAGACGATGCGCGACGTCGGGCTTTCGTACCTCACGCTGGGCCAGCCCTCGACGACCTTGTCGGGCGGGGAGGCGCAGCGCATCAAGCTGGTCAGCGAGCTCAAGCGCACGCGCCGGGTCCACACGCTGTATATCCTCGATGAGCCGACCACGGGCCTGCACCAGTTCGACGTGCAGAAGCTGGTCGCCGCGCTGCAGCGGCTGGTCGACGCCGGCCACACGGTGGTGGTGATCGAGCACAACCTCGACGTGATCCGCGCGGCCGACCACGTGATCGACCTGGGACCCGAGGGCGGTGCGGCGGGCGGACGCCTGGTCGCGAGCGGGACGCCTGAAGCCATCGAGGCCCAGGATTCGTCCCACACCGGTCGCGCCCTCGCCGAGCACGGCCAGACGCGCCGCGCGAAACCTGCTTCGCGCAAGTCGCGCACGAACGGCCGCGCCCTGGCGAGCGAAGGTCCGCCGCGCGAGATCCGCGTCTTCGGAGCGCGCACGCACAACCTCAAGGGCATCGACGTGACCATCCCGCGCGACTCGCTGACCGTGGTCACCGGTCCGAGCGGCTCCGGGAAGAGCTCGCTCGCCCTCGACACGATCTACACCGAGGGCAAGCGCCGTTTCGTCGAGTCCCTCTCGACCTACGCGCGCCAGTTCCTCGGCTCGCGCGACAAGCCGCCAGTCGAGAAGATCGAAGGCCTCGGGCCGTCGGTCGCGGTCGAAGCCGGCACTTCGCGCGGCCATCCGCGCTCGACCATCGCGACCACCACCGAGATCCACGATCACCTGCGCGTGCTTTTCTCGCGCGCGGGGATCGTGCGTTGCCCGGTGCACAAGGAGCCGCTGGCGGTCACCGATGCCGGCGCGATCGCCAAGCGCATCGTGAAAGAGCTTTCCGGCGAGCGCGGCTTCGTGCTCGCGCCCTTGCACTCGATCCAGGCCGCGGACGAAGCCCATCGCCGCGAGAACTTCGATCACGCCGTTCAATCCTGGCGCAAGGCGGGATTCGTGCGCGCCCTGATCGACGGCAAGGAAGTGCGCCTCGACGCCGAGCTCGCGCTGCCGGCCGCGAGCGCCAGCGTCGATCTCGTGGTCGACCGGGTCAGCTTCGACGCGGCTTCGCGCTCGCGCATCGCCGATGCGGTGGCCCAGGCCGCATCCGTGTCCGGCGGCCGCGTCAGCGCGCTGAGCCAGCCCAAGGGCGGAGCGCCGCGACGTCTGGATTTCTCGACCCAGGGGGCCTGCCCGGTGTGCGGATTCCGCCTCGACCACCGCCTCGATCCGCGCCACTTCTCGTTCAACACCCACGCCGGTGCCTGCGTCGAATGCGACGGGCTGGGCTCCAAGGTCCAGTGCGACGCCGCGCTCTTGATCGTCGCGCCTCGCGAGTCGCTGCTCGAAGGCGCGATCGTGACCAAGTTCGCGCGCTATCTGGTCAAGGGCAAGGGCTACTACGAGCACCTGCTGCGCGCCGTCGCCAAGCAGCACAAGATCAACCTGGACCGTCCTTTCGACGAGCTCAGCGAAGTGCAGCAGGCGCTGCTGCTGCGCGGCGAAGGCGCCAAGGATCAATACCAGGTCGAGATCGAAAAGAGCTTCGCCAACGCCGAGGTCGAAGAACGCTTCACCGCGCCCTGGCCCGGCCTGTGCGGCCACATCGACGCCTGGCACGGGAAGGCGGAGGATCCGGAGTGGGCCGCGCTGCTCGAGCGGGTCATGTCGCGGCGCACCTGCCCCCTGTGCCAGGGCGAGCGCTTGAAGCCCGAAGCGCGTTTCACGCTGGTCGGCAAGCGCCGTCTGCCCGAGGTGCTCGGCGACAATGTGTCCGAGGCGCTGGTCTGGATCCGCTCGCTGCGCGGCTCGAGCACGATCGTCGAGTCCGTCGCGGCGGTTCTCACCGAGCTGGAATCGCGCCTGTCGCTGCTCGACCGCGTCGGCCTCGGCTACCTGACCCTCGACCGCGCGACCTCGACGCTTTCCGGCGGCGAAGCGCGGCGCGTGCGGCTCTCGGCGAGCCTGGGCTCGCAGCTCACCGGCGTGTGCTACGTGCTCGACGAGCCGACGGTCGGCTTGCACCCCGCCGACACCGAGCGCTTGACCGATGCCCTGCTCGAGCTGCGCGATTGCGGCAACACGGTGATCGTGGTCGAGCACGACGAGAGCCTGATGCGCCGCGCCGACTGGATCGTCGACCTCGGTCCCGGATCCGGTCGCCTGGGAGGCAATGTGGTTGCGATGGGCACGCCCGCGGCGATCGAGGCCGACCAGAAGTCCTTGACCGGCAGCGCGCTGCGCGGCGAGCTGCGCCTGCGCGCGGAGCCGCTCGAGGCGGCGAGCGGGAAGCCGCGCGAAATCGCGCTGCTCGGCGCGAAGCTCAACAACTTGAAGGGCGTGGATTTCCACGCACGCTTCGGTGAGATGACCGGCATTTGCGGGCCTTCGGGATCGGGGAAGAGCAGCCTGATCCTCGACTGCCTGGTGCCCGCGCTCAGCGGCGAGACCAGCGCGGGACGCTGGAAGAAGCTGCTCACGCCCGCGGGCGATCCGCCGCGCCTGGTGGTGATCGACGCTTCGCCGATCGGTCGCACGCCAGCGTCGATCCCGGCCACGTACACCGGTTTGATGGAGCCGCTGCGCGATCTCTTCTCACGCACGCCCGACGCGCGCCTGCGCGGATTCGGACCGGCGCATTTCTCGTTCAACTCGGCTAAGGGCCGCTGCCAGGCCTGCGAAGGTCGCGGCGCGACTCAGGTCGAGATGCAATTCCTCGCCGACCTGTGGTTGCCTTGCGAGGAGTGTGGCGGCCGGCGCTTCACACCCGAGGTCCTCGAGGTCAAGTTCCGCGGGCGCTCGATCGCCGATGTCCTCGACATGACCGTCGATGAGGCCCTGGCTTTCCTCGAGCACCAGCCCAAGGCTGTTTCCGTGCTGCAGACCCTGGCCGAAGTCGGGCTGGGCTACCTGCCGCTCGGCCAGAGCTCGACGACTCTTTCCGGCGGCGAAGCTCAGCGCATCAAGCTCGCCAGTGAATTGCAGCTCGGCGACGAAGCCGGCGCGAGCGTGGTGATCCTCGACGAGCCCTCGACCGGCTTGCACAGCTCGGACGTGGCGCAGCTCGCGCGCGTGCTGCAGCGCTTGCGCCGCCGCGGGCATGCCGTGGTGCTGATCGAGCACCACACCGGCCTGCTCTCGATCTGCGACACCCTGGTCGAGCTCGGCCCCGGCGGCGGTGGCGCGGGCGGGACGGTGATCGCCCAGGGCACTCCGAGCGAGTTGAGCCTGGATGCCGACTCGGTCACCGGACCCTGGCTGCGCACCGAGCTCGAGCGCGACGTTCCTCGTGCGCCGCGCGCCACGCCCAGCGCGCGCACCCAGCGCTCGCCGCGCACGCGGACCCAGGGCAGCGTCCCGCGCAAGAGGCTTTCCTCGTGAGCCTGCGCCCCGACAACCCGCTGATCGTGCAGAGCGACCGCTCGCTGATGCTGCACACCGTGCGCGCCGTGGTCGACGGACGCGGAGTGCCAGTCAAGGACGAGGAGGGCGAGCCGCTGACCGAAGAACATCCGCGCTTTGCCGCCGCGCGCGACGCCCTCTCGGTCTTCGCCGAGCTCGAGAAGAGCCCCGATTATCTGCACACCTACCGTCTGACGCCGGTCTCGATCTGGAACGCGGCGGCGATGGGCAAGACCGCGGAGGACATCGCGGCGGTGCTCAGCGAATTCTCCTGCGTGCCCGTGCCGCGCAGCGTGCTGCACGAGATCCAGCAATGGGTCGGCCGCTACGGATTGTTGCGCATCGAGCGCCGCGACGAGCGCTTCGAGCTGACCAGCGAGCACCGCGACGCCCTCGCCGACGTGCTCGGCCATGAATCGATCCGCAAGCTGGTCGAGGTCGACGCAGAAGGCCGCGTGTGGGTCGGTCCGCTGGCGCGCGGCTCGATCAAGCAGGCGCTGATCAAGATCGGCTTCCCGGTCGACGACCGCGGCGGCTACATGAAGGGCGATACCTTCGCGATCACGCTGCGCGAGGAGACGCGCGGAGGGCGGGCTTTCCAGCCGCGCGCCTACCAGCGCAACGCCGCGGCCGCGTTCCACGCTGGCGGCACGGTGCTCGGCGGAAGCGGAGTCATCGTCCTGCCCTGCGGCGCGGGCAAGACCGTGGTCGGCCTCGCGGTCATGAACCTGGTGGGGGAGAAGACCCTGATCCTGACCACGAACACCGTCGCCGTGCACCAGTGGCGCGAGGAGATCCTCGACAAGACCACGCTGACCGAAGCCGACGTCGCCGAGTACACCGGCGATCACAAGCAGGTCGCGCCGGTGACGATCACGACCTATCAGATGCTGACCTGGCGGCGCAGCAAGACCGACGTCTTCGAGCACTTCAGCCTGTTCTCGCGCGAGAACTGGGGCCTGGTGATCTACGACGAGGTGCACCTCTTGCCCGCGCCGGTGTTCCGCGTCACTGCCGATCTGCAGGCTCGGCGCCGCCTGGGATTGACCGCGACCCTGGTGCGCGAGGACGGCAAGGAAGACGAGGTCTTCTGCCTGATCGGGCCCACGCGCTACGACGTGC
>DATHET010000176.1:0-21900 GCA_035490315.1 Planctomycetota bacterium
GCGGCCGCCATCGACGTCGGATTGGACCAGGCTCTCGCGCGCGGCTTCGCGAAGGCCCAGGACGCGGGGCAGACGGCTCGCAGGCGGAATCTGGCGAGCCGCTTCACCTGGAAAGCCAATGCGTGCTCAACGCTTCGCGTGTACGAGCAGATCGCTCGGCGCGGAACTCAGAGCGCGCTGGTGTCGTAGGTCCTGAACGAGAGGGCGACGGCGATCGCGATCGGAACCGCGATCAAGGCGATCTTCATCCAGGGCTTTTTCACGAAGGGCAGGACACCGAGCGCCGGCGCGAGGCCGACCAACGCGAAGAGCCAGACCGAGTAGCCCATGCTCGAGTACTCGAGGCTCAGGAAGACCAGGCACGAGAGGATCACCGCCACCGGCGTGAGCGCTCCAGCCAGGCCCTTCACCGAAGGCCGCAGGAGGCAGGCGACGATCAAGGCGCCGAGCGTCCCGGCGAGCGCGCCGCCGATCTGCGCCAGCTTCATGCTGTGCGCGAGCAGCACCATGACAGCGCTCGCCGTGCTCACCATCCACAGCGCCGCCGAGCCGACCCCCGCGCTCAGGAATGGAAACACGCTGCGCCACAGGCTGATCGCGATCACCGGCGTGCCGACGTACAGCGCCAGGCGGTTGGTGTCGACGCCGGGGCCGGCGTGGAGGATCAGCTTGCGCAGCACGAGTCCCATCGCGACTCCGCAAGCAGCGATTCGCAGCAGCGCGGCGACGAGGAAGGTACTCGAGGCCCTCGCCTCGAGAGCGCCGAGCAAGGCCAGCGCCGGGAACACCCAGATCATCCACAGCCAGGATTCCACCGGGCGGTAGTTCCATCCGAACAGGGCGCAGAAACCCGCGAGGCTTCCCAGGCTGACCGCGATCGCCGCCGCTGGCGCGGATGCCGACTTGTCGCGACGCGCGGCGGAGGAAGCGAGCTTCCAGGCGAAGAACAGGATCGTCGCGGCGACGATTCCGGGCACGAGGATGCCGATGAGCAGATCGCGCGGGTTCATGGAGTCGCTCCCCGCGCCACTGGCGCGGGGAGCGCGGGATCAGTTTCGCGAGACGGCTACTTGGCGGCGCACTCGATGCCGGCCATCACCGTGATCTCGTCCCCAAGTGTGTCGAGCGCTTCCTTCATGCCGAAATCCGAGCGCTTGACCTTGAACGTCACGTCGAAGCCCGCGCGCTTGCCCATGATCGTGTCCGCCGTGCCCACCATGTCGACCACGACGCTCAGCGGTTTCGTGACTCCGTGCAGCGTCAGGTCGCCGTCCACCTTCCACTTCTTGTCGCCGTCTTTCTTCGCCGACTTGGACACGAACTTGATCTCCGGAAATTCCTTCGCGTTGAAGAAGTCCGGGCTCATCAGGTGCTTGTTGCGGTCGTCGTTGTTCGTGTCGACGCTGTCCGTGGGGATCGTGAGCTCGACTTTCGACTCGGCGGGCTTCTCGTCGTTCATCACCACGGTTCCGGTCAGCTTGTTGAACCGGCCGTAGAAATTGGAGACTCCCACGTGCAGCACCTTGAAGACCACGGCGCTGTGCACGGCGTCGACTTCCCAGGTGGCGGGAGCCAGGCTCGGAAGCGGCGCAACCGGGGCAGGGCTCGCGGCGCTGAGAGCGAAGGGAACAGCGAGACAACCTGCTGCAATGAGTGCGATGAGTTTCATGTCGTGACTTTGTTGGAATCCTCGGGGACTATTTGAGCTTCTTGACCGCGTCGACGACCGCCTTCATGTCGCGCGCCTCGCCGGTCTTCTCCTGGACCTGCACGAAGGCGACCTTGCCCTGCTTGTCGACGACGACCGTGGCGCGGTGGCTGATGAAACCCGCCGGGTGCACCAGGTCGTACTTGCGCGTGACGTCGAGCATCGGATCCGCGAGCAGCTCGTGGGTCAGGTGATTCGCCTTCTTCCAGGCCTTGTGCGACCAGGTCGAATCGCGCGAGAGGCCGACGACCGTCGTGCCGGGAATGTCGAAGGTCTTGTCGTTGGAGATGCTGCAGTTCTCCTTCTCGCAGGTCGGGCTCCAGTCGAGCGGATACCACATCAGCACGACGTTTTCGCCGCGGTGATCGGAGAGTTTCCAATCCTTCTCGTCCTGGGTCTTGAGCGTGAAGTCAGGTGCCGTGTCGCCGGTGTGGATGGCCATGATTCAGGATGGGGTTGAAGAGAGGGAGCGAGACGCCGCGCGCGGCGCCTGAATGGGATTTGGGGAGAGCACTCTAGAGCCCGACTCGCGACTCTAGAAGCTCGATTCCCGCGCCAGCTGGTCGATTCTCGCCGCCAGCACGAAGTCGTTCATCGACAGACCGCCGACCGAGTGCGTCGAGAGCGCGACCTCGAGCTTGCCGTAGCCGAGCTCCATGTCGGGATGGTGGTCCTCGGCCTGGGCCAGCGCGCCGATGCGTCCGGCGAGCGCGACGAGCTGCGGGTATTGCTTGGACTCGATGCGGCGCACGAGCAGCGGCCCGCTGTGGATCCGCCAGGCCGGCTCGATCTGGGCGAGCAGCGTGCCGAGCTCCGGCCCCGCCAGCGGCGGCGTCTCTTTTCCAAGCGCGCGACAATGTTGTTCAGCGAGTTTCATGCTTTTGTCCTCAGAGAGAAAAAGTTGCCGACAATCCGACGAGAACCTCGTCGAGGTCGCTGTCCCGGAAATCGTAATAGCGGATGAACGGGCCCATGCGCCCGCTTTCGTCGAACCAGAAGTCGAGGCCGCCGCCGACGTAGCTGCCGCCTCCGTTCTGCTCGATATCGGGCTCGTCGCTGGAGTTCTCGTCGCGAATGTAGACGCCGCCGTCGGCCCACAGCGTGGCGCGCAACGGGGCTGGCGACTCGAGCGCCACGCGGACTCCCAGGTTCCAGCGCGCCACGGAGAGCTTGGGATCGCTGCTCGTGCCGCTCACCTGCTCGACCTCGTGCCGCGACCAGACCACGCCGATCTCGAAGCCCGCGCGCACGACCTGCGTCGCGAAGACGTCGTAGCCGCCTTCCAGCGTGAAGGCCGCGGAGTCGTCGACCAGGTCCTCGTCGGACCCGCGCCGATCGACGCTCGAGACGGCGACGGAGAGCCATTCGCGGCTTTCTTCGCGCCGGTGCTGGTCGTAGTTGCGCCAGTCCTCTTCCATCTCGCGCGGAGCCTGCGCGACCGCCACGCAGGCATCCAGCCCGGCGGTGGCGACGGCGAAGCAGAGCAGCGCGCGCTTCACGGCTCGAGCACCGGGCACAAGCGATCGAGCTCGGCCATCACCTGCTTGTCGAGTCGGTCCTTGACCTCGAGGGCGCCAAGGTTTTCCTCCAGCTGCTCCTTGCGCGAGACGCCGAGGATCACCGAGCTGACGCGCGGATTTTTTAGGCACCAGGCGATCGAGAGCTGCGCGGGCGTGCAGCCCAGGGCTTTGGCGACTTTCGCCACACCGCGAGCGCGCACCAGGCTCTCCTCGGTGCGCGAGGCCCGCAGCCACTCGATCAAGTCCAGGCGCGAGCCCTTGGGAATGGCGTTGTCGTATTTTCCGGTGAGCAATCCGCTGGCGAGCGGGCTCCAGGTCGTGGTGCCCATGCCGTAGCGCTCGAACAAGGGCTCGAACTCGCGCTCGACGCGGTGGCGCCAGAGCAGGTTGTACTGCGGTTGCTCGACCGCCGGCGCCGCGGCGTTGCACTCGCGTGCGATGCGCTGAGCCTCCGTGATCTGATCGGCCGACCATTCCGAGGTGCCCCAGTAGAAGGCCTTGCCCTGGCGGATCAGCACGTCCATCGCGCGCACCGTCTCCTCGATCGGCGTGTTCGCATCCGGGCGGTGGCAGAACAGGAGGTCGACGTAATCGAGGCGCAGGCGCTCGAGCGAAGCGTTCGTGCCTTCGACCAGGTGCTTCCAGGAAAGCCCGGAATCGTTGGGCCCCGAGCCGCCGTGGAAGATCTTGGTCGAGACCACCACGTCGCTGCGACGGAAGTCCTTGAGCACCTCGCCCATCAAGCTCTCCGCCGCTCCGGCCGCGTAGCCCTCGGCGTTGTCGAAGAAATTGACGCCCGCGTCGAAGGCCCGGCGCATGATCGCGCGCGTCGCCGCGAAATCGGTCTGGCGGCTGAACGTGATCCACGAGCCGAACGAAAGCTCGGAAAGTTTCAGCCCGGACTTGCCCATGCGGTTGTATTGCATGGCGCAGAGTTTAGCGGCTTCTGCTCGCCGTCCGCAGCCTTGCGGGTGGCCCGGGGTGCTCCCGCGCGTCAAGATGTCCGACCGAATGGCTCCGCTGCGCGTTCCCCCCATCGCCCTCACGATCGCGGGGTCCGATTCGAGCGGCGGCGCCGGCATCCAGGCGGATCTGAAGACCTTCGCGGCCCTCGAGGTCTACGGCGCTAGCGTGATCACCGCGCTGACCGCGCAGAACACGCAGGGCGTGCGCGCGATCCACGACGTCCCGGCCGCCTTCGTGCGCCAGCAGATCGACGCGGTGTTCGAGGACCTCGCGCCGCGAGCGACGAAGATCGGCATGGTTTCGCGCGCCGAGACGATCCGCGAAGTCGCCGCGGCCTTGCGCGCGCAAGGAGCGAAGAACGTGGTGCTCGATCCGGTGATGATCGCCAAGGGCGGTGCCTCGCTGCTCGAGCCCGCGGCCTTGACGGCGCTGATGGAGGAATTGATCGGCCTGTCCGCGGTGCTGACTCCGAACCTGCCCGAGGCCGCCGCGCTGCTCGGGATCGAGCTTGCGGAAATCGAACGCGCTCCGCAGACGGCTTGCGAGCGTCTCCTGTCACTCGGCGCGAAGTCGGTCGTGCTCAAGGGCGGCCATGCCGGCGGCTCGCACAGCGACGACCTGTTCTTCGACGGGAAGACCTGGGAGCGCCTGCCGGCGAAGCGCATCCTGACCGAGAACACGCATGGGACCGGCTGCACGTTTTCGGCGGCGATCGCCGCGGCCCTCGCGCACGGCTTGACGCCGCTCGAAAGCGTGCGCGAAGCCAAGGCCTACGTCACGCGCGCGATCGAGGCCGGCTCGCACTGGCGAGTCGGGCGCGGCCACGGGCCGGTGCAGCACTTCCACGCATGGTGGAAGCGCTGACTCAGTTCGTCGCCGAGGCGTGCTCGTCCGCGGGCGCCGAGCAGCTGCCGTCGAAGAAGGACAACCGCCCCAGGAAGGCCGAATTCTCCTCGGTGCGCTGGAACTCGAGGCCCAGGCGCGGCTCGCGCACGCGCCAGACCTCGGTGTAGCCGACGACGCGCTGCTTCAGCGGCACCAGCGGCTCGTACCAGACCAGGTTCGGCATCTTGCAACAGGCGCGATCGGGCATTGCCACGCCCTTCAATTCGATCCCGTCGCCGATCGCCACCGCGAAGTCTTTGCCGTTCGCGTGCACGGTGAGCGGCGCGGCTTCGACGGAGATGATCTTGCCGAGATCGCCATGGGAGCGCTCCTTCAAGAGCTCGACGACGGCCTCGCGTTGCTCGGCGCTCGCGCCTTTGCTGACGTAGACGATGCTGCGGCGCTCTCCACCGAGCTTCAGGTTCTTGTCGCCGGCGACCAGCGCGGCCGCGCAGACTCCGCCGAGGTCGACGCCCTGAGACGAGCCGCTCTCGACCGAGATCGCCAGCAGGGCCTCGTTGCCATTGGTCATCAGCTCGCCGTTGTAATGGCAGGCGCCGGCGAACACGCTCGCCGAGCGCGCCTCGACGCAATTCGCAATCAACTTGGTGTCGGCGCTCGCCGCTTCCGCCTGGACAGGGCTCGCGCAGCAGTCGCCTCCCTGGCAGGGCAGGTGGTGCAGGGCACAGATGCCGGCGAACGCCGCGATCGTCGCGACGCCGGCCTTGATCGCGAAAGGAAGACTGAAGCTGACCATGTCGAGACTCCTTGGTTTCAGGCGAGCGGCTCTTCGGATCCAGCGGCCTTGTAGCATGCGCGTCCGGCCTGACAGCTCTCCGGATCGACGCCATCGTCATCCGGCCCGAGCCGCATTTGCGTCCGCGCGCACCAGCAATCGTTGCTGGCGTCCAGAAGGTCCGCCGGAACCAACGCCGGCAGCTTCAGGAAATAGTACTTCTTGCTGCGCAGTGCACTGCAGAAAGGACTGATCAGCTTCGAAAGGGAGGCGTCCATGGGGTCTCCTAGGCGCCGAGCTGCGCCAGGGCGCGCTCGATGAGGTTCTTGGTCAGGGCCACCTTGTACTCGTTGTCACTCAGCGGCTCGGCCCGGCGCAGGGCCAGCTCGGCCGCTTCCTTCCTCGACGCGGGGTCGTTCTTTTTCCCGACCAGCTTCTCCTCGGCCTGCGGGACCCGCCAGGGGATCGTGGCCACCCCGCCGAGCACCAGGCGCGCGAAGCGGATGACCTCCTTGTCGACTGAAATCCCCGCGGCCACGGAGGCCAGGGCGAAGTCGAAGGAGCCGCGCTCCTTGAACTTGATGTAGGTGCTACGCCACCCGGCCGGCGGCGCGGGGATCTTGACGTGGGTCAGGATCTCGTCGGGCTCGAGCACGGTCTCGCGCGTCACGTCGCCCTCGCTGGGCAGGGTGTAGTACTTCTCGAGCAGCACGGAGCGGCTCGAGCCCTTCTTCACGAGGACGACCTCCGCTCCCGCGCAGATCAAAGCCGGCGCGAGATCCGAGGGATGCACGATGTACGAAGGTCCCCCGCCGAGGATCGCGTTGTACTTGTTGAGACCTTCCTTGGAGAAGCACTCGGTCCCGCCCTTCTTCAAGCACTTCGCGCCCTCGTGGCGGTAGTACCAGCAGCGCGGCCGCTGGTTCAAGTTGCCGCCGACCGTTCCGACGTTGCGGATCTGCGTCGAAGCGACCGACGCGGCGGCTTCGCTGACCACGGTCAGCTTCGATTGGATGCGCAGGTCCTCGGCCAGGGCCGCGATCGTGACCAGCGCGCCGATGGTGACGGTGCCCGCGGCGTCGACCTCGATGCGATCGAGGTCGGGCAATCGCTTCAAGTCGATCAATTGATCGGGCTCGGCGAGGTGCTCCTTCATCTCGGTGTACAGGTCCTGGCCGCCGGAGACCACGCGCACGCGGTCGCGATTTTCTTTCTTCGGCAGGAGCTCGAGCACCTGGTCGAGAGTCGTCGGTCGGATCAGCTCGAATGCTTTCACTTCGTACCTCCCTTCGCCGCGAGCGCGGCCAGGCCGTCGAGGATCTTGTCCGCGGTGAAAGGCATCGAGTGCAGTCGCACCCCGCAGGCATTGCAGATCGCGTTGGCGATCGCCGAGTGGCCCGGCGTCACCGCGGGCTCGGCCATTCCGATCGGACCGCGTCCGATGTCGTCCTCGTCGATCAAGGGCACGAACTCGGGCATCTCCTGACAGCCTGCCAACTTGTAGTCGTTGAAATTCGCGTTGAGCATCAGCCCCAGCGCGGGATCGATCACGCGTTCTTCGTGCAGGGCGTAGGACAGGGCTTGGATCATGCCGCCGTTGAGCTGGCTCTCGACCGCGGTGCGGTTGAGCGGCAAGCCGCAGTCCTGCACGCCGACCATCTGCAGCACCTGCACGCGGCCGGTGGCGAGGTCGACTTTGACCTTCGCGCCTTGAGCGCCGTGCACGCCGTCGGCGTGGGTCAGCGACTGGTCCCAGCGGCCTTCGCCGGAGATGCCAGCCGCGCCCAGCGTCGCGCAGGCTTCCTTCCAGGTCATCAAGGCCTTCGGGCCCTTGCCGGCCTTGCGTTCCTTTTCTTCCTTCGCGTCCGGCAGGACCTTCGCATCGACGAGCGAGCCGCCGCGGAACTCGAGCTCCTCGATGGGGCGCTTGACCACGCCCGCGAGGTGCTCGAGGAAGGCCTGAGCTGCCTTGTACGCGGCGCTCTTCACCGCGGGTGCGAGCGAAGGCACCGTCGAGCTGCCGCCGGAAGGATTCGCGTTTCCATAGTTCGAGTTGCCGATCTTGGCCGTGCAGGCGCTGAGCGGCAGGCCGAACTCCTCGGCGGCGATCGCTGCGACATAAGTCCGCGTCCCGGTGCCAAGATCCTGCGAGCCGACGATCGATTGCAGCGAGCCGTCGCGGCCGATCGCCACTTTGCATTCACAGCCGGCGCCGCCGTGGCTGCCCCAGATCGTGACGGCGAAACCGATGCCGGTCTTCGTGCCGTCCGCGTCCGGCTGTTCCTGCGGCGCGGTCTTGTTCGGGTGTTTCGCCCAGCCGATGCGCTCGGCGACGCGGTCGAGCTGCTTGGGATGCACTTCGTTCGCCAGGTTCTTCTTGCGCATCGTCACCGGGTCGATCTTCAGCTGGTAGGCGAGATCGTCGATCACGGATTCGATCGGGAACGAAGTCTGAGGATGGCCCGGAGCTCGCATCGCGCGGCTGGAGTCGGTGTGCATGTACAGCGAGCGGATCGACGTGTGCAAGCCGTCCTTGGAAGGGCGCGCCGGCTTGCCTGATTCTTCGTCTTGCGACGGCGGCTTGCTGTCGCTCAGGCTGTAGGCGTATTGCGGCTTGTTGAACGCGCCGCCGCCGATTCCGCCAAGCTTCATGACGTCGCCATCGAGGGCGATCAATCTCCCCTCGGAGTCGGCTCCGACCTTGAGCTTGACGATGGAGCCCGAGCGATTGCCGGCGGCGAGGAACTCGTCCTCGCGGGTCATCATCAAGTGCACCGGACGCTTGAGCTCGCGCGCGAGCTCGCAGGCTGTCAGGCCTTCGACGCCGAGACCGAACTTGGAGCCGAACCCGCCGCCCATGTAGTCGACGATCGTCGTGACCTGGCTGGCCTTGAGGCCCAGGGCATCCGCGGCATCGCCAGAGACCGTGAAGGTCCCTTGCGTCGAGGCATAGACGGTCGCCGTTTCGCCGCCGTTGAAATCGACGACCACGCCGTGGGTTTCGAGCGAGCAGTGGTGCTGGATCGGGATGTGGAATTCGCCTTCGACTTTCGCCGCGCTCGAGTCGAAAGCCTTCTTGAACTTGTCCTCGTCGCCCTCCGTGGCGGGCTTGCCGAGGTTGCCGTTGTCCTTGACCTTGCCGCCTTCTGTCGAGAGGGCCTGCTCGGGGGTGACGGACCAGGGCAGTGCCTTGTACGTCGCCTGGATGGCGCGCACCGCGTCTTCGGCGAGCTCGGGCGTCTCCGCCGCGACCACGGCGATCGGCTGGCCGAGGAAGCCCGTCTTCATCGAAGTCTTTCCACCGAGACCGCGCGCGGCGAAGACTCCGCGGAGCTTGGACGCGGCAGAACAATCGAGCTCGACCTGCGCCGTCGGCAGCGGGCAGAGCAGGAGCCGCGCGTAGACCATCCCCGGCAAGCGGATGTCGTGGGTGTAGCGCGCTCTGCCGGAGACTTTCTCCGGCCCATCGACGCGCCGCAGATTGTGGTTGAGGAGGGTCATCGCGTCGCGCGGCCCCCACTGCGGCCCGTCGGCCTTCCCCTTGGTCACGGGTTCCATCACTTGCCTCCCTGCATCTGCTTGCCGGCTTCGAGCGCCGCCTCGAAGACTCGCGGATACGTTCCGCAGCGACACAGATTGCCCGAGCAGAACTTCTGGATCTCCTCGCGCGTCGCTTTCGGATTTTTCCCAAGGCAAGCGGTGACCGACATGACGAAGCCCGGAGTGCAGAAGCCGCACATCAAGGCGTCGCGCGCGACGAAGGCTTCCTGCACAGCGCTCAGCTTGCCGTCGACCGCCAGTCCTTCGACCGTCGCGATCGGCTTGCCGATGCAATCCATCGCGAGCAGCATGCAGGCGTAGACCGGCTTCTTGTCGACGAAGACGGTGCACGCGCCGCAGGAGCCCTGGTTGCAGACCAGCTTGGCGCCGGTCAGCGGCGGCTCGCAGTGGTTGCGCAGCGCGTTGAGCAGACTCGTGCGCGGCTCGACCTTGACCTTGCGCTTCTCGCCGTTGATCGACAGCTCGATCTCGGTCGAGCCCGACATGCGCTCGACCTGCGGACTCGACGCGAAGGCCTGGGCCGCGCCCAGGGCCGTGCTCGCCGCGGCGACTCCGCCGGCGCCTTTCAGGAACGAGCGCCGCGAGACGTGGGTGCGATCTCCGAGGGACATGCCGAATCCTCCTTGGCCGCGCGGTGGCGAGTTGCCACGGTCGGGCTCGGCGATTCTAGACATGCGAATTGTCCCGGCAAGCTGTTCTCCCCGGACATCCGCGTGGCGCGTGCAAAGTTCCTGTCCGCAGCGCTCGACTTGGTCGCGGCGCGACCCTCGCGGTAGAGTCCGATTGGTGGAAGTCCCGAGCACACGCAAGCCGCTGCGCAAGAAGATCGCGCTGATGCTCCTGGCCGTGGTGCTCGCGGGCGGCGCGCTCGAAGCGGCGCTGCGTATCGCGGGTTTCCAGCACTATCCGGTCGTCATCCCGCCGATCATCTGGAACGGCGACGAAGACCGCGACTTGAACCACGGCCTTGGCATGTTCGTGAAGGACAAGGCTCAGCTTTGGGTTCCGCGTGCCGGCGTGGAGGTCCCCTACGGCGCCGAGCAGGGCGAGAAGATCAATTCCGCCGGATATCGCGGTCCGCTGCGCGCCTCGAAGCCGGCCGCGGGCGTGTTGCGCATCATCGCGCTTGGAGATTCGTCGACGTTCGGCATGGGCGTGCCCTACCCGGACACCTGGTGCGCGCAACTCGAGAGCCTGCTCGCCGCCCAAGGCGTGCAGGCCGAGGTCATCGACGCCGGCGTGATCGGCTTCACGATCGAGCAGGGACTCGAGCGCTACGAGGCTCTCGGCCGCGGTCTTTCACCGCAGGTCGTGATCGCTGCTTTCGGAGCGACCAACGAGCACATCTGGGCGAACACGATGCCCGATCGGCCGAAGATCGATCTGTTCAAGCAGCCCGCTACCTTTCGCGACGGCTTGATGGTGCTGCGACGCAATGTGCGGATCCTGCACCTCGCCGGTTGGGTCGTCGACCGCGCGCGCGGAGAAGACCGCGAGGCGATTCGCGCGGCCTTGAAGAAGGAGCGGATGAATCGCGATGCATTCAATCTGGGCGTCGGCAAGCCGGACTGGCCTGGCCAGCGCCGCGTCGGGCTCGAGCGCTTCGCGGTGGCCCACGACGAGCTCGCGGCGCGCGTGAAAGCCGACGGCGCATCGCTGGTGCTCGTCTCCATGCCGCGCGGTGCGGATCGCGAGGTCAAGGCGCCCGTGCTGCCCTTGTACAACCAGGCGGTGCAGGATGCAGCGCAACGCTTGAACGCGGGATACTTCGACGCGCGCGCCGCGGTCACGGCCGCGCTTGCGGGTCCGCCGCCGCGTCCGTGGGCGGAGCTGTTCCTCGATGCCTACCACCCGACGCGCGCGGGCCACGCCTTGATCGCCGCGGGCCTCGCGCCGATCGTCAAGTCGTTGGCGGACGCGCGGAACGCGAGCTCGCCAGCATCAGGTCGCTGATCAGGCGCGAGAAACGCACCGGATCCTTCAAGTTCCCGCCCTCGGCGAGCTGAGCCTGGCCGAGCAGCAGATCGGCGGCGGCTTTCATGCGCTCGGCATCGGGCGCTTCGCGGTGAGCGCGCTCGAGATCCTGGATCAAGGGGTGCGATGGATTGAGCTCGAGCACGCGCTTCTGCGGCGGCAGGGATCCGTGGGTCTGCTGGAACACGCGCTGCATGTGGATGCCGAGGGCTTCCTTCTCGTCGACGAGCACCGCCGGCGAATCGGTGAGGCGGCTCGAGAAGCGGACGCGCGACACGTCGTCGGACAGGGCGGACTCCAGGCTCTCGAGCCAGGAGCGCGCCTCGCGCTCGCGCTCTTCGCGCTCCTTGCGAGCCGTGTCGCTCTCCCAGGACGCTTCGCCGCGGCCGACGGAGACCAGGGTCTTGCCCTCGTATTCGCGCAGGTGCTCGAGCACCCAGTCGTCGACCGGGTCGACGAAGAACAGCACCTCGCGGCCGCGAGCTTTCAAGGTCTCCAGGTGCGGCGAGCGCGCCGCCGCCGCGGCGTCGGTGGCGCTCAAGTAGAAGATGTCCTTCGCGTCGGCGGGCATGCGAGCGATGTACTCGTCGAGCGTGGTCAGACTCTCGCCCGCCGAGCTCGGATAGAGGGCGATCGCCGCGACCGCGGTGCGGTTGTCGCCGTCGAACACGATGCCTTCCTTGATCGTGGTCCCGAACTGGCGCCAGAAGGCTTCATACTCCTCGCGCCGCGACTGGAGCAGATTGGCGAACGTATCGAGCACCTTCTTCGTCAGGCGTTTCTTGATCTGGCCGATCTGGCGGTTCGACTGCAGGATCTCGCGCGAAACGTTGAGCGGCAGGTCCTGGCTGTCGACCACGCCGCGCACGAAGCGCAACCAGGGCGGCAGGAGGACTTCGCACTCGGCCATGATGAACACGCGCCGCACGTAGAGGCTGACCTGCGGCTTGTCGTTGCGGCCCTCGAACCAGCCCGGCGGGCGCTCGCTCGGCAGGTAGAGCAGCGCGGTGTACTCGCTGGTGCCCTCGACCTTGAAGTGGATCGCCTCCAGCGGCGCGTGCCAGTCGTGGGTCAGGTGGCGGTAGAACTCGGCGTGCTCTTCCTTCGTGACTTCGTCCTTGGGCCGCGCCCACAAGGGACGGCGCGTGTTGAGCTGCGCGACTTTCGTGCCGTCCTCGAGCGTGTCTTCCTTCAGGCCGTGGCCCTTGCCGAAAGCGCTGGCCGCCATCACGATCGGGTACTCGACGAAGTCCGAGTAGCGCCGCACCAATTCGCGCAGCACGTGCGGGTCGGCGAAGTCCTGGAAGGCCTCGTCGTCTTCGTCGGCGCCGCGCGCCTTGAGGAACAGCTCGATGGTGGTGCCCACGGCTGCGTCGGGCGCGTCCTCGATTGCGTATTCGCCGTCGCCTTTGGAGCGCCAGCGCGTGCCGCCGCTCTCGCCGGCGCGGCGCGTGACCACCACGATCTCGTCGGCGACCATGAAGCTCGCGTAGAAGCCCACGCCGAACTGACCGATCAATTGCGGCAAGCCGCTGGCCTGCTTTTCGCGCGCCGCCTCGAGGAACTTGCGCGTGCCCGAGCGCGCGATCGTGCCCAGGTTCGCGATCACTTCCTCGCGGCTCATGCCGATGCCGTTGTCCTTGACGCGCAGGATGTGGGCCACGCCGTCGGCTTCGAGCACGATCCGCGGCTCGCCCTGCGAGGAACCGAGCGCGGAATTCGTCAAGGCCTCGAAGCGCAGCTTGTCGATGGCGTCGCTGGCGTTGGAGATCAATTCGCGCAGGAAGATCTCGCGGTGGCTGTAGAGCGAGTGGATCATCAAGGAAAGCAGTTCCTTGACCTCGGCCTGGAAGGGATGTGTCTCTGTCGTGGTGCTCATGGCTTGGCGGTGGATCCGAGAACGAAATCGAGCTCGTAGAGTTGGTAGTGGGCGCGCGACATGCCCAGGGCCTCATAGGTCGAGATGGCGGTCGAATTCTCGCGCTCGACGTACAGGCGCAGCCCGACGATCGGCGCGTCCTCGGCAGGAGCCAGCCCATCGCGGGCCCGCGCTTCGAGCCAGCGGTACATGGCGCGGTAGACCCCGCCGCGTCGCGCGTCCGGCAGCACGTAGACGCTCTGGATCCACCAGAACCAGCCGTTGCGCCAGTCGCTCCACTCGCGCGTGACCAGCAGGCAGGCGACCAGGGCCCCGTCGCGCTCGGCGACCACGTAGAAGCCGCGTTCGCGGTTCTCGAACACGGCCCGGGTGCCGGCGGCGAGGCGCTCGGGGTCCAGGGCCCGGCCCTCGGTCTCGCGAGCCATGCGCGCGTTGAAATCGGCGATGGTCGCGGCGTCGGAAGCGGCGGCGTTGCGGATCAGGAGCGGCTGGGTCACCGCCAGAGGATAGCGAGACGCCTGCCGACTTCGCCGGTGCTCTGGCCCGTGCGACCCGCGATCGGGATCAGCCGTGAGCCGTCAGGGGTTCCGCGATGTCCATCGGCTCGAAGCCGCTCGCGACCTGTCGCCAGCAGGCGAGGCCAAGGCCGTGACGCGGCTTCGGCACCGCGATCAAGCTGAGCCACGAGGCCGGCGAGCCCTGGTGGTCGTGCCGCGATCCCTCGAGCGGACCGCGCGGATGGCTGTGCCAGACTCCCACGACCTCGAGGCCGTTCGCTCGCGCGCCGTCCTCTGCGGCGAGCAGGTCCAGCGGGTCCAGCTCGAAGCGCGTGCGCGGCTCCAGAGCGATGTTGCGCGCCGCTACCAGGGCCGCGACCTCGACTTCCTTCCCGCGCCGGCGACCGAGCAGGAGTCCGCAGGTCTCGTCGGGCAGGGCCCGCCGCGTGCGCACCTCGATCTCGCGCCTCAGGAGTGCAGGAAGGATCAGCATCGTTGGTGTTCTCCAACCCGCTGTAGTCGCGGCCGGGCGCGAGTCACGGAACCGAACGCTTGTCGCTACAAGTCGCTCGCGAGGTCCTCGGCCAGGGCCGTGCGGGTCGCCGCGCCGAGCTCGGTCTCGGCGGTCAGGCCCGGGTGATCGCAGCCGATGGCCCAGGGCACCTCGCCGCGCACGTCGAATTTGAGGTAATGCACGCTGGAAAGGCGCGTCTCGCCGATCTGGCGCGGGTCGCAGGTGGCGCGCACCTTTTTGCCGGTGGGCAGCCGGACGTAGAGGGCGGCGGGCAGCAGGATCCATTCCTCGAGGCGTTTCTTGCGCTCCTCGGCGTCGTCGATCTCGATCAGCAGGGTGCAGCCCAGCTCGCCAGGGCCGCCGAGCAATTCGTTGTACGTGGTGAGCTCGTGGCGGATGTCCGTCTCGCGCACGATGCGCTCGGCGCGCATCATCTCCTGGACCTGGTAGCGGATCGTCGCCGTGTTCTCGAACAGGAAGGTCAGCACGCCGGCGACGTGGACGCGGCGCAGGGCCTTGATCCTGAGCACGTCCGCGCGCAGCACTTCGCGCTCGGTCTCGTAGCTGACGTAGTCGAGCAGGGATTCGCGCTGGACGGATCTCATTCGCGCGCAGTGTACACCCTGGCTTTCACAAGCCCAGCGAAGCGATCAGCGCCGGCCATTCCTGGTTGTCGGGCTCGAGCTCCGCGGCTCGCCGCAGAGCGATCGCGGCGTTGGGCTTGTCGCCGGAATAGAACGCGGCGAGCCCGGCGGCGACTTGCGCGCGCGCTTCCTCGGGCGCGAGGGCGACGGCGCCGGCGGAGAGGCGAATCAGGAAGGCCTTGTCGACCTCCGTGAGTTCCTTGGGAACACGGATGAAGGTGGAAACCGTCTCGATCGCGAATTCCAGCTGCAGCGCGGCGTTCTTCGGCACGTAGCCCGCGGCCAGGATCAGCGTGGCGCGCAGATCGGCGCGTTTGCTGCGCGCGACCTGCAGCTGCTGAGCCTGCTCGAGCTCCTCGGCGCGCTGGCGGTGCAGGGCGGCGAGGGTGGTGTAGCCCTCGAACAGGAGCTCTGGATGGCGCTCCTCCTCGAGGAAGCGGACCAGCGGCCCCGGGTTGATCTCGCGCGTGGAGTCGAAGTGTTCCTGGATCTGCGCCATGCGCTCCGCGAGCACCTCGCGCCGCATCGGCAAGCTGGTGCGCGTGCGGTCGCGCTTGCGGATCTGCTCGATCTGCGCGTCGCGGCCGGGAAAGTCGCCCAGCAGCTCCAGCTTGCAGGCGTAGCGCGTTCGCAGATCGAGGTCGTCGGGGTGCAGCTGGAGCTTGTGCGCCAGGTCCAACGCGGTTTCCTGGTTGCGCATCACGCGCGCGATCTCGGCGAGCAGGTCCTCTTTCGTCAGGTAGCCGTCGAGGCGATCCAGCGCGCGGCCCTGGCCATCGAAGAGGATCAGGACGGGGTAGTTCTTGGTCGCGAAACGCTCCGCGAGTTGCTGACCGGAGCCCGCTTGCGCGTCGGCGTTCCAGAGGAGAACGCCTTCGAGGGCCTTGGCGAGCTTGGGATCGCTCAAGGCCTCGGCTTCGAGCCGGCGGCACCAGCGGCTTGCGTCGGCCCAGAGGTAGACGAGCACGGGGCGTTGTTCGCGGCGAGACTCGAGTAGGAGCTCTTCCCAGGTGATTGAGACCCAGGGCAGGGCGCCGTGCGTCTGCGCGGCGTGCGGTCGGACGCTCGGCGTCGGCGACTCGACGGGCTTCTGTCCTGCGCTGGAGATCGCCGTGACGAGGCACAGGACGAGGCTCGCCGCGGCCTTCGGGCTCCAGCAGGCAGCGCTCATGCTCGCGGGCTCAACTGTCCGCCAGGCGCTTCTCGCGCACGAAGTTGGTGACGAAGTTCAGCGCCGACCAGTCGAAGACGTTCTGCGAAGCCTTGAGCGCGCTGTCCCACCATTTCTCGTTCTGCGTGCGCCGCCAGGTGTCGTAGTCGAGGGACATGCGGTCGAAGGCGAAGGCGATCCGATCCGCCGAGGTCTTGAGCCCCGGCGCGACCTCGAGGCCCTGCAGGTCGAAGTGGTTCGCGGAGTCGAGGATCAAGCCGTGGCCCGAGTGGAATGCGGCTGCGAGATTGCCGCCGCCCCACTTCTCGAGGCACTGGGGACTGTCGATCAGGACCTCGCACAGCTCGGGCTCGATCACTTCGATCAGGTGCGATCCCTCGAGGTTGTACAGCGGCTCGACGTCGGGCTGGAAGACGCTCTTGAGGTAGGGGCTGTTCGGATCGACGGGCAGGGCGACCACGTCGTCGACCACTTCGGCGGAAGTCTCCAGATGCTTCAGCACGCCGGGATGGACGCGCTCGATGGTCTCGGTGAGCGACCAGCAGGAGCCGAAGAGCACGCCGCCCGCGCGCACGTACCAGGCCAGGCGCTCGACGTCCTTGGTCTCGATCTCGCCGGTGCAATTGGAGATGTACACGGCCCAGGGATGCAGCGCGGCCTCCTCGACCTTCGAGGCAGAGGTCAGGCGGTGGGCGATCTTCAGCTGGGTCAAGAGCCGCTGGATGTGATCGCCGCGGCTGTCGAGCACGACCACGTCGAGGTCCGCGTAGACGGCTTCGGTCGACGCGTAGCCGTACTGCTCGCGCCGCTTGCGTTCCTGGACCGGATCGACCAGCTGGAATCGCGGCCCGTGATCCTTCCACCAGGCTTCCCAGGCGGCACGCTCCTCGGGCAGGTGGGCCTTGAGCTGCTGCTCGAGGAACACGTAGGCGGTGCGCTTCACGCAAGGATCGGTGTCCGCGAGCGCGCGGATCACATCCGGGATCGCGTCCTTGTTGAACATCCGGCACAGACCGACGACCGCGCTCGCGCGGTAGCGCCAGTCGCCCTGGCTCTGCATGGCCTGCAGCGCTTCCAGCCCCGCCGGATCGCGCGTTTTTCCCAGCGACACCGCGGCGCAGGTGGCGACGATCCAGTTCGGATCCTTCGTGGCGCTGGCCAGCGCGGTGGCCGAGCCAGGAATGTCGGGAAGGCCCAGGGCAACCGCGGCTTCGGCGCGCACGCTGGTGTCGCTGTCGTTGGTGACGCGCTCGGTCAAGAGCGGAGCGAGGGCGCTGTCGGTCGCTGCGAAGACGCGCGTCAATTCGCGGATCGCGAAGAGCCGCACACCGGCGTCCGGATCCTTGGCGGCCATGGCGAGGGCCGTCTCCTTCGCGGTCGGCACCCCGTGCCGCAATGCGCCGGCGAGCGCGGCCTTGCGCACCGGTGGCTTCGAATTCGCGAGGCCAGCCTGGAGCAGCGTCGCGAGCGCCGAGTTCAAGGCGGATTCCTTCGTCGAGCTGGCGTAGAGCGCGGCATCGAGGCGAACGGCGCGGGCCTCTGCTTCCGCGTCGGACAAAGGCCCGAGCTCGGCGAAACTCTTGAGCTGCTTCTCGCTCGTGACGGCTCCCGGGTTTTTCTCGAGCGTCGCCATGCAGGCGGCGGCGGCGCTGATCAGCCGCCGTTCCAGCACGTCGGGAACGTGGGGCTCGTGGATCGCCTTGAAGAGCGCCGGGAGGAAGTGCGGCTCCGCGCTGCGCTCGACGGCGCCGAGCACGATGGCGGCAAGCTCCGATTCCTTGCCCTGCAGGATGGTCGCGAGGGTCTCGTCCGCGGCCGCGTCGGGCAGCGAGGCGATCCCGAGCGCGGCGGCGCGGCGCAAGGGCGCGTCCTTGGACTTGATGCCGCGCTGGATCGTTGCCGCGGCGGACTCGTCGCCGCTCCTGGGCGCCACGATGGCCAGGGCTTCGAAGGCGCGGATCGAGCTCTTTCCGGAGCAGTGCTTGAGCAACTCGGCCGTGCCCTTCTCCGGCGCGGCCTTCGCGAGGGAGCGCGAGGCGGCGCGGCGGATGCGCAGGATGGGTCCCTCGGTGCACAGCTTGACCAGCGGCACCACCGAAAGGTCGCTGCCGCGATCCGCGAGGGCAGCAGCGGCTTTTTCGATCACTTCCCAGTCGCGGTCGCCGAGGACTCCGAGCAGGAGCTTCTCATGCTGCGGATCGGTTGCATTGCGCAGGGCCTCGATCGCGGCGAGCCGCTCGGAAATGTTCTTCGACTTGAGGCCGCGCGCGGGATCGGGCGCGTCCTGGGCCGCGAGTCCTGGACCCAGGGCCACCGTGAGGAAAACGGCGCAGGCCAGCGAGCGAGCACCAGGACTTCGTCGCCAGCCTGTTCGGTTCCGCATGGGCAACATCTTGCCCTTCGCCGCGCGGCCCTGCCATGAACAGCCGGTCAGCGACTCACGGACAGGTCGTGTTGGCCGCGTTGGGCGTGCCCTTGTCGGTGTTCCCAGCGTTGATCTGCAGGCTCCCCGTGCACCAGTTGAGCGGGCTGTCGTTCGCGGCTCCGTCGAGCACCCCGGCCTTGAGATTCAGCGAGCGCCCCGGCGTGCCGGGCCAGCCGCCGCCCGCGAGGTAGTTGACGCGATCGATCTCCAGGCCGGTGCCGTCGGCGAGGACGACTTCGTCGTCGTTGTTGCCGAGGAAGAAGTTGGAGTAGGTGTAGAGCAGCGTGATGCCGCCGTTGGTGGCGGTGCTTCCGTTGATGCCGAGGACCTTGTACTGCCCCGGCGGAATCACCACCCCGGCGCCACCGTTGTTGATCACGTGCGCGTCGGCGCCGTCGTCGTGAAGGCTCCAGCCTTCGATGTCGATCGGCGAGGCGGTGGTGTTGTAGATCTCGAGCCACTCCCCGTTGGAGTCCGAGACCGAGCTAGGGTCCTTCATGATCTCGGTGACGATGATCGATCCGACCAGCGGCGGCGGAGGCGGCGGCGTGACCGACGAAGGGCAGACCTGGACCTGCAGCGCGTTCGAGAGGCCGACGTGGGTGCCGTCGGGCGCGAAGGTGTCGCGGAACCAGATCTGGAAGTAGTAGGTCTTGCCCGCGTCGCTGGTCAGCAGCGGAAAGGCCCAGCTCGAATTGCCGAGGGCGTCGATCGTCTGGCCCGCCGTGCGATGGATCGGAGGCCCGAGGTAGAGCGTGCCGCCGTAGAAGGGCAGGGAAGCCTGGACGTTGGAGTAGAGGCCGAGCGCGGGCTTGTTCGGCACTCCCCCCGCCACGGTCAAGGCGAAATCGTTGGTGAAGATGCTCGGCGTGCCGGTCCAGCCGCTCGTCGGAACCGTGCCGACCGAAGTCAGCTTCCCGCTGCCGAAATTGAGGGGCATCGGGCAGGCAGCCGGGTCGTTCGCATTGAGCGCGCCCGGCGTTCCGAGATCTCCGCCGGACCAGGCCGTCAGCGCCGCGGCGAAATTGGTCGTGACCGCGGGCAGGGTCGGAAGGATGCGCTCGACGGACTTTCCGGGGTTGAGCGCGACACCGCCGCCGCCCCAGCTCAAGGTCTCGATCAGCGCATTCGAAGCCGTGCGCAGCGTGAGCGAGCTGGTCGAGTTCGACAAATTGAACAGACCCCAGGGCGCGCCGAGATCGACGAAGACATTGCCGTTGCGCGAGCGCCGGCCGTCGACGCCGAGGATGAATCGCTCGTCCGGCGCGAGCACCACCGGGCTGGCGATGGTGAACGAGCTGGCGCCGGAGAGGACTTTCAATCCGGCGAGCGAGACCGGCGCGGCATCGATGCTGTGGATCTCGATCCACTCGCCGTACGTGTCGTTGGATGCCACCGGATCGATCATGGATTCGCCGATCACCAGGCTGGTCGGGCTCGCCGCGGCAACGGGCTGCTCCCAGGTCGCGTAGGTGACCGTCTCGGTCCCGCCGGCGCGTCGTGATTGGAACGTGTTGCCGTCGCTGGTGATCACGATGCTCCCGTTGATGCTCGTGAATCCGCCCGCGCCATTGGTCGTGTCGCCGTCGGTCGTGCACCACTGCACGCGCGCCGCGGACGGGCTGGTCCAGCGGTTGATCACCGTGTTCGTCGGGTGCCCGTAGGGGTTGTCCAGCCCGGCCGACTCGATCACCATCGCCGGGAGGAGGTTGCCGACCACCTGCGCGGTCGAGCCCGTGCTCGATCCGTGGTGCGAGGCGACCGCGACTTCGACCTGTCCGATCACGGCCGAGGCCGGGCCTTCCACGTTGGAGGTCGAGCCGTCGCCGTTCGCCGTGCAATCGCCGCCGACGTAGCAATCGAAATCGCCGTAGCGGATCACCAGCGCCAGCGAGCGCGAATTTTCCTCCTGGGCCGACTGGGTCGGATCCACCGAGCCGCCGGACCAGGTCCCGTTGATCGCCATCACCTGCAGCGTCGCGCCGCCGCCCAGGGCCAGGACCTGGCCGAGCGTCGCGATCTGGCGCTTGCCGGCGACCGCGTTCGAGTACGAGGTCACGAAGGAGTTGGAAGGCTTGTTGATGTCGCCGCGGTCGAAAGCAGCGACCAGCGGCTTGTAACCGGCGTTGAACAGGTCGGTCATGCCCCCGAAGTGGTCCGTGTGCCAGTGAGTCATGAACGAGTCGTCGAGCGCCGTGACGCCGATCGACTGGAGGTAGGGCCTGACCAGGGCCACGCCGTCGCCTGGATTTCCCGCGTCGATTAGGACGCGCAGCCCCGTCGGCGAGCGCACGAACACGGACAGTCCCTGATCCACGTTGATCACGTGGACTTCCAGATTCTGCGCCGCGGCCGATGCGGCGCTCGCGAACACCAGCGAGAGGGCGAAGCAGGAACGGAAAACGCCGCGGAGAATCGGGTGGGACATGGAGGGAGCGGCGGCGAAGCCGCTCCCTCTTTCTATCACGTGGATTCCCGCTGAGACGAGCCTTTCCCGGCCAGTCCCCTCAGCGCACCCAGGAACCGTGCAACGCGCCGCTCGCGCCGCGTTTCCAGGTCACCTGTCTGTCACGGGCAGGTGTCGTTTGCGACGCGCGGCGTGCCCATGTCCGTGTTGCCGCCGCCGATCATGGTCTTCGCGGGACACCAGTTGGCGGGATCGTCGTTCAAGCCCGCTGCGACCGAGAAGGGATGCAGCGTGAGCGACTTTCCAGCGACATCCGGCCAGAGAATCCCGTCGTCGTAATCGACTTGATCGACGAGGAAGTTGCTGCGCGACGTCAGCAGGATCGAGTCCGCCGCATTGCCCAGCGTGAAGTTCGAATACTTGTAGTCGACCTGCACGCCGCCGTTGGTCAAAGGATCGGCATCGATGCCGAGCACGAAGCGCTGGCCAGGGCTGAGCCAGATCCCCTGGACACCGTTGAGGATCGTGTGCGAGTTGGCACCCAGGTCGCTGATCTTCCAACCCGCGATGTTGACCATGTGCCCAGTGATGTTCTGGATCTCGAACCACTCCCCGTGCGTGTCGCCGACGAAGCTCGGGTCCTTCATGATCTCGGTGATCACGACGTCGCCGCGCTGCGGCGCGAACAGCGGCAGCTGGGATCCACCCGACAAGGCCAGAGGCGCGCTCACCGAGGCCTGGCCCGCGGCGGAGCGAGCGCGGATGCGCACTCCCAGCCCGGAGACCAGCGGCCCTTCCATCTGCAGACTCGCGCAACCATTCGCGTCGCAGACGAGCAACTGCCGGGCGCGGGGCGAAAGTGAGTCGTCTCGCAAGCTGCCGATCTCGAGGCAGGCGCTCGAGAATGGCTGTGCGCCTTCGAGGCTCACGCGCAGGGCCGATTGCCCGGGCCCGCGCCCGAAGTCGACGCGCGTGCGCAGACCGCCGGAATCGCTGACCAGCGGCGGAAGCTC
>DATHET010000177.1:0-11303 GCA_035490315.1 Planctomycetota bacterium
CACGATCGGCACGCGCACGCGGCTCACCTCGGCGATTCCGTCGCGAGTCGCGGCTTGGAAGCGCCACGCGAGCACCGCTGCGCGCGCGGCCTCGTCGAGAACCGCGTGGCCCGAGCTTTCGAGAAGGATGGCCGAGAGCACTGTGCCGTCGGCACCGACCTCCAGCTCGAGAGTCGCCGTACCCTCCCAGCTTCTGTGACGAGCCTCGCGCGGGTAGGCGGGCGGCGGCGAGGCCAGTCGATCCGGTTGCGCGGCGACGAACTTGCCGGCTCGCACGGGGGTCTGGGCAGCGGAAGTCGGGGCCGGCGTCGTGCAAGACGAGGCGATCTCGGCGCTCGCGACCAGCTCGGCCTCGACTGCAAAGGGCGCTTCCGTCTTCCCATGCCTCCCCTGCCGCATCGGGCGGATCGGCCACGGCGAAGGGTCCTCGAAGCGAGCTTCGACCAAGGTCTCGGGGAGGAAATCCAGATCCGCAGGAACGCTCGGCGGCGGAAGGTCGACTTCGACCAGTCTCGGCTCGAGTAGCGGCTCGTGCGTGACCTCGAGTTCAGCCTCCGGCTCGAGGTGAAGCGGCTCCAGAGACGCTCGATCGCCATCGGATAGGCTCAATTCGATCGCATACGCTCGCGGCTCCCCGGCGGAGCGCCCGACGACGCAGACTCCCGCTGCTGCTCCGATCGTGAGGTGCGCGAGTGCGGACCACAGCAGGAACGACCCCCGCCAGCCGCTGGTTACCGGAATGCGCAACACGGCCTCGTAGCGATCGACCTCGAGCCGGGTCACCACCCGAGGACCTCCATCGAAAAGATTACGCGCGTGTGACCGATTCGCGGGGGCGCCACTAGTTGCGCGCTCATGGAAACCAGGAACGCCGAGGCCGCGGCATCACCATCCGCCGCGGCGTGGTTACGAAGTCGCCACGCACGAAAGCGTTCCGAGATCCATGGGCTCTGCTCGGATCGACGCATCCAGTCGGGAGAGGTGTCTCGCATGCGCACAGCTGCGCAGTGACTCGAGCTGCCGCCTGCGCTTGATCGGGACCGAGCTCCGCGCCTTGCAGGCGCTCGGCTCCTACCCACCCCATCCCTGGTGATGTTGATCCGCGCGGTCCGGCCGTCGTGCTTCAAGTTCCACGGTTCATTGCTCCCCCATTCCTTGATCCGCCATGAGATCCCCCCAAGCAACAGACGGGTTCGCGGTCCACTCCAACCAGAAGCGCCCGTTGGATGCTTCGCAGAGCAGGTGCTCCGCGGCATCCGCGCACACCGCGAAGCGCACCCAGGTTTGTGCGGCCGTGCTTGTCGCCGGGGCACTCGCGGTTCCATCCCTGGCAAGTCCGACCTGCCCTGTTTCGCCAGCGCCTCAAACGCAGCAGCCTGCTGCGAAGGCAATGCAGCCCGCGGTGGCTGCTGCGACGAAGAACACTTCGGGCGAGAGCCAGGCTCCCGCGAGCCCGCAGACACCCGCGGAGCAGAAGGACAAATCTGGGCACACCATTCTCGACACGGTCGTCGTGACCGCGGAGGAAGGCGTCCCGCTCACCTACCCCGGCGGCCGCGACGTGATCGACGCCGAGACGAAGGACAAATACCCCGACGGATCGATCGCGACCTTGCTGCGGCGCGTGCCCGGCGTGTACTTCCTGCCCGAGAACGGCAACGACTCGCGGATCAACGTGGGTCTGCGCGGGAACGACCCGAGGCGCTCGGCCCTGACTTCGGTGCTCGTCGACGGGATCCCGGTGTGCGAAGCGCCCTACGGGAACACGGACATCGACGGCATGCCCATCGCAACGGAACGCATCTGGCTGATCGACGTGATCCGAGGCGGCGCGTCCATCCGCTACGGGCCGAATTCCGCCGGCGGCATCATCAATATGTTGACCGAGCCGGTTCCCGACGCGCCGATGCTGCGGCTGGGATCGCGGATCGGCAGCGACAACGCCTATTCCGAATCGCTGGCGACCGGAGGGACCTGGGGCCCGTACGGCGTGCTGGTGACGGGCGTCGTGAAAGGCGGCAACGGGTTCCGCGACAACGGCGAGTACACGGACTGGGACGGGGCGCTCAAGATGCGCTATGCGCTGAGTCCGTCCGAATCGGTCTTGGCCTACGTCAGCCGCTTCGACGAACCGGGCGCCGAGCAACCCGGCGGCTTGACACAGGCTTCCTACGGCCAGGATCCGGATCAGTCCACGCGCCACGGAGCTGACTTCGATTTCGACATGAACCGCTATGTCCTCGAGTACGACAACGTGCTCTCCGCGGACAGCTCCTTGCAGCTCAAGGGCTGGTACCAGGAAGGGACGCGCATCCTCAACGACTTCAGGCCGATCGTTCCGCCCTTCGTCACGACGCGCGTCCAGGATTCGGAGTTCAGCTCTGGCGCCCTCGAGGGCAGCTACTCGTGGACGACCGAGCTGTTCGGACTGAAGCACTCCTTCCTCCACTCCGCGCGCTACTTGCGCGAAGTCAACGACGAGTTCTATTACCGCGTGCCCCTGGCCGGCGGCCCCGTGGTCACGCCCTTCGATCTGCACGCGATCTTCAAGGGAACGGCCTTCTCCCTCTTCACCGAGGACGTCGTGTCCCTGACCGAGCACCTCGCGTGGGGAATCGGCTTCCGCCTCGAGAACCTGGTCATGACCGGCCACTCGCATGACAACGGCCGCGAGGTCGTGAAGGAGTACCGCCAGTTCCTGCCGGAATCCAACCTGACCTGGACCGTCGCCGAGACGACGGCGTTGTACGCGAGCTACCAGAAGGGTTTCTATCCACCGCAATACGAGACGGGATTCGACCCGGCGAGCATCCTCTTCGCGCCGACGGATCCGGAGTCATCGGATGCCTTCGAAGTCGGCGTCCGCAGCCATGCGATCAGCGGGCTCGAAACTTCGCTCGCGGTGTTCGACACCGAATTCGAGGACAAGATCGATTTCATCAACCTGCCCAACGGCCAGAAACTGGCCGTCAACACCGGCCGTGCACGCAGCCGCGGGGTCGAGCTCGGATTGAATTACGATTTCGGCGCGGCCTCCGAGTCCCTCGACGGATTGTCCGTCTACGGAACGATCACCGAGTTGCGCTCGGAGATCGAGACGGGCGCCAACGAAGGCAATGACACCCCGAATTCGCCGCACGCCCTGGCGAGCTGGGGCGTCGAGTACCAGCACCACCGCACCGGCCTGTGGGGGCGCTTCGGCGGGTCCCACTCCGCGAAGTCCTTCAAGGATCCCGCGAACACGGCGGTCGGATCGGCGGACGGAGTCAATGGACCCCAGCCGGCCTACACGCTCTGGGACTGCGCTGTCGGATGGAATCAGAAGCCCGACCGCAGCGGCTTCGGCCTCGCGCTCGGTGTGACCAACCTGTTCGACGAAGAATACTTCCGGCGATTCTCCACGGGGATCTTCCCCGGCGCTCCGCGGGAATACTTCGCCGCGATCAGTTACACGGTCTTCCTCTGAGTCGATGAGCCGTGCCCGAGCCAGGATCCACAACACGAATGCCGTTCGCGAGCCCCTTGTTCTTCGCGCTGCTCAGCGCTGCGATCCTCGCCTTCGGCTGCAGTCCTGATCCGACGAATCCAGCGGCCAACGGGTCGCTTGGAAAGCCACCGATGCGCATCGTGGCCTTGACCGTCGGCTCGGTCGACTCGCTCGCCCTGCTCGGCCAGCTCGAGCGCGTGATCGCCGTCGAGGAAGATTGTTTCGTTCCGGGCACCGAGCACCTGGTCAAGATCCGCAACGACGATCACTCCGGCCCGTCCAAGGCCTTGAACGTCGAGGCCGTGTTGGCTTTGCACCCGGACCTGATCATCGCCAAGGAAGACCTGAAGCCCGCGCTGGAGAATCGGGGCATCGCGGTGCTGTGGGTCTCCTCCTCGGGTGGGTTGGACACGGTGATCCCGCTGGTGGAGCAGCTCGGCCGCAGCCTCGGCGCTGTGGATCGCGCCCGGATGGTCCTGGACTCGATGCGCGAAAAGATGGCTTCGATCGAGCGCCGCGTCGCCGGCTTGCCGCGGGTGCGCGTCTACTATGAAGCAGGCAAGCCGGGCCGGACCGCGGGCCGCGGCACGCTGGTCGACGACATGATCCGCCTGGCGGGTGGGGACAGCATCGCCGGCGACTCGCCGCTCGCGAATCCCCTGCTCAGCTCCGAGGCCATCGTCGCCCTCGACCCGGAAGTGATCGTGCTCTCACCCTGGAGCGACTCCCCGGAGGAAGTCGCGCTTCGCCCTGGATGGAGCCGCATCTCGGCTGTGATTCATGGACGCGTGCACCGCATCTCCGAGGAGAATCGGAAACTCCAGTACCCCTCCCCCAGCTGCGTCGACGGTTGCGAATCGATGCTCGTGCCGTGGATCCACCCTTCGCTGGCGCCGCCGGCGGAACGGAAGTGAGCGATGCGGGCACGCAATCCGGTCAACGTCGCGATCCTCGGCCTGGTCGCGGCGATTGCGGCGATCGCGCTCTCGCTCTGCATCGGTGTGATCCACGTGCCGATCGGCGAAGTCGCGCGAGTGCTCCCCGATTTCGTCATGGGTCGCGATCGCGAGACCAGCATGGCGAGCACCCTGGTGCTCGAGATGCGACTGCCTCGAGCCGTCGGCGCCTTCTTCGTGGGAGCCGCACTGGGCTCGGCGGGCGCCATGCTCCAGGCTCTGCTGCGCGATCCCCTCGCGAGCCCGACGCTGATCGGCACCGCACAGGCCTCCGCATTCGGGAGGGTGCTGGGCGTGTTTCTGGGAATGAGCTACGTGGGCTCGCTGCTCTTGTCCTTCCTCACGGCCGTCGCCGGAACCTTGATCGTGCTCGTGATCGCGCGCTCACGCCGTGGAATGCCGTCGCAGGCGGTGCTGCTCACGGGAGTCAACGTCGGGATGCTCTTCGCGGCGCTGATCGGCCTGGTGCAATACATGTCCACGGACGAAGGCCAATTGAGCCGCATGGTCCTGCTGCTGCTCGGTGGATTGTGGCAGGTCACCTGGCCGCCGCTCGCGCTGATCGTTCCCGCCACGCTGGTCTGCATCGGCGCGGGCCTGCTGCTCAGCCGACACCTCGATCTCCTGTCGCTCGGCGAGGACAGCGCCCTGCGTTTGGGCATGAACACGCGCTCCTCGGGCACCGCGGTCCTGCTCCTGTCCTGCCTGCTGACGAGTCTGGCGGTTTCCATCGCCGGGATCGTCGCCTTCGTGGGCCTGGTCGTCCCCCACGCGGCGCGGCGCCTCGTCGGTCCCGCGCACCGCGCCCTGTTGCCGGCCTGCGCCTTCCTCGGCGGGATCCTCGTGGTCGCCGTCGACTGCGTCGCTCGCACGGCGCTTCCACCGAACGAGCTGCCGCTCGGCGTGCTCACTTCGTTGGTCGGCGTGCCTTTTTTCCTGGTAGTGATGCACTCGATGGTCCGGGAGGGCGCGACGCGATGATGCTGAGCGCTTCGCAGATCTCGTTCGACTACGGCCGGGTTCCGGTCCTCGCCGATGTCTCGCTGGACATCGCCGAAGGCGCGGTCTGCGGACTGGTCGGCCCGAATGGCGCGGGCAAGTCGACGCTGCTGCGCTGTCTCTACGGCGCGCTGCGGCCTCGCAAGGGAGTCGTGATGTTCGAGGACCGCGACATCGCAGCCCTGTCGCGCAAGGAAATCGCGCGCCGGATCGGCGTGGTGCCCCAGCACGGCCATCCTTATTTCGCGGTGAGCGTCGGCCACTTCGTGGGCATGGGACGCTTCGCGCGCGAGCCCTTGCTCGGCGGATTCTCGAAGCTCGATCAGGAAAGCGTGCGGCGTTGCCTGGCCGAGATGGACCTGGATCACCTGGAGCAGCGCTCGGTAGCCGAGCTCAGCGGCGGCGAGTTCCGCCGCGTGCTCATCGCCCAGGCCCTCGCGCAGGAGCCTCGCCTCCTGCTCTTCGACGAGCCGATCCAGCAGCTCGATCTTCTGCATCAGCTCGAGGTCATGGAATTCGCGCGATCGTTTGCACGCCGCGGCGGCACGGCGACGCTGGTCGTGCTGCACGATCTCGGCCTCGCCGCGCGCTATTGCGACAGTCTGACGCTGATGCACCAAGGGCGTGTCGTGATGACGGGCCCACCCGAGCAGGTCCTGACCGAGGAGACCATCCGCTCGACATGGGGCGTCCGCGCCGTGGTCGAGCGCAATCGAGCGACTGGCACGATCCAGGTCACGCCGCTGGCGCCCGCGCGAGACTCGGCGCACGGCAGCCAACCAAATCCGGAGCACACATGAAGCAGAATTTCCATGCATGGCGATCGTTGCTCGCCGTCGCGATCCTCGGCTCGTTCAGCGGATGCGCGAGCCCCGGGCTCACGGAGATCGCCTGGGAGCCCGTCGTCTGCTACCAGGCCAGGGGTCCGATCGAGCGAGTGCGCAGCGGACGCCCGGATCCAAGGGACCGGGGCCTGCAGGCGGTGAGCGTCGACCAGGCCGGCGACGTGGCGCTGATGCACTTCGAGCGCGGAGTGCCTCGCTCCGAAGTCATCCACCAGAACAGGAGCGAGCTCACGGGTCTGTTGATCACCGACGCGGATTCCGCGCTTCCCGGCGAAGAAATCTACGCCGGCGGATACGCGGGCGGAAACGAGCGCGAGGGCACGGGCGGTGTCGTGCTGCAACTCGCGCGGCCTGATGCCGCGCAGGGCGCATGGAGTGTTCGCCGGATCTATGAGGGATCCGCCTTCGTGCACTCGATCGAGCGCGTCGAGCCCCTGGTCGCGAGCGAAGTCGTCCGCTTGCTCGTCTCGACCTACGCAGGCGAGATCCATCTGCTGACGCCGACCCCCGGAAGCGGTCCGTGGGAGGACAGCCTGCTCTACCGCGAGCCGCCGAATCCGGATCCCGAAGCGATCAAGATCAAGGACGCGACCTTCCTCACCGATGCCTCCGGCCGCCGGAGCCATGAAGCGCTGATCGCCTTGAAAATGGGCCGCACGCTTTTCCTGGACGTCGACCATCCGGATCGGACGCGACTCATCCACGAGGAACTGGGCGGCCTGTCGCGGGTCACTTCCGATGGTCAGGGTGGCGCCTACATCACCGGCTACTTTGGACGTGTGCTGCACTTCCTGCGCGATGGCGAAGGCTTCCAAGTCGTCTCGATCGAGCAGGAAGCAGCGGACAGTGGACTGCGCGGCCTGGTGCTCGGCGATTTCCCGGTGACCGGCGCGACGGCGCGCATGGCGATCTTCGGATTCCACAAGCTGTGCCGGGCGCTCGTGTCGCGCCACGGCGTGCTGGATCCGGTGACGATCTATGTCGACATCGACCGCGGCCACGCGATCGAGGCCGCGGACCTGATTCAGGGCAACGGCGCGGACGAGATCCTGATCGGCGGGTACTCCAACCGGATCACGATGCTGGTCGCGCAACGGAAGTGAGGGAGCGACCCTCTTCCGCCGACAGTCTCAGCGAATCTCGGCCAGGGCCCGCGACGTGACGAGCTTCGCGCGGGCGGCGAGGCGCGCTTCGAGCTGCTCGCGGGTCGCGATCTCACCGGCAGCGGTGGTATCGAGCGCGAGCCATTCCCGCAGGATCGGATCGAAGCGCGCCGGCTCGGCTTTCTTGCTGCTCGCGAGCCAGCGTCCCAGGGCATTCTCCGCGGAGATCGCTTCGGTGCGCGGAGCGGTCATGCGCTCCGCCAGGAATTCGACCACGTCGCGGCTAGGATCCAGCGCCAGCAAGGACTCCGCGGCGGCCTGGCGCAGATCGGCCGCCTGAGCGGGAGCGAAGGCGCTGCGCAGGGGCTTGACCGAGCGTTCCTGCGCGAGGGTCCCAAGAGCCCGCGCCGCCGCCGTGCGGTAGTCGAGATCCCGGGAATTGAGCAGCGCCGATTCCAAGGGCTCCGCCGCGGCGGTCCAGCCCAGCGCGCCCAAGGCCGAAGCAGCGGCCGGCGCCAGCCGCGGCTCGTTCAGGGCGGCCAGCAGCTCCGGTCCCGCTTTGCGCGCGCGCAGACCCAAACGCTGGAGGCATTGCGCGGCATGGATGCGCAGGTACACGTTCTTCTCGTGCAGAGTCTGCATCAAGGGATCGACGATCCAGGCATTCATGTCCGTCAGGATGAAGCGGCGGTCGTCGACGACGCGCAGGTCCCACTCGCCCAGGGCCTGGATGCACTTCCAGATCTGGCGCTCCAGGTCCTTCGAGACCGCGGGCGGCGGGAGCTTCGCTTCCAGCTCGCCATTGAGCCACAGGGCATTCAGCGTGTCGCCGTCGCTGACACCGGCGGCTGCCGCGAGGCTCGCCATGTGCTCCTGGGCAAGGGCCACCAGCTCGGGCGTGCGCGCGCGATCGCGCACCACGCGCAGGCCGTCGACGCCGGCGTAATTTCCGAGCCCCGCGGCGCAATCGGCCAGCCACACGGCGGTCTCTTCGTCGGTCTCGTAGCGCAGGCGCAGCAGGATGCGCGGCAGGAACTGCGTCTGTTTCGTCCCGATCAGCCGCCACGCGCACTGCGAGCGGATCCACGGCTCGCGGCTGGTCGTCAGCGTGGCCACCAGAGTCTCGACCGAGGCCGGTGAATCGAGCGCGCCGAGCACTTCGATCGCAGCCGATCGGAATTCAGGCGTCTGCTGGGTGTCGTTCAAGACCTGGGCGAGGAAGGGCAGCGTCGCGTCCTTGCGCGAACGGAAGTCCTCGAGCACGACGTCGCGCATGGTGTTGCGCGGCGTCGCCAGGGCGCCGACCATGCTCAGGAGCTCTTCCTTCTGCTCGGCGGGAATCGGCTCGGCGGGCTTCGCTGCAGGAACCTCCCCGGGTCCCAGCTCCGCCAGCTTCGGCGCGACCACGTCTCGCAACTCGAACACGGCCGGCTTCGCGGTCTCGTTGCCTCCGCAGCCAACGGCCAGGACTGCGGCCAGGATCGCGCTGCGCAGGCTCATGGTTCCAGGGTGACGCGATACAGTAGCCGCGCCTCCGCGTCGGGATCGGGATGGGCAGGATCCTTCCAATAAGGAGTGATCTTGTAGAACAGCGAGAGCTCGATCGCGCCGCGCGCCGCTTCGTCCTCGATCACGACCTCGCGCTTCTCGTGAGCCGGCAGCAGCGTGTCGACCAGGTCCACCTCGTGCCGGTAGGGACTGCGGAAGCGATAGGCCCAGCGCCAAGGCCCCGGAGTCTCGCCCGCCGCGGCCAGCGGCCTCCAGAAGATGTCCGCCGCCCGCGAGCGTTCGTCGGTCGGGAAGTGGTGGCCCGCGGCGACGTTCTCGACGGCGGCGACCAGCTTCGAACCATCGCGGCGCGCGGTGAAGCTCACCGCGGAGCGCACCAGCTCGATGTCATGCCCGCCGTGCATCGTGTGGTTGCGGCCCTGGTTCGGATCGCCGTTGCGGAAGGGCATGTGGCAGTCGACACAGCTGACTCCCGCGGCCGGATAGCTGGACTCGCGCCACTGCTGGACTGTCTTGTGCTGATCGTGGCACACGCCGCAGAACTCCGGCTGGGCGAGCTCGCGCATGGCGACGGGCCGACAGGCGGCGGCGGAATCTTCCAACGTGCCGGCAACCGTGCCGCGCGCGCCTTCCGCGAGCAGGTGGCAGGAGATGCAATCGACGCCTTCGGCGCGACGCGAGCTGCGCGGCAACACGCGCTGGCCTACTCCAGTCTCGAACACCGGACGCGGCGCGTGGCAATCGATGCAGTCGGTGTTGGCGAAGTCATTGGAAAGCGCCTGCACGTCGGGATCCTCCCAGGCGCGCGAGTGCCAGGATTGCTGCCACTCCGCGAAGACCGTCGCGTGGCAGGCGGCGCACTGGTCGGAGCTCGTGAACACGCGCGACTCCGCGGGCGCCTCGACGGGCCGGAACACGAAGAAGGTCACCGCCGCTCCGAGACCGAGCAGCACGAAACCGGAAAACTGGCGCAAGGAGATTCTGGACACGGCGGATTCCATGGCGAGACCGTTCAAGCGACGGCTTGGCCGGCCTCCAGTTGGAGCACGTCGTCGGCGAGACCGCGGGCCTCGTCGGGATCGTGGGTCACGAAGATGGTGGTCAAGCTCAAGCGGCGATGCAATTCACCGACTCGTTCGAGCAAGGAGGCGCGCAGTCGGGCGTCGAGAGGACCGAGGGGCTCGTCGAGGAGCAGGTACTTTGGCTCGACGGCGAGGGCGCGCGCCAGGGCCAGGCGTTGCGCTTCGCCACCGGAGAGGTTGCCGGGCTTGCGCTTCTCGAGGCCGCCGAGCTCGACGAGCTCGACAAGCTTCTGGATGCGCGAGGGGCGCTCGGCCTTCGCGACTTTCCTGCACGACAGGACGAACTCGAGGGTCCGCTCGACGCTCATGTGCGGCCACAAGCCGCCGCCGCCCTGGAACATGAATCCGATCCGGCGTTGCTCGGGAGCGATCGTCAGCTTCGCGCCTTCGCTGGCCAGGGCTCCGTCGAGGCGCAGGCTGCCGCTCGCCGGGATCGCCAGGCCGGCGATCATGCGCAGCAGGGTGCTCTTGCCCGACCCGGAAGGACCGACGACGAGGGTGAAGCTCCCTGGCGCGAAGCTGCGCTCGATCGGGCCGAGCACGCGGTGTCCGCCAAGCTCGACGACCACGCCGGACAATTCGACGCCCTTCACGGCAGCACCTCGAGGCGCCTGCGTCCGAGCAGGGTCCAGCACAGGGCGGGAAGGGCCACAAAGAAAATCACGAGCAGCGCGAGAGCAGCGACGAAGTCGTCGCGGCCGAAGTGCACCGCGTTGTACAGGCGGAACATGATGGTCGAGTTCGCCGCCGGCACGAAGATCGCCGCGTCGATCTCACGCATGGCGAGCACGAACACCAGCGTGACCGCGCCGAACAGGGCGCCGGAAAGCTGCGGCGCCAGCACCTGGAACAGGGTTCGCGCCGGCCTGGCCCCCACCAGTCGCGTCGCTTCTTCCTGGCGTCTGTCGACCATGGCGACCGCGGCCGCGACGGCCAGGATCGCGATCGGCGCGAAGCGTCCGACCATCAGCAGGATCACCATCCACGGCGAATCGTAGAGGGCGCCCGTGGCGGGACGATTCCAGAGCGTGATGTTCCCGATCCCGAACAGGATCGCGGGCACCGCGAGCGGCATGATCACGACCAGCTGCAGCGCATTCACGCGCGCGCGCTCGAGCGCGTGGCCGAGGATCAAGGCCAGCGGCACGCAGGCCAGGGCTGCGCCGGTGGAAAAGAGCAGGCTGGACTGGAGATTGGATCGGCCGAGCTCCATCGCTCGCGCGAAGGCCGCCTGAAACGCGGTGATCGTGAAGCCGCGCGGCCCTCCGCCTGCTTCCCAGAAGAGCCGCCCTAGCGGAGCGACGACGGCGACGGCGAGCAGG
>DATHET010000178.1:0-95682 GCA_035490315.1 Planctomycetota bacterium
ATAGATGGTGGTGTTTTACCGGGTACCGTCAGGGATTACCTGAGCAGGTTGACCAGCTCGCTGAGGACCTGGTCGGTGGTCGTGATCACGCGGGCGTTGGCTTGGAAGCCGCGTTGGGCTTCGATCAGGTGGACGAACTCCTCGGCGATCTCGACGTTGGAGCCTTCGAGGGCTCCGCCGACGACTTCACCGGCGCCGGCCTGCGACCCGATCGACACGGTGCGAGCTCCGGAGTTCGCGGTCGCGGCCCACAGGCTATTGCCGACCTCGCGCAGGCCGTTCTCGTTGACGAAGTTCGCGATGCCGAGCTGGCCCAGGTCCTGGACCTGGCCGTTGGTGTAGAAGCCCTGGATCGCGCCGTCGCCATTGACCGCCATGTTCGAGAGCTCGCCGACGCCGTAGCCGTCCTGTCCGTCCGCGAACATCGTCGTCGGGCCGCCGAACATCGTCACGCCGTCGTACAAGGACGGCGTGCCGAGGTCCAGGGTCACCGATTGGGCGGGCTGGCCGGTGAAGGTCGCGGTGAAGTCGTTGGTCACGGGCAGGGTCGCGATCGTGCCGTTCGCGTTGAAGCGCAGGCCCGTCAGCGTTCCGATGATCGTGCCCTCGCTGGGCGGAATCGAAGGCGTGACGTCCCACGAGCCGTCGTCCTGACGCTCGAAAGTGAACGTCACCGTGTGCGCGGTGCCCGCCTGGTCGAAGACTTCGATCGAGGTCGTGGCCGTGTCGGGATCGCTGCCGACCGTCGTCGCGAGGAAGGCGTGCTGCGACCACTGGGTCGATCCGGTCGAGCCGGTGAAGTCCTGGATCGAGAGGGAAAGTCCCGTCGCTCCCGTGTTGTCGGCGGTCATGTCGATCTTGCCCGTGGTCGCGTTCAAGGTCGGAGTGCCCTGCGGGTACAGGTTGTCGATGAAGGTGATCAGCGAAGCGAGGTCATCGCCGTCCTGGCCCGTTCCCGTGCCGAACACGAAAGTGCCGCTGACCGGCGTGCCGTCCGTGTCGAGGCCGCTGATCGTGATCCGGTCGCCGGGGACGTAGTCGGTCACGTTGGAAGGCAGGTTGTTGAGCTTAGTCGCGCCAGTCGCGACGGCCTCGGTGCCCGACACCAGGTTGAGCGGCAGGCCGATCAGCGAAGCGAGGTCCTTGGCGGCGGCTCCGGGAACCACCATGACGCTCACCGCGGCGCCGGTGCGGTCGCTGGTGATCGACACCGAGCCTCCGGTAGTGACCGCGGCAGTCACGCCGCTCGAGGGCAGCGCATTGATCGCGTTGACGATGTCCAGCGCGGTCACCGTGCCGGTGACGCTGGGCACGGCAACCTGCTGCGGTGCGCCGCCCGAGACGACGAGGTCCATGGTCCAGGTCTCGCCGGCCGGGATCGTGTAGGGACCGTTGACGCTGCCGCTGACGCTGGCCTGGGTGCCGTCGGCGAAGGCCGAGGTCGAGGTCAGGACTTGCGCGAGCGGACCCGTGACTTCCGCCGGCAGGTTGCCGGTGAAGGTCGCGGTGGTCGTGGCCGAGGGCGGGAAGAGCGAGGTGGAGTCGACGTCGATCGCCTGGCCGTTCTGACCGAGCACCAGGTAGCCCGTGCGCTGGTCGACGAGGCGACTCGTGCCGTCGAGGCCGAAGGTCCCGACGCGCGTGTAGAGGGTGTTGATCCCGTCGCTCAACATGAAATTGCCGCGACCCGACATGGCCAGGTCGAACACGCGCCCGGTGTTGGTCAAGGCACCCTGCGACATGTCGCGGCCGATGTCGGCGAGGGTCACGCCCAGTCCCATCTGCACCGGATTGCGGCCGCCGGTGGTGCCGGTCGGCAGCGAGGCGAAGCGCAGGTTCTGGCTGAACTGATCGGCGAAAGTCGCCCGCGATGACTTGAAGCCCGAGGTCGACGCGTTCGCGAGGTTGTTGCCGATCACGCCGATCCAACCTTCGTGGGCCTGCAGGCCGGAGAGTGCGGAGTAGAGAGCGCTGGTCATGGTGCTGAGTTCTTCGTGAGCGGTGTGGTGGTGAAAAAGTGTGTGCGGCTGCGCGCGAGTTTCAAGGCGCGGGAGTGACGGGAGGCGTGACCGGAGCGACCGGCGGCGTGCCGATCTCGGAGATCGCGGCGAGCGCAACGTCCTTGCCGCCGATCGACAGCATCGCCATGCCGTCCTTGATCTTCACGCTGTCGACCTTGCCCCAGGTCTCGGCCTGGGTGTCCGGGTCGGTGAACTTGACGTCCTTGCCCATCAAGGCGCTCGCGTCGGTCATCTGCTGCAGCGCCGCGTTCGATTGCTGGAGCACGGCGAGCCCGACGATGTTGTCGTTCAGGTTCTGCATCTGCTCGAGCGAGGAGAACTGCGCGAGCTGGGCCAGCATCTCGTCGTTCTTCGCCGGCTCGAGCGGGTCCTGATTCTTGAGCTGCGTCGCGAGCAGATTCATGAAGGAGTCCTTGCCCACTCCGCCGTTCTTCTTGTCAGAGGAGAGGTTGGAGATCGCTTCGGTGGCGCTGGTTCCGGTGATTTGCATCGCATTTCCTCGTCAGGCGTAAGTGTCGACACCGCTCGTGGACAAGCGACGCGCTAGCGCGTGCTCGACCTGAACGGGAGTGAGATCGAAACGGTGGTGGCTCGCGCGCGGCGAGTCAGATCGGGAGTCCTGTCCACGGCCCGGCCCATCGCCGGTGTGGCTGTTCATCAGGCTGAAGGAGAGCTCGAGCGTGCGCGTCTCGGCAGCGTGACCCGCGAGCGCGGCCTTCAGCTCGGGAGCGTGGAGCTCGAGCGCGCGCAGAGCCTGCACCGATTCGGCGCGCACGTCGGCCGTCAGCGCGCCGTGCTCGACGCGCAGACGGATCGAGACGCGTCCGAGGGACTCTGGCGCGAGGTGGATGTTCGCTTCGCGCAGGTCGGCGGAAAGTCCGACGCGGACCTGGCGCAGGATCTCGGCGGCGGAATCGTTGGCGTGGGCACGAGCGGTGTGCAACGCTCGCGGATCAGCGGTCTCGCGGACCAGGGCGAGCTCGCGCTCGAAATCGTGCGGCAGGTCCGCCCCGGCGGGCGTCGCGCTCGTCGGAGCACTCGCAGTGGTGTCGAGCTTCGGAGCGAGGAGCGCGGGCTCCTGCGCTGTCGGCGTCTTGGACGGGCTCGACTCGACAGCCGGTGCTTCCGGTGTCGCGGCGCCAAGGTCAGCTGCGAGGGTCGCGGGTGCGCTCGTCGCAGGTGCTTGGACGTTCGAGGCGGCGGCGATCGCGGACGCGTCGACAACTGTGGGAGTCGCGGGACTCGAAGCGGGGCTCGCCGCGTCTTCCAGCCCGTCGGATGAGGCCACCACTTCAGGATTCGCCGCGACGGCGATCCCCGAAGGCGGCGTCCCCTCGGCGGCTTGCGCGGATTCGGGCTGCGGGCTCTCGGGGCGCACGCTCGCTTTTGCTCGCCCAGCCCGGGGTTGGTCGACCGCGGGAGCTTCCGCGGCAGGCGGCTCGCTCTTCTCGTGTTCCTTGGCGGGAGTCTTCTCGAGTCGACGAGATTCCAGGGACTCCTCGGCCGCGGGCCGTGCGCGCGAGGCGCTTTCCTCGGCGCGCGAGGCCCCATCGGCCTTCTCCGCGGCCGCGCGGCGCCCGCTGACTTCGTCGAGCTGCTCGTCGAAGCCCCGCGCGTCCCCGGTCGACTCGGTGACGTCACGTTCATGCCTTACGGCAGTCGCGCGTTCGAGTGTCGGGCCGGTGGGCCGCAGTCCGGGGAGCAGTTCCATGCCCACGGGACTTGCAAGGGCGTTGCCAAGCGTCGTCTGCCCCTCCCGAGGCTCCGGCGGCCGTCGGACCCGACGCTTTGCGCAAGCACTTCGCGGTCGATCCCGACGACTTGCCTCTTGCGGGAAAGATCTTCGCGGGCCAAACAGTCCCGCCCGCGGGTCTGCGTCCGGACCGTCAGACTCAAAGTCGGTGTCCACCGGGTAGTCTTCGGGTACTCGCAGCACCCCATCGGGAATCCGCGAGACCCTTCCAGGCAAGGCTCGAGCTGCCGTTTCGAGCCAGAATCGCAGCGTCCGGTTACCGTTTCAGGCAATGTCTCGCCCGCTCCTCCATCGGTCCTGCGCGGCCGGTGAGCCCTCCAAAAGCGACTTGATCAGCACCCGTTCATGAGTACTCCGACCCGTCTGCTCCCCCTCGTGATCCTGACCCTGACCAGCGCCTCCGCCAGCGCCCAGCACGCCCAGGTTTCGGCGGTCGCCGTCAACCCGAACAACGCAGCCGAGGTCTGGTCGGCCAACCGCGACAACAACTCGGTGGCCGTGGTCGACACCCAGGTCGGCGCCCTCTCCGCGGAGATCGCGGTGGGGATGAAGCCGCGCTCGCTGGCCTTCAGCCACGACGGTTCGCGCGTGTTCGTCGCCAACAGCCGCGGCAACGTGCCCTTCAATCGGCACTTCGCCTCGCCCTTCCTCGGCAGTGAAGTCCGCGGCAGCGTCAGCGTGATCGACACGGCGACGCGCACCGTGACCGCCACTTTGAACGCCGACCTGGTCGGGGTCGAGCCTTACGGCGTCGCGGTCTCGCCGAACGGCAAGTACTTCGTCGTCTCGGGCTTCGCCAGCGGGACCCTGCGCTTCTTCGATGCTCAGACGCTGCAGCCCAAGGCTTCGTTCGACTTCCAGGACGACCTGAACTTCATTCCGGCGCCCTTCACGGTCGCCGATGTGGACTCCAACCGCGACGGCATCCCCGACCTGGGCGAGCCGCGCGGCTTCGTGATCAAGTCCGACAGCCGGCACATGTACGTGACGCACAACAAGTCGCCGTTCATCTCGATGCTCGAGATCACGCTCGACGCGAACGGCCTGCCCACGCATGCGGTCCTGGGCAAGAAGATCGACACGAACGAGTACCCGTTCGACGCGATCTTCAACCCGGTCCCGGTGCGCGTCCTGAAGAGCCAGGGCTTCCCGCGCTTCCTCGAGGACATCGCCCTCTCTCCGGACGGCAAGCGCGCCCTGGTGCCGCACGTCCTGACCAACGTCAACCACGACGTGAACTTCAATTTCGGGCCGCAGCTCGCGGGCGATTTCGCCAACCGCGTGTATCCGGCCCTGACGATGCTCGACACGCGCCACAATTCGTTCAAGACTCCGGGCGACCTCTCGAATCGCTTGCACAACGAGCTCAGCGACAGCCTGGCTCCCGCGGAGTATTCGGCCTTCGGATCCGCGGCGCTGTCCTCGGCCGGCAGGGTCACGCTCGGCGCAGTCGGTACGCCCGTGATCGGCGGCACGATGGATCTCCTGATCGACGGCATGCCCGCGGGCAGCACTGGCGTCGTGGTGCTCGGCAAGGAAGTGGACATGCCCATGGGGCCGATCGGCACGCTCTATGTGCGCTCGCGCTTCATTTTCCCGATCGTCAACGGCAAGGCGACGATCCAGATCGCCAATCAGCCGCAATACCAGGGCGTGGTGGTTTCACTCCAGGCCTTGATCTCCACCAATGGACAGCTCTCGCAGCTTTCCAACGGCTTGCGCGTCCGCATGGGTCTCGCGAACCAGGGCGTCGGCCTCAACAAGATGGGGTATCGCGCGGGCCATCCGTCGCGCGTCGCCTTCAACGCCGCGGGCACCCGCGCGCTGATGCTCAACCGCGGGTCCGAGGACCTGTTCCTGTACGACGTCAACGGCAGCGACATGACGCTGCGCAGCGTCTTCCCGCCGCGGCTCGGGTTCCAGGAGCGCCAGGCCCTCGACACGACCACGCCGATGGGCGACCTGCCGCTCGGCATGGCGGTGGTCGACGACGCGAGCACGCAGGCCGACGACGCGCTGGTCTACGTGACCAATGAGCTGACCCGCACCCTCTCGGTGCTGCGCGTCGATTGGAAGACCGGCGTGATCCTGAAGGAGAAGAACCAGATTCCGACCCACCAGGGCCCGGACATCTTCTCGCTCTCGGTGCGCCACGGCGACGAGCTGTTCGAGGACGCCTCGCGTCCGCAGACCGCCGGCAACTTCAACAACTCCTGCGCCTCCTGCCACTTCGAAGGCGGCGAGGACGCCAACGTGTGGCAACGTCCCGCGGGTCCGCGCAGCACCATGCCGATGTACGGCGGGACGCTCGCGACGGGCTTGATCCTGTGGAAGGGCGTGCGCATCAACGCCGGCGAGACGGGACCGATGTTCCACGGCGAGAACGGCGGCACGGGCACCTTCGATGATGCCGAGCAGCAGTCGCTGGTCGATTTCCACGAAACGCTCTCGGTGCCGCTCAATCCCAACCTGGATCCGGTCACCGGACAGCTGAGCGCCCAGGCCGCCTTGGGCCGCGACCTGTTCCACGCCACGAACGACACCGGCCTCAATCCCAACCTGCGCAAGGCGGGTTGCGCCGTCTGCCACCAGGCGACTGAGCCGACGTCCGGCGCCCTGCGCGCCTTCACGCGCGACTTCCTGGATCCGCAGCTCACCGGCGGCGAGACCCTCGCGTTGCTCGATCCCTTCTGCCTGGTCCTGAAGGACAACTTCGCGGCGCCGAGTCTGCAGAACATCAACTCGGCGGTGAACATCGACCGCGACAACGACGGACAGCCCGACCCCGATCGCAACTTCGACGGGTACATCGACGTCGAGACCTACGCGCCGATGAACATCGACGGCGACGACAATTTCGCGCGCGACGATCCCAACAGCTATCCCTGCCCGTCGGATCCGCTCGATCCGAACTCGCCCCAGACGGTCTTCAAGCGCGAGCCGCGCCTGTTCTCGATCCCGACCAAGCTCGGCGTGTGGTCGACGGGACCCTACTTCCACGATCACAGCGCCTTCTCCCTGCGCATGATCGTCGATCCCGAAGCCCAGGCTCTGAGCCCGATCTACGGCAGCCCGGCCTTCCCGGGACAGACGCCCTATCCGGGGCTGAACAAGTTCTTCAACGAGTTCCACGACGTGCGCGGCCACGAGCAATTCGTGCAGGGCGCTTCGAAGGTGCAGCTCGACCTGCACAGCACCAACGCCCAAGCCGACATCGAGGCCCTGCTCGCTTACATCACGTCGATCTGAGCGAAGCCTCCGCCTGAAACCAAGCGGCCCCGCGCGGAAGCGATTCCGCGCGGGGCCGCCTTCATTCCTGGAAGCGCGTTGGAAAGGGCGCCGCAGCCAGACCGCGTTCGATTGGAGGACTCAGGGGACGATCGACCAACTCTGGGTCAGTTCATCGGTCTCGGTCAAGGTCAGCTCGCGGGCGTGGAGTTGTAGCTCCAGGAACTCCCGGCTCTGCCATCGCTCCTCGCGCTGAGCACCGTCGCTCCCTGAAACGAAAGCGGCCCCGCGAGGGCTGGATTCCTCGCGGGGCCGCCCTCGTTTGGAAAACTCAGGGGACGACCGACCAGCTGTGGGCCAGTCCGTCAGTCTCGGTCAAGGTCAGCTCGTGGGCGGTGGAGTTGTAGCTCCAGGAGCTCGTCACATTGCCGTCGCGGATCACGCTCGTCGGAGCCGCGAGCACGGAAGTGAACACGACCTCGTCGGCGATACCGTCGGCGGTGGCGAAATCGACCGTCAGCGGCAAGGCTGTGTTGAGGCCGGCGCCCAGGGAATCGACGGTCAGGCGCCTCAGATTGGCGGTGCTCGCAAGGCGCAGGGCGTTGTTCGGTATGTCGAGCGTCCAGTCGAAGGGCGTGAAGGCGTTGGCGACGTCCTGCTCGACGAAAAAATGGAAGTAGACGTCGTCGCGGTCGGCCAGGGTGCGCGCCGAAGTCGGCAGGACGAGGCTCTTCGACGACAGCCAGTCGCAGGCCCAGTGCGCGTCGAGCATCGACCAGCGATGGTCGTAGACGTCCTGGCCGAAGGGCACCGTCTGGTAATCGAAGCTCGGGCCGACGACCGCGCCCAGACTCCGCATGTGCGCGGCCATCACGTCGCACTGCTGCGGCTGGTAGAGGATCTTCTCGTCCATCGCGCGCAGGATCTGCAGCGAGACGTGGGTCAGGTTGCGTGCGAGGTCCTCGCCCGGGTAGACCGCCGAGGTGAGCGGATCGAAGTTGACCACGGACGAGCGGGCCATCTTGAAGGGATCCGCCGAACCGACGGTGTTGTTGCCGAACCAGAAGTCGAAGAAGATGCGCGTCGGCGGGTCGGCGTAGTACGTGTGCTTCAGCGCGAAGCCTCCGCTCATCGCGACGACGGCGGCGATCATCGGCTTCGCAGGATTCAGGTGGCGCGCGGCGTAGTTCGCCGCCGCACCGCTGCCCATCGAGAATCCGACCGCGTAGATGCGGTTGGGATCGATCATCGGGTAACGCTGCAGCATGTCGAGGATCACCCCCTCCATGTGGTTCTGGCTCTGCAGCGAGGAAAAATGCTGGGTGTTCGCCGCCAGGGGCGAGACGGCGTACCAACCGAGGTTCCCGGCCTCCTGGGAAAAGCGAGTGTTGACGGTCATGTCCAGCTGCGAGGTGCCGAACTTGTGGAAGATCACGAGCAGGGGCACGGGCTGGGGAGGCGTGACGATCTGCTCGACCCACACGTACCGCTCGGGCCAGCCGTCGGGCAGATTCACGATCGAGTCGTAGCTCTTGATCGTGTAGCTCGGATTGGCCGAATTCAGGACCGGCGGCAGGTTCGGCGGGCCGAAGGCCTCCAGTCGTTCCCGCTCGTCGACCATGGAAAAGGGGGTGTGCACGCCCGGCGGGGTGACGGTTTGAGCCAGGGCGCGCTGCGCTCCTCCCGTGAGCACCAGGGAGGAGGAGGCCAGAATGAAGCGGATATTCATGGGTGCGGACGCTGACTGAAGTCTAGCAGCCCCTGCAAAGGCCGTCGGATCACCCCGAAACTGCCCCGCATGATTGTGCAAAGCCCCTGGAATCGCCCCGGCACCCCGCGCCAGGGCCCAATGCCGATGCACAGCGATGCGGGGCAGCTTCTCAGCGACGTTCGCGGACTTCGGCTTTTCCGTCCTCGTGCCCGATCACGAGCACGTGGGACAGGCCGATGAACAGGCCGGTCTCGACGATGCCGGGGAGCTGGTCCAGCTCGCGCTCCAGGGCTGCGGGGTCAGCGATGCCGCCTGGGAAGTGGCAATCGAGGATCCGGTTGCCGTTGTCGGTCACGTAGGCCGCTCCATCGCGACCCAGGCGCAGCTTCGGGCTGGCCCCGCGGGCGGTCAGGGCGCGCTGAATGACCTCGAGGGCGAAGGGCACCACCTCGACCGGCAGGGGGAAGCTCCCCAAGCGCGCGACCACCTTCTCGGCGCCGACGATGGTGACCACCCGGCGCGAGATGCTGGCGAGGACCTTTTCGCGCAGCAGGGCCCCGCCGCCCCCCTTGATCATATGGAAGTCCCCGTCGATCTCGTCCGCGCCGTCGATGGTCAGATCCAGGCTCTCGACCTTCGCCAGGTCCACCAGCGGGATGCCCATGGCCAGGGCCTTCTTCTCGGTGTCCACCGAGGTCGGGACGGCGGAGAGGCGCAGGCCCTCCCGCACGCGCTCCGCGAGGCGCTCCAGGGTGAAGAACACCGTCGAGCCGGTGCCCAGGCCGACCCGCATTCCCTGCTCGACGAACTCCGCCGCGCGACGGCCGGCCACTTGCTTGGGGTTGTGCACGCTGGAGGTTCTCCGCAGGGAGCCTTGGGGCCGGGATGGTAGCAGCAAGGAGACCCGCCCAGCGCGCCCCCGGGCAGGCTCCCGCGGACCCACCGGAGGGGCTGGCGGGAAAGAATCCGGAACAGCTATACTGAGACGCAGTCTCAACTGCCGATGAATCTCCCGTGACCAACCTCGACACCCTTTCACCCGGAACCCGCGCGCGTCTGATCTCCGTCGGAGGCGAGCGCGCTTTCCGCTGCCGCTTGATGGAGATGGGACTCCTGCCGGGAACCTACCTGCGCCTCGTGCGCCGGGTCGACGTCGGCGGCGTGCTCGAGCTCGAGGTGCGCGGATGCCGCTTGACGGTGCGCCGCGGCGAAGCGCGCAACCTGATGGTCGAGCCGGCCTGAGCGAGCGGCTCGGGCGCGCTCCCCGCGTGGTGAAGACACTGCTTCGAGTCAGGCGCGTCGCGCTGGCCGGCAATCCGAACACGGGCAAGACCACGCTGTTCAACCGCTTGACCGGCGCGAACGCCAAGGTCGGCAACTATCCCGGAGTCACGGTCGAGCGCCAGGAGGGCTCGGTGCAGCTCCCGCGCTCCGGACATGTCGAGCTGCTCGACGTGCCGGGAACCTACAGTCTTTCGGCGCGCAGCGCGGAGGAACAGGTCGCGATCCAGGCGATCGCCGGCCTGTCCCCCATCGAGCGGCCGGACGCGGTCCTGATCGTGGCCGACGCCACGCAGCTGACGCGAAATCTCTATCTGGTGTTGCAGGTGATCGAGACCGACGTGCCGGTGCTCGTAGCGCTCAACATGATCGACATGCTCGAGGCGCGCGGCCTCTCGATCGACGTCGAGGTCCTGTCGAAGTCCCTGGGCGTTCCCGTGGTCGCGATCTCGTCGCAGAGCGGCAAGGGGATCGACGCGCTGCGCGACGCCCTCGACCGCGTGGTCGCCGATCCCGAGCTCGGACGCCCGGGTGCGCGCTGGCTTCCGACGAGCAAGGAGCTCGAAGCCGATGTTCGCGCGGTCGACGCCGTGCTGCCCGCGGATTGGCACACCGGGGAAGCGCAGCGCCGCCACGCACTCGCCCTGTGGGCCTTGATGTCGCTCGACGAGCATGACGAGCTGCAGGGAGCGTCGCGAGAGCTGCGCCAGACCGTTGCGGAACGCCGCGCCCTCGCGCACAAGTCCGGCCGCGAGATCGAGACCGAGATCATCCAGGGCCGCTACGCGTGGATCGACGAGCACGCCGCGAAATTCCTGCGCGAGGAGCGGCCGGCGGGCCTCTCGACCACCGATCGCGTCGACCGCGTGCTGCTCAATCCCGCCCTGGGTTTCCCGGCCTTCCTGCTGGCGATGGCGGTGGTTTTTCAATCGCTGTTCAACGGCGCCGATCCGGCGATCGGCGCGATCGAGACGACTTTCGGTTGGCTCCAGGAGCGGATCAACGCCCTCCTGCCGGCGGGAATCGTCAACGACTTCATCTGCAATGCGCTGATCGAAGGCGTCGGCTCGGTGCTGGTCTTCCTGCCGCAGATCGCGCTCTTGTTCCTGTTCATCGGGATCATGGAGGACACCGGGTACATGGCGCGTGTCGCGGTGCTCATGGATCGCTTGATGAAGATGATCGGGCTGCACGGACGAGCCTTCGTGCCGATGCTGTCGGGCTACGCCTGCGCCGTGCCCGCGATCATGGCCACGCGCACCATGGAGCGCCGGCGCGATCGCATGCTGACGATGATGGTCATTCCCTTGATGACCTGCTCGGCGCGCCTGCCGGTCTACACCTTGATCATCGCCGCCCTGTTCCCGCCGAGCATGATCTTCGGATTCCTGCCGGTGCAGGGTCTGTTGATGGTCGCGATGTATCTCTTCAGCACGGTGACCGCGCTGATCTGCGCCGCGGTGCTCGGTCGCACGCTGTTCAAGGGGCCGAAGGTGCCCTTCCTGGTCGAGCTGCCGCCTTACCGCATGCCGCATTGGCCTTCTGTGACGCGCATGGTCTGGCAGCGCAGCAAGCTGTTCATCACCCAGGCAGGCGGAGCGATCCTGGCGATCACCTGCGGCATGTGGGTGCTCTTGAGCTTCCCGCGCGCGCCCGAGGCTCAAGCTCGCGCGGATGCGGAGATCGCGGCTCTCGTATCGATCGAGGATCCGGCGGCGCGCGAGGAGCGGGCGAAGGCGATCGAGTCGACGCGAGCCGGCGAGAGCCTGCGCGCGAGCTTCGGCGGAAAGCTCGGACACGCCATGGAGCCTTTGATCGAGCCCCTGGGCTTCGACTGGAAACTAGGCGTCGGCCTGCTCGGCGCTTTCGCGGCGCGCGAAGTTTTCATCAGCACCATGGGCCTGGTCTACGGCATCGGCTCCGACGCCACCCAGGATTCGCCCAGCCTGCGCGAGAAGCTGCGCGCCGAGAAACGTCCGAACGGGAAGCTGGTCTACACGCCGCTGGTCGGCCTGTCGTTGATGGTGTTCTTCGCACTCGCCTGCCAGTGCATGAGCACCCTGGCCACGGTGTACCGCGAAACCCATTCGTGGACCTGGCCCACGTTCCTGTTCGTCTACACCGGCGTGCTGGCCTGGCTCGCGAGCTTCGCCGTCTACCAGATCGGTCGCGCGCTCGGCTTCACGTGAAGCCGAGCAATCCGCGGGCTCAGGCCGCCTGCAGGAACTCGCGCGCCTTGTCGAGCTCGGCGGAGAGCACGTCGCCCATCATCTCGAAGGCCTCGCGCTCGATCCCGGCGAGCAGGAAAGCCTGGCGGCACAGACCGTAGGGATTCGCTTCCAGCGCAGTCCCGCTGAGGAAGGAATGCGTGACGATCTCGCCCAGGTGCGTGACGCTCGCGAGCCGCCGGTCGATGTGCGCCGACTCCGGCGTGTGGTGATTGCGGATGGTGTCGACCAGGCTCTCGGGGAAGTTCCACTTCTCGGCCAGGCGCGCGCCGATCTCGGCGTGGTGCATGCCGAGCACGGTGGCCTCCGCGTCGAGCAGCTTTGCGCCGCGGGAAACTTCGCTCTGCACGAGCAAGGCCGTCGCCCGCGCGTGCCGCGCGATCACCAGGTGGCCGACGTTCTGCAGCAGACCCGAAGTGTAGGCGCGATTCTTGTCCACGCTGCCTTCCAGCCGTGCGATCAACGAGGAGGCGATGGCGTCGACGACGCTCTCCTCCCACAGTCGATTGGCGGTTTGCGAATCGACCTGGCCGTAATCGCGGAAGTAGCGGCCGGAGCAAGAGGTCAGCACCAGGTTCACGAGCGTGGACACGCCGAGCAGGTTCGCCGCCTCGGGCAGCGAGCCGATCTCGCGCTTGAATCCGTAGTAGGCGGAATTGCACAGCTTCAGGATCTTCGCCGTCACGGCGGCGTCGGTCTCGATCACGCCGACCAGATCGCGCGGAACCACGTCGTCATGGGTCGCGATTTCCACGACGCGCATGGCAACCTGCGGGAGCGGTTCCAGACTCTTGATCGCAGCGAGAATTTCCTGAATGTGGGCGCCCAAATCCTTGCCTCCGTCCGATGGCCTGGTCGGGATAGACGCGGCCTTGGCAAGAATTTCGGAGCTAAGGGGCCGGGCTCTGAAACGAATTCGGCTTTCGCCGGCCGAACGAGGGAAAAGCGGCTCGCCGGAGCGCCAGCGCCTACTTCCGCGCGACCGAGTCCGGGAAACTCTCCAGGAGCTTCGCCAGCTTGGATTGCCGGACGATGTCGTAGAAACGCACCGGGTGCATCCATTGATCGCCCGGAGGGTGGACGCTCAGGAAAGGAATCGAGCTCGCCCCCAAGAGGTCGCGCAAGCGCTCACCCGCCTTGGTGCGGGGCGAATTCCCGGTCAGGTCGACGCGCATCGGCACGACTCCCTTGCGGTGGACGAGGGCGACGATCTGCTCGGAGTTGTAGACGAAGGCCTCGTTCGCCTTGCAGTTCGCGCACCAGTCCGCGGTGAACTCGAGCATCACCGGCGTGCCCGCCTGGTGCAGCCGCTCGAACTCCACGGGATCGAACTCGTACCACGTCAACGACTCGGAGCCGACCTCGTGCGAGAGCGCGGTCTTCAAGGGCTCGAAGCAGACCCAGGCGCCGCCGGCGACGATCGCCAGTGAAATGAACAGCGTGCCCAGGCGCGCCGTTCCAGTCTGCTCGAAGGTCGCGTACTTGCCCCACCACCAGCACCCGAGGGCGACGAACACCAGGAGGGCCAGCATCGAGACCATCAGATCCGGCTTCACGCTGATCGACAGGAACACGACGGTCCCGAGCAGCATGAATCCCGTGGCCTGCTTGAACGTGTTCATCCAGGCTCCCGGCTTCGGCAGGAACTTCAGGAGCGCGGTGTTCGACGTCAGCAGCACGTACGGGGCCGCCATGCCCAGTCCGACGGTCATGAACACGAGCAGGATCACGTGCGGCGGCTGGCGCAGGGCCCAGGCGAGCGTGCTGCCGAGGAACGGCCCGCTGCAAGGCGTGGCCAACACCGTGGCCATGATGCCTTTGAAAAACGCGTCGTAGATGCCTTCGCGCTTGATCGAAGCGATCTCGCCGACTTTCGACGGCACGCCCAGCTCGTACACGTCGAAAAGCGACAGCGAGAAGGCGAACACCACCGCGATCATCACGATCTTGAAGGTCTCGTCCTGGAACTGCTGACCCCAGCTCTGCGACGCGAATGCAGCGAGCGAGGCGAGCACGGCGAACACGACCAGGATCCCGCCGGCGAAGGCGAGCCCGAGCTGGAACACGCGCGTCTTGGATTCGCCCGACTGCTGCACGAAGGACAGCACCTTGATCGAGACCACCGGCAGTACGCAGGGCATCACGTTCAAGATCGCGCCAGCGATGAACGCGAAGACCAGCATGAGCCACAGGCCGCGCTGGTCGCTGACCGGCTCGAACCCGGGGAAGCTGACGTCGTTCCAGTCCGAGGATTCCGGCGGTGGCGCGTTGCCGCGCACGACTTCATCTCCGCTGTGCGCGCTCGGCGTGGGAACCGACTTGTCGGGGACCTGCGCGCCGGGCGTCAGATCCGCGGGAAAGTCCGCAAAGAACGCATCATCGCCAGGGCCTTCGACCGAAGGATTCTCGGAGTAGGGGATGCAGGTTCCATTGTCCTGACAGGTCAGGCCGGAGATCTCGAGCGTGACCTTCGCAGGATCCGCCGTGCCCGATTCGAAGTGGCCCTTCGCGTACAGGAAGACCTTGCCTTCGTGGCCCCAGATCCACAGGTCTCCGCCGCCGGGCGCGAGTCCTTTTTGGATCAGCTTCTTCGGCGAGGAGAGCTGGGTCGGCGACCAGGTGATGCCCTCGCCTCCCCACACAGCAGTCGTCTCCGTGCCGATGCCGCCGCCCGTGCCGAGATCGTCGTGGTAGAGGTGCCAACCCGCGTCGATCTTGATCCGCACGACCGCCTTGACGTCGCTGCCTTCGGCGCGCACGTAGAGCTTGGCGTGGGCCTTGTTCTCCTGGGCGTGGAGCGGGCTCGTCCACGCCACCAGGGCCAGCAGCAGAAACAGCAATCGATTGATCATGGTCGGCGAGCGTTCGAGACAGTCAGTCCCTCTGTGACTGGATCACCGGACCATCCCGCGCGTTGTGACACGCGAGTGGTCCCGGCGATTCCAGCGCACGCGGATTTCTTCGAACCCTTACTTCTTGGGCGCCGCCGCGGGCGAAAGCAACTTCTCGATGCCGCGTCCGAGCGCCGCGCCGCGCAGACCCATGGCGCGCACATTGCCTTCCTTGTCGAGCAGGTAGGTCGCCGGAATCGACTGCACGCCGTAGGCCTGGGCGATCTCGTTCTCCCAGCCCTTGCCGTCGTAGAACTGCACCCAGGGCATTTCATGGCTGGCGAGGAAATCCTTCAGCTTGGTTTCCTCGCTGTCCAGGCTGATGCCGACGATCTCGAAGCCCTGCGCGTGGAGCTTCTTGTACGTGGCGATCACGTTCGGCAGCTCGGCGACGCAGGGGCCGCACCAGGTTGCCCAGAAGTCGATCAGCACGACCTTGCCTTTCAAGTCGTCGAGATTGATCGGCTTGCCGTCGAATCCGGTGACGTCGATCGGCTTGGGGGCCTTGCCGTAGACCTCGCTGTAATCGGTGACTTCCTTGAGCTTGCCCTTGATGAAGCCTTCGAAGCCCTTGGTGCTCTTGAACTTCTCGCCGAGGTCCGTGTAGGCCTTCTTGGCGCCTTCGAAGTCGCCCGAGCCCTGCAGCAAGTCGGCGAGCTCCGAAGTCGCTCCGACTGCTTGGTTGATGTCTTCGCCGGCGTCCGCGATCGCCTTCTCGAAGATCTTGCGAGCTTCGGCTTCTCCACCCGGCGTGCTGGCGGCCGACTTGCCGATCAGGAGCTGCAGCTCGGAGGCCGCCTCGGCTTTCGGGAACTCCTTGATGTACGTCTCGGCGTAGCTCCTCGCCTTCGCCCAGTTGGAGATTTCGAAGGCCAGGTTCGCGGCTTCGTTGAGCGCTTCCGCCCGATCCGGCGAAGTCTTGTTCGCATTGAGCCAGGCGTCCATCGCGGCCAGCTTGGCGTCCTTGAACGGCATGGCGGTCGGAGCCGATGCGTTGGCGGGCGCGCCCGACTTCGCCTTGCCAGGGGTCTGGGCGCTCGCCGGATTGCCGACGAGGAGCAGGGACAGAGACAAGGCTGCAATGATCGGTGTTGATTTCACGGAGATTCCTTGGAACGTTGGATCGGCCGCACGCTGTTTCGCGTTGAACCAGGCGACCTCCAAGATCATAGCCATGAGTTGGATTGGCGTGCTCATGCCGCGCTGGTTCTGCTCCGATAGGAAGCACGACACTCCGCGCCCCGGCGAACACCACGCTTACCGTCCGATCGAGCCCAGAAGGAACCTCCGATGCGCACTCTGCTCCTCCCGCTGACCCTGGCCCTCGCCTTCGCGCTGCCCCAGGACCCCAAGGTTCAGGAGCCGCCGACACCGCGCAGCCCTGGTTTCCCGGGCGCCGACGTCGCAGCAGCGCGCTTGCGGGAAGAGATCCTCGGCGCCTGGCAACTCACGCGAGGCGAGATCCCCGATCTCGGCGCGACGGGCAGCGGTGTCGCCGGCTACGCCTTGTTCATCGACGGCTACATGTCGATCGAGGTCCACGTGCAAGGACACGGGGATCCCAACAGCGAGAACACGTTCTTCCAGACCGGCACGCATCGCTGGAAGATCGACGACACTTCGAACCTCGAGACCTCCGGCTTGATCGGCACGCACAACATCACGGAGGACGAGGAATACGACTTCGAGCTTCCGGGCATCCACCGCGAGTACAAAGTGAAGCTCGACGGAGGGCAATTGATCCTCGAGCGCTCCGATCGCAAGGCGAGGCTCACGTTCATGCGCCTGGGCAAGCTGCGCTTCCCCGATGGCAAGGACGGGGCGGGCGTCGATTTCTACGGGCGGCCGATCAAGCCCAAGGATCAGAAATAAGAGCCGGGCTCGCGCTGGAACGATCCGCGATCGGAGCGTTCCAAGGCGAGCCCGGCTTGTTTGCGCGCGAGGCGCGTCAGGTCAGCACTGACTGAATCCGCACGAGTGGCATTTGACGCAGCCCTCCTGGAAAGCGAGGGCGCCGGTGCACGCCGGACACTTGATCTTGTACGACGAAGCTCCGTTGCGCGCCGCGTGCGGCTTGACGCCGCGTGCCGCGTTGTTGACCGCTGCCGCAGCGAGCGCGGCGGCCGCGGCCGCATCGCTCATGTCCGCCGTGCCGAGCAGCAGGGCGTGCAAGCCGTGCTGCTGCTTCGCGTCGAGGTAGCGCTGCAGCGCCTTGGCGAGTCCGTCGGCCAGCGACATGATGCGCCCGTCCTTGGTCGGGACCGACAGCGAGGAGCCGATGCCCTCGAGCTGCTTCAGCGCCAGCTCGAGATTGCCGTTGCAGCGCAGCCACAGGGACAGGATGCGGCAGATCGCTTCCAGGTCTGAGTTGGCCACGTCGCCGCCCTTGCCGAGCTGCGCGAAGACTTCGCGCTCGCGGCCTGAGAGAGGCTCGACCGAGACCTTCACGTGCATGTTGCCGAAAGGCGTCATCTGCCGGATGCGCAGGCAGCTCATGATCTCGGGCAGGCGCACCGGCTTGAGATCGTTGCCGAAGGCGCTGCTCGCCGGAGTGACCAGGGCTTCGCGGTCGGTGCCGTCGCTGGCTTCCGGCGTGCTTTCCACAGCCGCGGGCGCCGCTTGCGAGCTCTTGTGCGTGTCGCCTGACTTCGTCAGGGCCATCGGCTGCACGTCGCGGCATCCGTCGCGGTAGACCGTGACGCCCTTGACGTCCTCGTCGATCGCAAGCTCGTAGATCGCGCGCACGTCGTCCGCCGTCGCGTCGTGCGAGAAATTGATCGTCTTGGAGATCGAGGAATCGCAGTGGCGCTGGAAGGCCGCCTGCATGCGCATGTGCCAGTAGGGCGAGATGTCGTGGGCGCAGACGAACACGCGCTTGACGTCGTCGGGAACCGCGTCGATGTGCGCCGCCGTGCCTTGCTCGCTGATGCGATCGATCATGTCGTCGGAGAAGAAGCCGCGCGCCTTGGCGACCTTCTCGAAGACGTAGTTGACCTCGCGCATGATCGTCGGCTTGCCCTGGTTGTCCTTCATGACCTGGCGGATGAAGGCCAGGCTGAACATCGGCTCGATGCCGCCCGAGCAGTCGGCGATGATCGAGATCGTGCCCGTGGGCGCGACGGTCGTCGTGTACGAATTGCGCAGGCGACGGCCGAGCTTCTGCCAGTCCGAGCCCTCCCAGGCGGGGAACACGCCGCGTTCCTCGGCGAGAGCTTCGCTCGCCAGGTGCGATTCGTCGTTCAGGACCTGCATGATCTTCTCGCCGAACTTGCAACCTTCCTCGGTGTTGTAGGAGATGCCCAGCTTGTACAGCGCGTCGGCGAAGCCCATCACGCCGAGACCAATGCGGCGCGTGGTCTTCGACATGTTGTCGATCTCCGGCAACGGATACTTGTTGACCTCGATCACGTTGTCGAGGAAGCGCGTCGTGGTGCGGATCAACTGCTTGTAGTGATCCCAGTCGAAGCGCGCGGCGCTGCCCTCGCCGCTGACCAGGGGCCCGAGGTTGATCGAGCCCAGGTTGCAGGAGTCGTAGGGGTGCAGCGGCTGCTCGCCGCAAGGATTCGTGGCCTCGATCAGGCCGACGTTCTTGATCGGATTCTTCTGGTTGATGCGGTCGATGAACACGACTCCCGGCTCGCCGGTGCGCCAGGCGTGGTCGATGATCTCGGTCCAGATCTCGCCGATTGTCCAGAAGGTGCCGCTGTCCGAGCCGTCGGCATTCTTGCGCTTGAGCTGGCGCCATTCCTTCGAGCGCGGATTCTGCACCTCGTGGATCTTGTCCGGCGTCGTGCGCAGCTCGTCGAGGAAGCGATCGGTGATCGCGACCGAGATGTTGTAGTTCTGCAGCTTGGTGAGATCGTCCTTGAACCTGATGAACTGCATCACATCGGGGTGATCGATGCGCAGAATCCCCATGTTCGCGCCGCGGCGGAACGCGCCCTGTTGGATCGCGTCGGTCGCCTTCGAGAACACCTGGATGAAGGACAGAGGACCTTCCGTCGTGCCGCCCGAGCTGCGCACGAGATCGCCTTGCGGGCGCAGGCGCGAGAACGAGAAGCCCGTGCCGCCGCCGGATTTCTGGATCATCGCGGTGGCCTTGATCGCGTCGAAGATGCCTTCGATCGAATCCTCGACGGGCAAGACGAAGCAGGCGGAGAGCATGCCCATCTCGCGTCCGGCGTTCATCAAGGTCGGGCTGTTCGGCATGAAGTAGCGCTTCGCCATCACGTCGTAGAACTCGCGCGCGACGGCGAGGGCGCGCTGCGGCGTCCCGCCGGGGAACTTCATTTCACCCTTGGCGATGTGAGTCGCGACGCGCCACAGGAGTTGCTTGGGCGTCTCGATGACCTTGCCCGTCTCGGGATCCTTCTTGAGGTAACGGCGCTCGAGAACCTTGATCGCGTTTTCGCTGAGCAACGTCTCGCCCACGTCGTTCGGCGGGTCGAGCGCTTCGAGCATCGTGCTCGCTTCTTGTGCCGTCTTGGGGTGGACCATGGGGGCACGCTTTTCGGTCGGAAGGACTGTGGGATTCACTAGGGCGTTCTCCAGAGGCAAGGGCCCGCGGCGGGTGCTCGCGGGAGGGTTGCCCGCCGCCCGATTGGCCGCGCTCCGCGCTCTCAGGTGAGCGCGACGAAAAAGCGCCGACTCCAGTCGGGTAGGCAGACACAACCCTTTGTCAGTCAGGGAATTGGAATCGCCTTGCCCTTTGATCCGCAGCGCTGTCAAAACGCGCGGGAGGCTGAGACTCCTGCGCGTGTTGGACGGTGCGCTCGGCGGGTCCGTTCAGGCGTGCTCCCCACTAAATATAGTAGGCGGCGGCGACGGGCATACCATGGCTGCCAAGATACGGGAGGTCAAGCGCCGTCCCCGAGCCGCGGCCGACTTCTTCAAAAAGGGACGGCGAGCGATTTTGGCCTACGCACTCGGGCCCGGGCGGAAGCGGTCGCGCAGGTTGCGCCACTCCTCGAGACCGAGCGCGGCGCTGGCCCCGGCGTAGGTCGCGATGGCGGCCGCGATGCCCGCCGAGAGGGCTGCCAGAGCCTGCCATCCGCGGACTTCGACTCCCCCGCCGATCAGCTTGCGAGTGCCCCAGGCAGCGAAGGCACAGATCAATGTGGCGAGGGCCATCTTCGACAGGCGCGCGAAGAATCCACGCTTGGCCCGGGGCAAGCCCAGCTTCGAGTGGAGGCCCGGCCACAGGAAGCAGAGGTTGAGCCAACCAGTGATCGAGGTCGCCAGGGCGAATCCCGCCGCGTCCATCGACAATCCGCGCACGAAGACCAGGTTGAGCAGGGTGTTGCAGACGAGCATGACCACCGCGATGCGCACCGGCGTCTTGAAGTCGCCCAGGGCGTAGTAGGCGCGGCTGGTCAGCGCGATGGCCCCTGTCGGCAGGATCGCGAGGGCGAGCATCGCCAGGGCCGCGGCCGACCTCGAGACCCCAGTAGACGTGAAGTTGCCATGCTGAAAGAGCACCGCGGTGATCGGCTGGGCCAGGACGATCAGGCCGACGCTGGCCGGCAGGGCCAGGAAGCAGACCGCGGACTGGGCGCGATCGTGGAGGGCGCGCAGCTCCTCGCGGCGCCCCGTGTGGCCGAGGGCCTTCAGCGAGGGGAAGACAGCCGCGGTCGCCGCGGTCGCGATCAGCGCGACCGGGAACTGCTGGATGCGCGTGGCGTAGTGGAAGGCGCTGGTGCCGCCGTCCTCCAGCATGCCGTAGGCCATCAGCCGGTCGATCATCACGTTGACCTGATATACGGCCGCGCCCACGGCCAAGGGTGCGCTGGTGCGCAGCACGTCCCAGGCGACGGGCACGGGATCGAAGCTGGTCGCGCGCTCGCCGCCGTACAGGCCGTGCCGACGCAGAGCGGGCACCTGGATCGCGAGCTGCAGGATCCCCGAGGCGAGCACGGCCCAGCACAGGACCCGCGCCATCGAGAGCTGCTCGCTCTGCGCGAGCACCGCGGTCGGTTGCAGCCACGATAGGCCGTGTTCCCACAGCAGGAAGCCGAGGGTCGCGATCCAGACCACGTTGAGCATCGCTGGGGCGATGCTCGACATGCGGAACTCGCCGCGCACCTGCAGGGCGCCGCTGAACACCGCCGAGAGGCAGACGAAGACCACGTAGGGCATCAGGCGCAGGGTCAGCTCGCGCACCGGTCCGGGCTCGTCGCCGAGCCAGTGCCAGCCCAGGACCGGCAAGGCGTCCGGCGCCAGCGCCGCGAAAGTCATCAAGGCCACGCAGATCGCGAGCAGGATCCACGAAGTCACGTGGGCCGTGCGCAGGAACAGCGCGCGCCCCGCCGCCTCGCCATGGTCGTGATCGACCTCGGTGAGCCTGGTCTGCAGCGAAGTCGACAGGGCGCCTTCGCCGAGCAAACGCCGAAAGAGATTCGGCACACTCCAGGCTGTAATGAAGGCGTCGTTGACGACCGACTTGTCGCCGAACAGAGCCGCCATCACCGATTCGCGCGCGTAGCCCATGACGCGCGAGATCAAGGTCAGCGCCGAGACCAGGACCGTTCGCCGCACCAGCCGTCCATGGCGCGCGACCACGCGCGGGAGTGCGGGGTCGACCGCGGTGCCCGGCGCGTCGGAGGGTGAAGTCACGCTGAGACGATAGCGTAGTGTCGTAACGGAGCCAGGTTGGATCACGACATCCGTCGTTGCGCGCGCCGCGCGCGAGCAACGACGGATGTCGTGATCGAACCTGGCTCCGTTACGACACTAGGGCAGCAGCTCCATCGCCAGCTTCTGCGCCAGCTTGCCGTCGAGCGCGCCCTTGTGGCGAGCCATCACGGCTTTCATCAACAAGCCGACGTCCTTCTTCGAGGTCAGCTTCAGCTCGGCGATCAGGTCGTTGATCAAGCTGCGCGCCAGATCTTCGTCCATCTGCTTGGGCAGGTAGCCGGCGATCACCGCGAGCTCGGCCCGCTCCTTGTCCGCGAGGTCCTTGCGGCCCGCGCGGTCGAACTGCTCGATCGATTCCTGACGGCGTTTCGCGCCGCCGCTGAGCGCGGCGATCACGTCCTCCTCCGTCGCATCGCGGCTCTTGTCGAGCTCGGTCTTCTTCACGTCCGCGATCACCAGGCGCAGCGTGTCGCGGGCCACTTCATTGCGCGCGAGCATCGCTGCCTTGATGTCCGCTTCGATCCGTTTGCGAGTGTCTGACATGGCTTATTCGTCGTCTTCCTCGGCGGAGTCGTCTGCGGCCGGTTCTTCCTCGGGCTCGTCTTCGGGCTCGTCCTGGTCCTCGTCGGCGTCCTCCGACCCTTCGGGTGCGAGCTCGCCGTCCGCATCGAGCAGCAGGGGCAGGGCGCGGCGCGGGGCCGAGATCTGCTGGTATTCCTCCAGCTCGACCGCGTTGATGATCTCCATCGCGACGAGCTGGTCGTCGTCCTTGAGATTCACCAGGCGCACGCCCTGGGTGTTGCGGCCCATGGGGCGCATCTCGCTGACCGGCGAGCGCACGATCATGCCCCCGGCCGTAATAAACATTGCATCGTCGGCCTCGCGGCACAACCCGATGCCGATCACCTCGCCATTGCGTCCGCTGGTCTGGGTGTTGATCACGCCCTGGCCGCCGCGTCCCTTGACCGGATACTCCGCGACCGCGGTGCGCTTGCCGAATCCGTGCTGGCAGGCGGTGAGAATGTAGGCATCGGGATCGGCGACGATCATGTCGACCACGCGATCGCCTTCGCGCAGGCGGATGCCGCGCACGCCGAACGAGGTGCGGCCCATCGAGCGCGCCGCTTTTTCGTCGAAGCGGATCGCCTTGCCCAACGCCGAGCCCAGCACGATCGTGTCGCCCGGCTTGCACAGGCCCACGGCGACCACTTCGTCGGTGTCGTTCAGGTTGATCGCGCGGATGCCGCCCTTCTTCGGGCGCGAGTAGCGCTCGAGCGGCGTCTTCTTGACCGTGCCTCCGCGCGTGGCGAAGAACACGAAGTGCTCGTTGTCGAATTCCGGAACGCGCAGCACGTTCGTGATCACCTCGCCATCGGCGAGCTCGATCAGATTCTTCATCGCGCGGCCGGGCGAGGTGCGCGAGGCCTCGGGCACCTGGTAGACCTTGAGCCAGTAGACCTGCCCGCGATTCGAGAAGCACAGGAGGAAGTCGTGGGTGCCGGCGACGAAGAGCGACTTGAGCACGTCGCCTTCCTTCGCGTCCGAGCCGATGATCCCGCGGCCGCCGCGGCCTTGCGTGCGGTACACGTCGAGCGGCGTGCGCTTGACGTAGCCGTCGCGCGAGACCGTGACCGCCATCATCTCCTCGTTGATCAGCTCCTCGATGTCGAAACCGCCCTCGACTTCCTCGCGCGAGATCTCGGTGCGGCGATCGTCGCCGTATTGCTTGTCGAGGCGGTCGAGGTCTTCCTTGATGATCGCGATCACGCGCGAGCCGCGCTCGAGGATGTCGCGCAGGTCGGCGATCTCGGCGACGACCTCGTTGAACTCGGCTTCGAGCTTTTCGCGCTCGAGCCCGGTGAGCCGGCCGAGGCGCATGTCGACGATCGCCTGGGCCTGGCGCTGCGACAGCTGGAAGGCCAGGGACAGATTCGTGCGCGCCTCTTCCGGGTTCGGGCTGGCGCGGATGATCCGGATCACTTCGTCGATGTTGTCGACGGCGATGCGCAGACCTTCGAGGATGTGCTTGCGCTCCTCGGCCTTGGCCAGCAGGTACAGCGTGCGCCGCCGGATGACTTCCTTGCGGTGCGCGATGTAGGCGTCGAGCAGACCGCGCAGGGTCAGCGTGCGCGGCTGGCCGCGATCGATCACCAGATTGATGATCGATTGCGTCGTCTGCATCGGCGTGTACTGGAACAGCTGATTGACGATGACCTGCGGGTCCTCGCCCTTCTTCAGCTCGATCACCAGGCGGATGCCGGTGCGATCCGACTCGTCGCGCACGTCGGAGATGCCGGTGATGCGCCCGTCTTTGACGACCTCGACGATCTTCTCGATGATCGCGGTCTTGCGCACCTGGAACGGGACCTCGGTGACGATGATCGCCTGGCGGTTCTTGACCTCCTCGATCACGTGGCGAGCGCGCACGCGCACCAGGCCGCGACCGGTGGCGTAGGCCTGCAGCACGCCGCGGCGGCCCATGATGATTCCGCCGGTCGGGAAGTCGGGTCCGCTGACGATCTCGCACAGCTCGCCCGGAGTGACCTCGGGCCGGTCGAGGACCACGCGCAGGGCCGCCGTGACCTCGCGCAAGTTGTGGGGCAGGAGGCTGGTCGCCATGCCGACCGCGATGCCGTCCGAGCCATTGCACAGGAGATTCGGGAAGCGCCCGGGCAGCACGATCGGCTCGGTCCGCGACTCGTCGTAGTTGGCCTGGAGATCGACCGTGTCGCGCTCGAGGTCGTCGAGCATCTCGACCGCCGAGCCCTGCATGCGCGCTTCCGTGTAACGCATCGCAGCCGGGGGGTCGCCGTCGATCGAGCCGAAGTTGCCCTGGCCGTCGATCAAGGGATAGCGGGTCGAAAACGGCTGGGCGAGGCGCACCAGGGTCGGGTAGACCACCGACTCGCCGTGGGGGTGGTAGTTTCCCGAGGTGTCGCCGGCGATCTTGGCGCACTTGCGGTACTTGGCGCGCGGCCCGAGGTTCAGGTCGTTCATCGCGACCAGGATCCGCCGCTGCGAGGGCTTGAGGCCGTCGCGGACGTCGGGGAGCGCCCGCGAGTGGATCACCGACATCGCGTAAGTCATGTACGACTCACGCATCTCGCGTTCGATCGAACGCGGCTCGACGATTCCTTGGGGTGCGGGCGGCGGTGAAGGCGGCGTTTCGGTTCCGGTCATCGGCTGGGCCAAGCTGAGGGACGGCGCGGCAGCTTGGGAGAGCGCGGCACGCCGAAGGACAAGCGCGTAGTATCGCCCGGGCAAGTGTCCAGTGCCAGTGCGGACACGTACTTAACTAAGGTAGAGCGAGGCGTGAAAGGGCCGCTCAGCGCGGGGGCTCCCGAAGCAAGGGTCCGAGGGCCTCGCGCCATGCCGGCGGGCATAGGGCGAGCAGGTCGTCGGCCTCGGGCGCCGGCTTCGATTTCCAGAGCGAAAGCAGGCCCCCCACCCGATCCATGTCGTCGTTCCCGCGCAGGGCGCCGAGGTACAGCCACTCGCTGAACGCTTCGAGGTCCCCGCGCGCGAGGGCGGAGCGCGCGGCGGCCTCCAGCTCCGACATGTCGCCCTGCCGCAGGGTTGCGGCTCGGCGGGTCAGATTCGCCAGGTCCGAATCGACCCTGGGACGACTTTCGATGCGCTGCGCGGCATGGGCATAGGCTCCCTGGCGCAGATCGAGCATCACCTGCTGCTCCGGCCAGGCCCGAGCCAGGCCGAAACTCTCGATCCCCGCGACGATCAGGAAGGCGACGAACCCGGTGCGGGCAACCCAGGTCAATCGCCGTTCCAGGCGCTGGGCCACCCCGGGGTCGCGGGTCATCGCTTCCAGGAATTCGATGCGGCGCTGGGTCGAGAAGTGCCGCCAGGAAGTCCGCGCTCGCCCGTGCGGGCCGCTGACCTCCTCCAAGGCGCCGATCAAGGGCGCCGGATCCCCGATCAGCCTCAAGCTGTAGATGTCCGCCTCGAGCTCGAAGCGGCGCGACATCCAGCCGAATCCGATGACCCAGATCGCCATCGAGCCGATCAGCACCACCGAGTTCCAGGTCAGGTCGTCGGGAGCGATCGCGGTGGCGAGCAGATCGGCTCCGAACAGGGCCGCCAGGGCCCAGGCGCCGAAGATCAGGACGTGGTTCTTCTTGGCGTGGCCGATCTCGTGGGCAAAGACGCTGGCGAGCTGCCGCAGGTCGAGCTGGGACAGGAGCAGGTCGGAGAACAGGACCACGCGGTGTCTGGGGAACAGACCGATGATCGCGGCATTGGCGACCGTGTTTCCCGTGCGCCAGATGAACAGCCGATGGCCGTCGAAGTTCGCGAGCTGGGAGACGCTCTCCAGGAGCGAGCGCTCCACGCCCTCGGGCATGGGCTCGGTCTCCCAGGAGTTGCGCAACAACCAAGGCACGCTGACCGCGAACACCAGCAGCATGGCCGCCGCATAGGCCGCGCTCCACGCCGAGACGGTCTCGATGCGCAGGCGCAGGGGCTCGATCGCGCCGACGGCGGCCGAGACCAGCATGTAGGCCAGCATCGGCGACAGCGAGGCGAGGAACAGCCGCATCTGGAAGCGGCGCGCGGTCCTCGAGCGGAGCGTGGAACCGCTGCCGAGGCGCGAGCGCGCGTCGATGCCGAGCAACGAGTAGACGACGAAGGGCGCGAAGGACAGGGCGGACCACAGGGTCGGCCAGCCCATCAGGCGCATCGGATGAGCGGTCCAGCCCTCGAGCAGCACCAGCCAGCCGCCGTTGAACACCGCCAGGGCGTGCAGGGCAACCGGCGACCAGCTCAGCAGTGCAAAGAACCGGTCCGCGCTGCGGAACATGCCGCGCAGGTACAGGCGGTGCGCAATCGCGCCAAGTGCGTGCGGGACGAGGCACAGAAGCACCACCAGCCACAGTCGCGGCGTGGTCTCGGGCGAAGTCTCTTCCCAGACCGCCTGCGCGAGCAGCGCAAGGCCGATGTGGATCAGGTACGCCACGGAAAAGGCGAGCGCTTCCTCAGCCGGCGACGAGCTTGTGCAGCTCGTCTTCCAGCATGCGGCGCAGCGTGCCCTCGGGCAGGAAGGCCGGCCGCTCGCTCACCTGCACCACCAGGGCGCCCGGTTCGATCGCGTACTGCGCGCGAACCGAGCCGAGGAAGCCCGCGTCCTTGGACAGGCTGCCGCGCACGCCGCTGGCGTCGGGAACGAGCTCGACGTCATGGCGCAGGGCGGCGGTGGAGATGCGCCGCGCGACCTCCTCGGGCGAGAGCGCGTGGGGAACCCGAACTTCCATGGCCGGCTTTAGCCTTTGCCCGGTCTGGCAACAGGGGCGGCGGAGCGCCAATTGCCCTGGCCGTGCGTTTCGCAGGCTCCGCTCAAGCGCACTTCGCCGGCCTGGGCGGTCCAGGCGATGTGCAGGACTCCGCCGGGCATGCGGATCTCCAGCGGCGAGTTCGCGCGCTGCGTCACCACCGCGGCGACGGCGGCGGCGCAGGCGCCGGTCCCGCAAGCGGCGGTCTCTCCCACGCCGCGCTCCCAGACGCGCATCTCCAATCCGTAGGGCCGCACCGCGACGAACTCGACGTTGGTGCGGCCGGGGAAATGACGGTGGCGCTCGATCTCGGCGCCGAGCTGGGCCACCGGAGCTTCCTTGGGATCGCGCACGAAGATCACGCAGTGCGGATTGCCGAGCTCGACCAGCGTGGCTTCGACCGCGCCATGTCCGGTCTTCAAGGTCACGCGCCGCTCGACGAGCCGCGGCTCCCCCATCGCGATCTCGGCCGCGACGATGCGCGTCCCCTCGCGGATCACCCGCGCGGCCTTGGGCCCCGCATCGGTCTCGATCGTGAATTCATCGCGCCCGACATGGCCGCGCTCGCGCGCGACCAGCGCGATGCAGCGCAGCCCGTTGCCGCAGGACTCCGGGCGGCTGCCGTCGGCGTTGTAGACGACCATGCGGCAATCTCCGCCTTCGCGCGGCCGCGCGAGGAGCAGGATGCCGTCGAGCCGCAGCGCGGAAGGCCGCTCGAGCTCGACCTGGTCCAGTTGCGCGAGGGGCAGGCGGCACATTTCGCGCGCGGCGCTGCCCGCGTCCTCGAGCAGCTCGTCCTCGAAGCCGTCGAAGAGGGCGAAGTTGTTGCCCGTGCCCGAGACCAGCGTGAATTTCATGGCCTGTCCGCCTGGGGAATCTTCTGCGTGTTCTTGAAATGCAGCTTGGCCACGCTGCCCAGCTTGTCGAAGCCGTGCAGCGCGATGAACTTGCGCGCCGCCTGATCGACCTGCCAGCCAGCGCCCTTGGGCAGATCGACGACCGATTGCTCGGAGAGCTCGCGCAAGCCGGTCAGGAACATTTCGCGCGCGATCACGCTGGCCGCCGCCACCGCCGGCACGCTCTCGGCGCGCGGATGCTGGATCAAGTCGATGTCGGTCCCCGCCAGGGCCTTCTTCATGACGTTCACGTTCGCGAATTGATCGACGAGCACGCGCATGCCGGGCAGCGCGACTTCGCGGATCGCCTTGGCGTGCAGATCGGCGAGCAGCGGATTCAAATTCTTGTACCGCGCGTGAGCGGCGTTGTAGTCCGGCGGCGCGAGCAGGGCGATCGCGTGGGGCACGCTGGCGCGCAAGCCGGCGCCGAGTCGCAGACAGGCTTCGTCGGTCATCTGCTTGGAGTCGCGGATCGCGCCGCCCTGCATCGCGCTCGACTGCGCGGGCTCGAGCCGCACCGCGCACACGACCAGCGGGCCGAAGTAATCGCCCTTGCCGGACTCGTCGCTGCCGACCATGGCTACGAAGGCCTCCGCGGATTTCGGCTCGACCGCCGCCGACCTGGGGAGCTCCTCCTGCGCGAGGTCCGGCTCGACATAACGCACCAGGAACTCCGTTGGATGGTCTCCCTGCACGACCAGCTTGCCCGAGGCATAGGCCGTTGCGACCACGCCTTCGCCCTTGACGGAGAACAGCGCGTGGGGAACCGAGCGGAAATCGAAAGCGCCGCGCTCGAGGCTCGCTTTCAACTGGGCCATGCGCGTGCGCGTCAGCGCCACGACTCGGGTGCTTTGAGCCACGCGCGGATTCTGGCACGCTCTCGGGCGAGCGCAATGGAACACGCCCACGATCCCAAGGAGTTCGACAGCTTGATCGACGCCGCCGTCGACCTCACTCGCCCGCAACCGATCGAGACGCCCTGGGGAGTCCTGGCCCTGTTCCGCGTCGACGGCACTGTCATCTGCGTCCAGGCCTTCTGCCCGCACCTCGAAGGCCCCCTGTTCCAGGGCTCGGTCGCGGCCGGCGAAGTCACCTGCCCCTGGCATCTGTGGCGCTTCGACCTGCGCACCGGCCGGCGCACGGATTGGAAGAATCCGCGAGTCGGGCAGGATGCGCGAGGTCTGCTGGTCAGCGCGGTGCGGATCGGACCGAGCGGATCGCTGATCCTGAGCCGGCCGGTCCGCCTCAGTCAGAGCACTTCCTAATACCTGGCGAGTCGCTAGGTATTAGGACGTGCTCTTGGTCAAGGTTGGACGTAGATCCCGTCGGCGACCACCGCGAGATTGCCCTCTGCGTCCTTCTGGAGCTTTCCGCGCACGACGACCTGCTTGAGGTGGTCGAGGCCGTTCCAGCCTTGCACGGATCCCTTGGCCAGCTCGGTGCCCTCGCGCACTTCGATGGTGGCCGTGCCTTGAGCGAGCCTTGCGGGATCCTCGCAGCAGTAGTCCCAAGGCGTGTCGCAGTCAGCCATCTTGTCGCCAGGCTCCGCGCAGGACTTCAGCGACAGGTCCGCGATTGTGAAGGCTGCGCGGGTCGCGACGAAATCCCTCGCGCGGCCGGTGACCACGACCTCGGCGCCGTCGGCAGCCGACTTGCGCAGATCGACGACGCTCGAAGCCGCGGGCGGAGCCGCATCGAGTCGCAAGGACGCCGGAAGCGATGCCGTGGGTTGCTTGGGTGTGGAAGTGGGTGTGGGGGCCGAAGCGGCGTCTTTGCTGCAAGCAGCGAACGCGACGAGTACGAGAGGGAATAGAGATCGAATCGACATGGTGGTCTCCTTTCAGGGTTCCTTGAGTGCAGAGGCTATGGAAAGTCGTTGGATCCGCAAAATCGCGGGCGCGGTTCCGAACAGGCCGAGGATCAGGACGCCCGCGAAACCGACCAGAACGCTCACCGCGTCGGCGTCCAGACGGAACGCGCTCATCGCGATGCGGATGGCCCCGCCCGACAGGGCGAGTTTCGCGATGCACAGGCCGAGCACGCCTCCGCTGGCCGCGATCAGCAGGGCCTCGAGCGCCAGGGAACGCGCGATCGCCTGGCTCGAATAGCCCACGGCGCGCAGCGATGCCAGCTCGCGCAATCGATCCTGGACCGCGGCGTTCAGCGCATTCGATCCGCCGAACACGGCCGCTGCGGCGATCATCGCGGCCATCATCCAGGCCAGGGCGCGGATCGGCCGGAAGTAGGCGACCAGCTCCTGGTAATAGAGCGACGACGGGATCACGACCAGCTCGAGATCGAGACGGCGCAGGGCGAAGAGCTCGAGCTCGCCGAAATCGCCGGGCTTCTCGACGCGCACGAAGACCACCGAGCTGTCATCGCGGCGCGTCAGGCCGCGCAGCTCGCTCAGCGGCGCCCAGAGCTCGGCTTCGAGCGTCGTGCCTGGAGCCGCGAAACGTCCAGCGATCGTGAACTCGCCGCCTTCGAAGCGCACGAGCTTGCCGATCGCGAGGGCCGCTTCGCTCACGCCCATCTGCTTCGCCGCCAATCGTCCGACGAGCACCTCGCCCGAGCGCGCAGGCCGGCCCTCGATGATCGTGACCGCGTCGTGGACGAGGAAAGCGCGCTCGGTGACGCCGCGCACGAAACCGGGGTAGACCGCTTCGCCCGCCTGCGCGTCGGCCTGCGGACCCAGGCGCAGATTCGTGCCGGTGTGGATCTCACTGGAGACCGCGGGCTGACCGCCGACCTGCTTGATGCCGCTGACCGAAGCCTCGATCAGCGAGCCGACGCCCGCGCCGACCGTCGAGCGCAGCACGTCGCGCTGCGCCACGCTCGAAAGCAGGATCGCGACGTCGTCGCGCGCCGCTCCGGCGAAAGTCTGGTCGAGTCCGCGCACGAAAGCGCTGGTCGCGACCAAGAGCGCCGCGACCAGCGCGCTCGCCAGCGCGGTGAGCACCGTGCGCAAGGGCCGGCGCGCGAGATTGCGCACCGCGTAGTCGAAAGGAAGTGAGCGCGCCAAGCTCAGGCCTCCCTCAGCGCAAGCACCACGGGACGCCGCGCGGTGCGCAGGGCCGGGAACACGCCGGCGAGAGTGCCCGCGACCAGCGACACGATCACGACGCGCACTACCAGCAGCGGAACGATCACGAAGCCGACGGAGACGCCCTCGGAGCCGATCGAGACGTGCGAGAGCTCGACGATCGCCAGGGCCCCGGCGAGGCCAAGGGCGCAGCCGCCGAGCGAGAGGATCCAGGCTTCTCCGAGCACGAGGAAGGCGATGTGCCGCTCGCGGAAACCCAGGGTGCGGAAGACGCCGAACTCGCGCACACGCTCCTGCGCGGACATGAGCACGGTGTTGGCGACCAGGGCCAGCACCACCGCGACACAGCCCAGGCCCAGCCAGCGCGCGAAGCGCAGGATCTCGCGCAGGTCGCGCGTCGCTCCTTCGAGGTACTGGATCTTGGCGCGCGTGTCCGTCGGCTCCTGAGCGTTGGCGAACAGCGCGTCGATGCTCTCGGAGATTTCGCGCGCATGGGTCGCGTCGTCGATCCTGACTTCGAACTGCGTGACGGTGCCCAATCGATTGACCGGGCCGGCGCGCTGCAGGTATTCGAGATGCGTCATGACCACCCCTTCCTCGACCGGCTCGCTCGACGCGAACACGCCGGCGACCTTCACGTTGATATTGCCGAAGCGGAAGGCGTCGCCGGCGCGCAGATGCTTGCGCGCGGCGAAGGCGCGGCCGACGAGGGCGGAGTCGCGCTCGCGCCGGAAGATCTCGACGTCGCCCTCGACCACTTCTAATTCCCGCGCGGCGAGCATGGCGTCGACCGGCGCGCCCTGGAAGGCGACCAGATCGAGGCTGGCGCGGCAGTTGTTCAAGTAGACCTTGACCGGCAACACGCTCTGCACGCCGGGAAGCTTCGAGATGCGCTCCGTGTAGGACTCAGGAAGGAACGAAGTCTGCGGGCAGTAACGATTCTGGCGGTAGACGATCAAGGTGCGCGCCGCCTGGGTTCCGCTCATCGCGCGATCGAGGCCCGCCGAGAGACTTTCGACGAGCACGAAGAGCAGCATCGCGCTGGCGACGCCGAGCAGCGTGAACACGGTGCGCATCGGCCGTCGTCGCAGGTTCTTCGTGATCAGGCGCGCGAGCTTCACGACGCCACCTCTGCTTCGATCGCGTGCAGCCGTCCCTTGTCGAGCCGCATGCGGTGCGTGCCGAATTGCGCCGCGCGCGGATCGTGGGTGACCATCACGATCGTCTTGCCGCGCTCCGTGCGCAGCCGGCTGAGCAGCGTGAGCACGCCCTGAGCCGACTCGTGGTCGAGGTTGCCGGTCGGCTCGTCGGCGACGAGCAGCGGCGGGTCGGCGACGATGGCGCGCGCGATCGCCACGCGCTGTTCCTGCCCGCCGGACAGTTGGCGCGGCAGGTGGCGAGCGCGATCTCCGAGCCCGACGGCTTCGAGAGCGAGGCTGACGCGCACATGGCGCTCGGCGCGCGACAGTGGGAACAGCCACAGGGGCAGCTCGACGTTCTCGTAGGCCGTGAGCACCGGCACCAGGTTCGCCTGCTGGAAGATGTAGCCGACGTGTTCCGCGCGCCAGGGCGCGAGCTTGCCGCGCGCCAGGGAGATCACATCGATTCCGCCGACCGTCACGCTGCCCGAATCCGGACGGTCGATCGCCGCCAGCAGATTGAGCAGGGTCGTCTTGCCCGAGCCCGAGGGCCCGAGCAGCACGAAGAAGTCGCCCTGCTCGATCGACAGGCTGACGTCCTCGAGCGGCGTGACCACGTGCTCGCCCTTGGTGTAGCGCTTGGTGACGCCGCGCAACTCGATGTAGCTCACGGTTGATTCTCCACGCGCACCGGGTCGCCAGCTTCGAGGCCCGCGCGTCCCTCGTCGATAACCTTGTCGGAGACGTCGAGGCCCGAAAGGACCTCGACCCATTCGCCGGATTGGGCTCCGAGCTCGAGCTTGCGCGGCTGTGCCGTGCCCTTGACTCCGTCGATGATCCACACGCGCCCTCCGGCGTCGACGACGCGCGCGGGCACTTCGACGCGCTGGTTGGAGGCCGCGGCGTTCGGCGCCTCCGCGCTCGAAGCGGAAGGCGCTGCATGAAAGCGCACTTGAGCCAGCATCTCGGGCCTGACCCACTCGTCGCCGTCGTCGATGCGCACGTGGACCTGCAGCGTCACCTTCTGGATGTCCGCCTTCTCGAGCACGCGCACGATCTCGCCGTGGTAGGGCTTGCCCGCGCGCACGTCGAGCGCGATCTCGGCCGTGCCGCCGACGCGCAGCTTGGACACGTCGGCTTGCGGCACGTCGACGCGAACGCGCAGGTGCGCGGGATCGAAGAGCGTGCAGACCAGACCCGTGCCGGCTCCCGGATCGAGGGCGGTGCCGGGCATGGCTGCGCGCTCGAGCACCACGCCGTCGGCAGGTGCAACGATGTCCGTGCGCGAGAGGCGCAGCTTGGCTTCGTCGAGCGCGACTTGAGCTCCGGCGACTTCCGCCTGGGCGTTCGCGAGGCTCGCCGCCGAAGCGCTCAGCGCCAGCTTGTCCTCGAGACGCAGCTCGACGTCGCGCGCCGCGCGCGTGTGGCGCGCCTGGGCCTTGTCCAGCTCGGCGCGCGCGATCGAAACGTTGGCGCGCAAGATCTCCAAGGCGGCTGTGGCCTCGGCGACGCGCGCGTCCGCGAGGTCGACCAGCCGTTCTTCCCCCGCGCCGACCGACTCGAGCTCCTTCTGCAGGGCCAGCTCGTTGCGAGCGACGCGCACGCCAGCCTCGCCCTGCAGCAGGGCAGCTTCACGGTTGGCGAGCTCGGCCTTGCGGCCTTCGAGCTCGGCGCGCGACGTCGCTTCGTTCTCGGTCACCGCCAGGGCCTGGTCGAAATTCGCCTGGGCATTGGCGGCGCGCGCCGCGGCTTCCGTTTCTTCCGCGCGGGCTTTCGCGAGCTTCGCCTCCGCGCCGGCGACGGCCAGGCGCGCGTCGTCGTCGACGAGACGCGCGACGACGTCGCCGCGAGCGACGCGCGCCGCTTCGCGGACCAGGACCTCGCGCACGATGCCGGGCGTCAAGGCGCCGACCTGGATCGCGAAGGGATCGGGCTCGATCCAGCCGGCCGCCTGCAGCACGACGCGTCCGGATCCGCTCGCGGGTTGAGCGCCGTTCGCAGCTTCCACGACGCGCGGGCGGATCACGCTGACCGGCTTCCTGGTTTTCAGGACGCCGCTCAAGCTCGTGGCGAGCACGGCGAGGAAGGCGATCAGGATCGCGAGCGGAAGGATGATGCGCCACGGGCTGCGGCGCGGCGGAGCGACGTCGGGGACCCTGCGCGCGAGTCCGGCGAGATCGATGTCGGGGCGGACTTCGCTCACGGCGCCACCTCCGTCGAACTCGGCACGACGCCGCAGGCTTGTGCGAAGTCGAGAGCGGCGATGGCGGCGCTTTCGCGTTCGTCGACCAGGCCGGTCAGCGGCTCCATGCGCTCGCGCACGGCGCGGGTCCACTCGCCGACGCCGACCTGTCCGAAGCGCAGCCGAGCGTTGGTCGCCTGCCACGAAGCCTCTTGGGCCTCGTCCATGAGCACGCCGTGCTCGACGGCCCGCATCCGCGCCTCGGCTTCGATCGTGGAGAGGCTCGCGACGCGCGCCTGCGCCAGGTTGAGCGCATCCTCGACACGTTCGCGCGCGGCTTCGCGTTCCACGCTGGCGATGCGCACTGCCTTCTCGATCGTTCCTGGCCAGGGCAAGGACAGGTCGAGCACGCCACCGAGCAGGACATCGCTCGGCTCGAGCGTGAGCTTCGGGCCCAGACGCAGCGTGGGCCATGCCTCGGCCGCCATGTGGCGCACGTGCAGCTCGGCTTGCGCGTACTCGAGCGCGAGCTCGCGCAACGCGGGATCCCGCTCGAGCAGCTCGCGAACGTCCGGTGCCCGCGCGATTCGCCGCGCCTGGTTCAAGACGCCGCCATCGATCGATGCGTAGCCCGCGTGGTCGAAGGGCAGACCGCTGATCCGCGCCAGCTCGGCCTGCTTCTCGGCGCTCTCGGCCCTCTCGTGCGACTTCGCGTGCTCGACTTCGTGGGAAGCCGCGCTGGCCATCTGCACATCCGCTTCCGACAGACGCCCGCGGCGATCGAGGATCTCGAAGCGCTCGGATTGCGACTCGACCTCGATCAGCAGCCTTTCCAGCCTTCGCTCGCGCTCGCGCGACGCCGCCAGGCGCACCCGCGCACGCTCGACGTCGAACATCGCGTTCCACACGGCGCTTTCGAGCGCTGCTCGAGCACGCCGGACCTCGCCTCGCGCCGAGGCTCGCAGGGCGTGGGCTGGCCCAAGGCCCAGGAGTCCGAGCAGATCGAAGGTCAGGGCTATCTCCGTGTCGCGTCCGAGATCGTCCAGCTCGAGCGTCTCCACCGAGGCTTCGATCTCGCCCGGCTGGCCCGCGGCGCGTCCACTCGCGATCGCGCTTTGCAGCTCGCGCCGCGCCTGTCGCACCTGTGGATTCCAGGCCAGGGCGCAGGCGCGCCAGTAGGCAGGGCTTTCCGGGCTGGCGAGTTCCAGGGCGGTCGGGCGCGGCAAGGCCAGAGCGTCGAGTCCGGCGAGTTGCTGTGCTTCGAGCGCAGACTCGGGCCCGCCGGCGCGCAGAGCGAGGGCTTCGTGCACCTCAGCAGGCGAGAGACTGGCCCCGCTCGCTGCGCAACCGGCGCACGAGCCAAGGGCAATCAGGAGAATCAGAGACGGGTGCGCACGGCGCACCGCGGACGGCGAATCGAACATCGGAACCTCCAGGACGGGAACGGGATTCGCCCGGCGCACGCGCGCCGGGTCACCACGACCGGGAGTCCGGAATCAAATGCGCAGCGGAAGCGGAGCGGCCATCCTTGGCCGCGGTCCCGCACGCGCGTGAACGTTGCGTGCCTGGTTGCGTGCGGGAGGAGGCGGGCACAGGGCCACCGCCACGTTCCAGAAGGCGGGGGCAACCGCCAGGTGCCCGTTGGAAGTCGGCGTCGCAATCGGCGTCTTGTCGCCGGAGTCGAGATCGACGTCGAGGCAGCAGTGACAGTCGCTCTCACCCGCGCTCAGAGAGGGTGCGTCGGAAGGCGACGGCTTGCAGCAGGTCTTCACGCTGCAGCAATCGGAGCTCGGGGCCACCCCGAGAGCGACCAGGCAAACCCGCGCGTGCATCGCGCCCGGGATGACCGCCAGCGCGCAGAGCAGCGCGACGGTCAGCATTCGGGTCCACAGGAGCGACAACTTCACGGCTCTACTATCGTTCTCGGAGACCGAATTGGTCAACCCAAGATTGACCGATCGTTAGAATTCGCGCCTTCCGCCCCGTGGAGCCCCGCTCGGGGAGCTCCGCCGACCCACTCCGGAGCTAGACCGTGCCCAAGATCAGTGACTCGATTCTCGACGCGATCGGCAACACGCCCCTCGTGCGGCTCAAGACCGTCGGCAAGAAGACGGGCTGCGAGCTGCTCGGCAAGTGCGAGTTCCTGAACGCCGGAGGCTCGGTGAAGGACCGCATCGGCAAACAGATGGTGCTCGAGGCCGAGCGCACGGGCCGCATCCGCCCCGGCGACACCTTGATCGAGGCCACCAGCGGCAACACGGGCATCGGCATGGCCCTGGTCGCCGCGATCCGCGGCTACCGGATGATCATCACCATGCCGGAGAAGATGAGTCGCGAGAAGCAGGTCGTGCTCGAGGCCCTCGGCGCCGAGATCATCCGCACGCCGACCGAAGCCGCCTTCGACTCGCCCGACAGCCACATCGGCGTCGCGCGCCAGCTGCAGAAGATCCTGCCCAACTCGCACATCCTCGATCAGTACAACAACCCCGACAACCCGGCGGCGCACTACGAAGGAACGGGCAAGGAGATCGTCGAGCAGTGCGGAGGCAAGCTCGACTACGTCGTGATCACCGCCGGGACGGGCGGCACGTTGACGGGCGTCGCGAACCGACTGAGGAAGGACATCCCCGGCGTCAAAGTCATCGGTGTCGACCCCGTGGGCTCGATCATCGCGGGCCCCGGGCCGATCGGCTCGTACAAGGTCGAGGGCATCGGCTACGACTTCATTCCGAAGGTCTGCGACACGTCGCTGGTCGACGAGTGGGTCAAGACCGAGGACCGCGAATCCTTTTTGACCGCGCGGCGGCTGATCCGCCAGGAGGGTCTCCTGTGCGGCGGCTCGTCAGGGTCCGCGGTGTGGGCCGCGATCCAGGTGGCGCAGCGTGTCGGCCCGGGCAAGCGCTTCGTGATCATCCTCCCGGACTCGGTGCGCAACTACATGACGAAGTTCCTCGATCCCTTGTGGATGCGCGAGAACGGCTTCATGGAAAAATCCTGGGAGCAGAATTCCGTCGGCGACCTGCTGCGCAGCTTCCCACGGCGCGAGGTCCTGACCGCGAACACGGCCGACACGGTCGCCGATTCGGTCCTGGCCATGAAAGAGCGCGGCGTCAGCCAGCTGCCCGTGCTCGACGAAGGCCGCCTGGTCGGGATCATCACCGAGTCGGACCTGCTCGGAAAGCTCGTCGAGGGCCGCGCAAGCCTCTCGTCGACCGTCGCCGAAGTCATGTTCCGCAACGTCAAGACCATCCACGAATCCGAGGACGCCGGCGCGCTCACCCACATGTTCGCCGACGGCTTGGTCGGCCTGGTGGTCGACGACGACCAGCAACTGAAAGGCCTGATCTCGAAGATGGACATGGTCGACTACCTGACCAAGTCGACCGGCGTCTGACGGTACCCGGTATTCCACCGCCATTTTTTACATGCCGCATGTAAAAAATGGCGGTGGAATACCGGGTACCGTCAGACGCCGAGCTCGCTGCAGAGGCTGACGAGGTCGGGGACCACGAAGGTCGGTTCGTCCTCGCGGGATAGGTCTTCCACTTCGCGGTTCACGAAGGCGGTGTTGAATCCCAGCGCCTGGGCGGGGCGCATGTCGTGGAACAGGCTGCAGCCGACGTGCAGCACGCGCGACTTGTCCAGCTTCAACTTTTCGAGAGCCGCCAGCCAGTGCGCATCGCGCGGTTTGTAGGAGCGCAGCATCTGCGCGGTGATCAGCGCTTCGAAAGGCGCGCCGAGCTGGGCCACGGAAGCTTCGAGGCTCGCGGTATCGACGTTGGAAAGGATCGCGAGTCGGAACTTCGACGCGAGGCGATGGAGCGCGCCATGGCTTTCGGCAAACGGCTGCCAGCTGCGGATGCTCGCCGCAAAAGCCTCGGCCTCGCCGTCCGTGATCGTGCGCGACTGCGCCCGCGCGGCTTTGCGCGCGGACTCCGCGAGGACTTCCGAATAGGGCCGATAGGCTCCGGCGATCAATTCGCGATCCGCCGCGTCGCGGTCGCGCACGAATTGCTCGACATCGACTCCAGCCAGGCCGCGCGTATCGCGGACTGCGGCGCGCACACCGCCGAACCAGTCGATCAACGTGCCGTAGCAGTCGAACGTCAGCACTTCGAAGGAAGTCACTGCGCCTTGGGGAGCCAGCCGAGGCCGCGCACGGTCTCGAGCACCTTCGCGGCGACCAGTCCGTAGCCCTCGGGGTTGGGGTGGTAGCGATCGCCGCGGATGAACAGCTGCTTGGGCGGCGTCGCGGTCCGCGCGCGCACGCGGAATTCGTCGATCAAGCTGATGAAGGGAATCTTGCGCTCGTCGCACAGACCCTCGAGCCAGTCGACGGCGGAGGTGTCGTACTCCTCGAGGTAGACCTGGCTCTCGTAAGGAAACAGGAACACGCAAAGCTCCGCGTTCATCTCGCGCGCGGCGCTGGCCATGCCTTCCAGGTGCGCGATCTCGCGCGCGACGCGGTCGGGATTGCGCTTGCCTTGATTCTTGACCGCGTTCGCCATCGACTCGGCGGCGGCGAAATCGCGCTTGCGGTTCATCACATAGTAGGTAGCGCGCATCCAACGGAAGGCCGCGAAGCGTCCCAGGAAGTTGCGCAGGTCGTAAGGGATCGCCGCGCGCAGGTTGCCCTTGCCCTGGTGGATGTTCTCGTCGAGCGCCTTGGTCTGGTTGGGGAAGTCGTTCAGGCTGTACCCGACGACGATCAGATTCGGCTTCAGCTGCGCGCCGCGCTCGCGGACCACCTCGAAGTATTGTTTCGCGGAGTAGCCGTTGACCCCGCTATTGGCGACCAGCGCCCGCGTGCCCGGAGGCAATGCGCCCGCGAGCAGTTGCTCGAACTGTCGCGGCCAGCAATCCGCCTCCACCACCCCCTTGCCGAAAGTGCAGGAGTCGCCGATCGCGAGCACCCGGTACTCCTGCGGCCCGAAGCTCGGATTCAATTCGCTCCCGCGCAGCCCGAGCGAATCCGTCGCGTACCACGTGCCGTCCCAACGCCCGGCGAAGTTGGGCTTGTGGACGTGGTCCATGACCGGAACCTTCTCGTAAGGCTCGCTGTCGAGGAACGAGAAGGGTCCAGGCTCGGCGATCCGCGCGATCACCTCGGCCGCGAAGCCCACGAGCACCAGGGAGGCCAGGGACAGCGCGATCTTCTTGAGCAGCGATCGGAGGATCATTCGCGGCGCATCCCACCAGGCAGACGAAGGCTGATCAAGGGCATCACGAGAACAGCTCCGCCTGCCCTTCGGATTTCGTCATCGCCTGGAGCTGCGGATAGCGCAGGGCGAGACTGCGCGGAGCGGGCACGCGCGCACCGGTCAAGCTGGCCAGGAGCTCGAGGGCGTTGGCCACGGCCTTGCCCTCGAAGTGATTGTTGGTGACGACGAAAGTCTCGTCGTGCCCTCCAGCGAGACGCCTGGCGCGCTCCGCGAGGGTCGCGATCTCGGCCGTCGTGTACAGGTAGTCGTATTTCTCGTCGCGCCCAGAATCGCGCGCGAACCAGGCGGCCGCATTGCGCCCGTGGAGCCGCAGATATCCGATCGGGCCCGGTGTCGGGTGATCCGCGGGCGGATGGTTCGCTGCCTTGGGCAGGTCGATGGCCGCGAGCGAGCAGCCGAGCTCTTCGATCAGGCCCATGCCGGGCGGCTCGAACCAGGACGCGTGGCGCAGCTCGACGACCAGCGGCACGCGCGCGAACACGGAGCACAGCTCGCTCAACCGCGTCGCGGCGCCAGGCTCGAAACGGAATCCCAGCGGAAACTGCGCGAGCAGGGCGGACAGCCGACCCGCCTGGATCAGCGGCTCGAAACCGAAGTGGAACTCCCCGACTTCGCGCGCGAGCTCCGCAAGCGGCCGGGTGGAGTGCGTGAAATCCTGGTGCAGCTTGGCGATGAAGCGGAATTTGGGCAGGTGCGCGATCAGCTCGGCCCAGTGCACGGAGTTTTCGCGCTTGGGCAGTCCGTAGAAACTCGAGTTGATCTCGATCGTGTTCACGAAGCGCGACAGGAAGGCGAGCGGATGGAACCCGCGCGGCTTGGGCCGCGGGTACACAGGTCCATCCCAGTCGGGGTAGGACCAGCCTGCGGGACCGACGCGGATCACAAGTCCTCGCTTGCACCGAGGTGCTGGAGGCCGCGGCGCTCGCATTCGAAGAGTCGCGCGCGGATCAGCTCGGTTGCGGCTTCGAGCTCGCTCTCGCTGGCTTCGCGCGCGACGTGCACGGGCTCGCCATAGACGAGGGCCACGCGCGCGAAGGGCTTGGGGATCGTGAAGGCATCCCAGCTCGACAAATGCCAGGCGCGATTCGCCACCAAACCGAAAGGCACGATCGGAAAACCGGTCGCGCGTGCCATCCAGGCCAGGCCTGGATTCATCGAGTGTCGCGGCCCGCGCGGGCCGTCGGGCGTCAACACCACCACGTTGCCCCCGCGCAACAGCGTCAACATCTCGCGCAGCGCGCGCGCGCCTCCGCGGCTCGAGGATCCGCGCACGACGTGGTAGCCGAAGGCGCGCAGCATGCGCTCGGATATCTCGCCGTCAGCGCTGGGCGAAACCAGGATCGACCATTTGCTCTTCCGCCCGTACTCGACGCCCACCAGCATGCGACCGTGCCAGAGGGCGATCATGCAGCCCGGCTTGGAGCTGTCCTTCGAATTCGGATCGGCTCGCTCGGCCACGCCGAGCAGCTCCAGACCGAAGACTTCGGTCCTCCAGGTCCGAGACAGGGCGCGCACGAAACCCGGGCCGAAGGCGCGCATCAGCGCTCCGCCGACACCGCGGCGCAGGAAGCGCTTCTGCTTGCGAGAGATCAGCGAGTTCGAGGTCACGCGCGGCGATCGTACCGGCCGAGCGTGTCGAACTCGCCGACCTTTGCGGACTCCCGCGCAAGTCGGCGCGAGAGTCCGCCAGCAGTCCGTTGCGACAGTCCCGTCGCGAGGCGCCACGCGCTGCGCCGCAGTAGGGACTCTTCCAACGGCTGTCAGGGCCAGCGCAGAAGCCCTGGATGCTTACGGGCTGACGATGTCGTCTCCGCTTCCGCTCTGGTCGACGCCGTCGGGGCCCATCGACCACAGGCGATAGCGCTTGCCGCCGTCGAGCAGCGAGTATTGGAAGCCATGTCCCCAACCGTCGTTCGGGAGGGTCTTCTGTCCGACGAAGCCTTCGGGATAGTTCTTGGTGGGCAAGAGCAAGGCGTCGAGCTTCGCGGGCAGCTTGCCGCTCTCCATCTGGTAGACGGCGATCGAAGTGGCGAGGTGGCGCATGTCGCCGGAGGTCTGCAGGCGCTGCGTGTCGACCGCAGGCGGTTCCGGAGGCTCGGGCGCATCCTCCGGCTCGGACATCTCGTCTTCCTCGCCCATCGATTCGTCGTGCATCTCAGACCGACTCGCGAAGCCGGCAACCAGACCGATCCCGATCAGCCCGCTCCAGACTTCAGGCCCGAACGAGGATTCGTTGCGGTAGTAGACCCCGTCCGGAATGCTGCGCGAGTAGAAGACGGTCGGTTTGAAGAAGTGCGTGAACACTCCCGGTTGCGGCAGTTTCGCCAGATCGACCGGGATCATGGATCCCATCAACCCGCCGAGCGCGCGTCCGCCTTCGTAGACCCCATTGATCAGCGCCGCCCAGTCCATGTAGGCGAAGCTCGTCGCGTCCGCCGGAGGACCGTGGCCTTCCGTCGCGACCAGGTGCGCGGAGCCTTCCTCACCGAAGGCGCGCTTGATCTCTTTCTTGATGTGCGTGGAATTGAGCGTGACGATCAGTCGGCTCTTCACGATCGCGATCGAAGGCGAGAAGGCGTTCATCAAGGGGTTGCTCGGGCCATCCTCCTTGCCGAACGTGAATGTCCAGACCGGCGCGTCGTGGTAGGGCTTGGAGCGCACCTTGAAGTCCTCGCCTACCTTGTCGCCCAACATGGCCATCAAGCCTTCGAGGCCGCGTTGCATCGCCGCCGGATCCTTCAAGTCGACGACCAGCGCCATTCCCGGGATGCTCGTGACTCCCTTCAAGGGCAGGAGGTACATCAACATGCCCTTGCCGACGCTGCCGAAGATGTCCTTCTCCACGCTGAAGCCGTAGGTCTTCTCGATCTCCGTCAGTTGCTCGTGCGCCAGCTGAGCACTTTCCTCGTCCTTCTCGAACTCGGATTTGAACGCCTCCCAGAACAGAGGGCCGTCCATGCTGGTCGCGTAGACGCCGATGGCGTCCTCGGGCACGGAGGTCAGAAGCTCCTTGGGCAAGGGAGCGAGCCCCAGACCCTTCGCCACCAGACCCTTGGGCTTGATGTACTTCGCCGCGGCCTCGGTGACGAAACGATCGCCGATCAGCTGCATGCGGATCGAGGCGTTGGGCATCGCCGACTCCAGGAACTCGAGGCCCCCGCTGTCGCCGCCTGTTGCTTCCCCGAACGAACGGAAAGCCGAGGCGTAGTCAGCGAGGTGCAGCGAGCCTTGAACGATGGTCGCACCGGACGGCGCTCCGAATTCCTTGAGCAGCCCGGCATAGAACTGATCGGCGGCCGTCTGCATGCGCGAGTCCGCGAGGCGCGCGGCGAATGCTTCGGGAGTCGAGCGCCCTGCACCGAGCACCAACATGTTCTGCGCGCGCATCAGCCACAATTCGGCGCCCGCGAATTCGCCTTCCGGCCCGGTCCACGATTGCAGTTCCGCTTGCATGCCGGACATCTGGAAGGGACCGGTGCGCGCGGCCTTCAGCCCGCTCTTCGCGATCATTCCAGAAATGATCGTGCGCAGTTCCTCGAGCGCGACCTGATTCTTGAACTCGATCACCGTCTGGAAGCCGAGCAGGGTTACGAACTCCGCCTCCGTCTCGCCGGCCTGGGCTGCGGTGACGTCCGCATTCTCGCCGGTGCCGCCAGGTTTTCCGTCGGCGCCCAAGGAGCGCAGGACGAATGTTCCGTCCGCTGCGGGGCGGTAGTCATAAGGATGCTGCCAAGGATCGATGCTCGCGGGGGCATCGAGTCCCAGCGCGGGAAGATCCTTGGGCAGGGTCGAGCCCACTGCCTTCGCTTCGCCTTGATAGCCTTCGATTGCCGACTGCAGGACGCCGAGATCCTTTGCGATGCGCTCCATGCGCTCGACGTGCGGCCCGAATTTTTCCAGGCCGTCGCGATCGAGACTCACCGAGAAAGACGCGGCGCCGATCCCGTCGAGATAGTGGCGGATGCCTGCCAAGGGACTTTCCGCGAAGCTGTCGGGCATCCCCAGCTCGCGCAGCGCATCGCTCACCTTCTGATCGAAATCGATATCGGTGCCCTCGAACGCGCCGTAGAAACTCTTGCGCACCTCGGCGTCGTGGAGCATCGCGACCATCGGCGCTTTCTGATAAGCGGCGACCATCTTGGTGACGTCGGGGATCTCGACCATCACGAGCGTGTCCGCGGGATGCAGACGAGCCTGTTGTTGGCCTTGAGGAAGTGCGGCGAGAGTCAGTAACAGTGCGAGCATGTTGGAAATCCGTTCTTGGTGAGTGCGCTCCGCCTAGAGGTTGGCCCAGATGCGCAGCTTCGCTTCGTTTTTCTTGATCTCGTCGGCGAGCGCCTGGGCTGCCTTCGGGATGTCCTTGTTGTTCTTGATCGCGTCCTTGAGAGCGCCGAGCTTCGTCTGCACGTCGACACACTTGCCGTCGAGCGCGAACGCGACGAGCAGACCCGATTCATTGATCAGCTTGCCGGAGTTGTCGTTCCCGACGCCGATCTCGAAGGCGAGGATGCGGTCGATCGGGTCCAGCCCGCCCTTGTTCGTGATGTTGGTCACCGACCACTCGCGCAACTCGTTGGGATTGCCCTTCGCGGCGACAGTGGTGTTGACGACATAGCGCTCGGCGTAGGCAGCCGCGCCGAATCGGAACCACATCGGGATCTGCTTCTCTTTCCAGAAGCCGTCGGCGTAGCCTGCGGTGTCGCCCTTCGCCAACTTCACAAGGGACTTCGGACTCTGATCGATCGCTTCGCCGAACGATTGCCCCGCCGCGTGGCGCAGGTACATCGGCCCGTAGCCGCCTTCCTTGTCGTTGCTTGCGTCCCAGTACGCGACTCCCGGCAAGGTCTGTCCGGTCGAGAGGAACTGCACCAGCGCATCGGCCATGAAGGCGCCGTGGACCGAAGAAAGTCCGCTGGCTTCGACGGCGTCGTAACCCGCTTCGCCTCTCGCGAAGGAAGAATACTGTTCCCTGGACTTCAGCAGGACCACGGGAACCGCGACGGTGGGAGTCTTGCCGTAGGTGCGCATCAGGTCGCGGTAGGCGTGTTCACACTGCTCCATCGCCGCTTCCGTGGTCTTGCGCGGGCAGGTGGAGTAGAGGATGAATCGCTCGTTGGCGAGGGTCCACCAGCGCGCGACTTCGGAGTGGTACTTGTCGGCCTCCTCCACGGAGAGCCACTTGTCGCCGCACTTCCAAAGCCCCTTAGCGATGTTCTCGGCTTCCGCGGGCGGGATCCAATTCAGGTCCTGGCGCACCCAGCCTTCGGCGATCTTCTTCTGGGTCTCCGTGTCGACCCACTTGCCCGCGGCGTCCTTGGTCATTCCCTTCTCGAGGAAAGGGACGTCAGCGGGATCGACGATCGCTCCCTTGTAGACGACCTTGCCGCTGGCCTTGGCCTGTTCCTCGAGCTGCTTCTTCTTGAACTCGTCGAGCTTCTTCTGGTTGTCGTACCACTTCCCCTCGAAAGACACGTGGCCGAGCAGCTCGTGAGCCTTCTTGTCGTCGGTGTCGATCTTGAGGATCGCGCGCAGGGTGCTGCGCGATTCGGACTTGAGCCCCGAGACCTCGCACCAGTCGTAGAGCTTCCAGAGCTTCTCGACGCTGCCCTGAGCCTCCGCCTTGCGCTTCTCGTATTCAGCCTTCGGATCGCCAGCCGGATCCTGGATCGTCGCGGAGACTCTCTCGGCTGTGCGTGTCTCCCCCACGGCTTGCGAGAGGAGAAAAGGCGCTACCAATAAGAAGGAGAGGAGCTGTGCGTGCATGGCGTGCTTCCTAGGAGGTCTGTGCACAAAGCAAAACCCGGCGGGCCCGGATGGCGACTGCCCCCAGAACCGGCCCACGGGATCCCGCCCGGTGACGATCGCTTCGAAGCGAATCGCGCCGCTGGCGAGTTGCACAGAGCGTGGAGAGGCACAGCATAGCGATCGGGAGTCGGGTCCTCGGTAAGCAGTCCGTTGGCGATAGGGAGCGGATCACCCTGTCTGGTGCGAAGAGCGTGCCAGCAGTACGGTTAGCGATGGAGAGCGGGTAGGCTCAAATCCAGTTGATATCCAGATGCCACTGTTCTCACGTTACCTTGCTCTGCCGTTGACCTTCTCAACTGGTGGAAATGGGACCCGCGAGACTGCTGCGGTTGACACGGTGCCTGTGCCAACTTTGCCCAGCGGCGCCACGGACGCCGGTCCACTTCATGATCCGGATCGGCGGTTCGCGTCGTCGGCACTCGGAGCAAGACTGAGCGCCGCGCTTTGCGCAGGTCCCCCGCCATGGTTGCATCCAAGAGCCGCGTCCCTACAATGCCTCGTTCGCCCGGATCGAGCGTGAAAATGCGCTGATTCCGACCCGCCTCCCCCGCGCGGCACCTACGTCGCCCATCGGCCCAGTATGGCTCAGCACAAAGCTCCGACCGCCGTAACCGTCGCACCGCTGCAGGAAAGGTCCGGTTTCGGCCTGTGGATGTCGAAGCACTGGCTTCACGCTGCGATCGTCGTGCTGGCGATTGGTGCCTACCTGGTCGTGCGCTACCAGCGGGAACAGGGCCAGCACCATGCAGTCGACACGAGCTGGGAGAAGCTCGTCGGCCAGTTGGAGCGCGATCCGAAGACCGGCGATTTCAAGGGTGAGCCCACCGCGCTCGCAGCCCTGGCCACGGATTTGAAGGACACGGCTGCCGGTCCCTCGGCGCGTGTCGCGGAAGCCAAGGCTCGCCTCGACCGACGCGATTTCGACGGCGCCCAGGCCGCACTCGACGCCCTGGTGCGCGAGCATCCCGGCCATCCGTGGGTCGTCGCCAAATTCAAGGTCGGCGAGGCCTCGATGACCCTGGTCGAGAGCATCAGGGCTTCGATCGCGAACGCGAAGGCCTTCAATGAGACCTATCCCGGGATGCGAGAGAACCCTGCCCCGCCTGCGGATGCGCCGCGAGTCCGCCTGGTGACCGACCAAGGCGCGATCGTCGTCGCCCTGTACCCGGGCAAGGCCCCCAAGCACTGCGAAAACTTCCTAAAGCTCTGCCGGGAAGGGTTTTACGCCGGAACAAAGCTCCACAAGGTCGTGCCCAAGTTCATCATCCAGGGCGGGGATCCGAACTCCAAGGCCGGCGATCCGGCCAGCTGGGGTCAAGGAGGACCGGGATACAAGCTCGATCCGGAGCCGAACGATCTGTTCCATTTCGCCGGCAGTCTCGCAATGGCCAAGGCTGGGGGCGATCCTCAGGAATTCGGCAGCCAGTTCTATATCACGACGGATCCGGCCCACGGCCAGGATGGGACCAACACCATTTTCGGCGTGGTTATCGAGGGAATGGACGTGGTGCAGAAAATCGCCGCCGCCCCGAACACTCCGAGCTCGGACCGCCCTGTGACGCCGGTCGTGCTGACGAGCACCGAAGTTCTCTAGCTGTCAGGCGCCTGGTCAGGGCGCTGCGCTAGAGCAGGTCTTTCGGAGCGAGGAGTTCGCAGATCCGATCGAGATCCGTCCTGTTGAAGTAGTCGATCACGATCTTGCCGCGGTAGCCCTCGCCATTCTGGATCGTGACCTTGGATGCGAACCGCGCCCGGATGCGCGACTCCAGCTCGCGCAGCCAGACGGGGACGGGGGGCGCGGGCAGCTTGTCGCTAGGTGAATGTCGGGTCGGCGGCACATTCGCTTCGCGGACCAAGCGCTCGACTTCGCGCACCGACAGGTCCCTGCGCACCGTCTCCTCGAGGATCGAGTTCAGGCGACTTTCCTCCGAGAGCGAAAGCAGGGCGCGGGCGTGGCCCATGGTGATCAAACCCTTGGCCAGGGCCTCCTGTCCTTTCGCGGGAAGATCGAGCAGGCGCAGGTGATTGGCAACCGTCGAGCGCTTCAGTCCGACCTTGGCTGCTACAGCATCTTGTGTCAGTGCCAGCTGCTCCATCATGGTCTTGTAGCCATGGGCGCGTTCGAGCGGATCCAGGTCGCGGCGTTGGACGTTCTCGACCAGGGCCAGCTCGAGCATCTCCGCATCGGTGACTTGGGTCTTGATCATCGCGGGGATGCGCCTCAGCCCCGCGAGTCGGGAGGCACGCCACCTCCGCTCGCCGGCGATCAGCTGGTAGCGCCCATCTTCCAGCCGGCGGACCACCACCGGTTGCAGCACGCCGTGCTGCACGATGCTGTCCCGGAGTTCCTCGAGACCCGAGGCGTCCATGGTCTTCCGGGGCTGGAAGGGATTGGGGTGGATCGCCTCGAGCTCGAGTTCCGAGGGCTCATGAGGCGTTTCCTGCTCACCGAGGAGGGAACTGAGTCCCTTTCCGAGTCGACGTTCCATGGGGAGCCTTGGCTGGAGTTCCGGATTGTTCCACGTGGAACAATGGCAGCCTAGGCAACCCAGGACCTGCTTGTCGAGCCGTTGCAAGGAGTTTTTTTCGGCTGCCCCGCGCACGAATCGGGGCTGGACACCAGGAACCTCCGGAAGGTAGACAGATCGCGTGCAGGCAGCAGTTCTTTCGAGGTGGATCGGCCGGGAATGGCTGCGCAGCCCGGCCACCTGGCTGGCACTTCTCGCGGCCAGCCTGATCGGACCGGCAACCCTGCTCCTGAGCCCCCTCGGGGAGGGGCTTGCGGGTGATTCGCATGGACCCTATATGGGGTCCTTATGGTTTTTATCTACATATCTTGGTGCTATTATCGGGCTGGTCCTGCTGTCGCGAGCCGGCGCGCTCTGGAACGAGCTGGGTCTGGGCTCTCAGGTCTGGCTCGGAGGCCTGGTGATGTTTACGGTCTGCATCGTGTACGGTGCCGCGGCAATCGTCCCACTGCGACTCTTCGAGGCTTCCGCTGGACTTCCAGCCGCCTCGTTCTGGCTTTGCGCTGGCCACTGGGCTGCGCTAGCCACCTGCATCCAGCGCAGCGGGTGGTCCGTCGCGGCCAAGCTGATCGCCATGACCTGCCTGGGCTGGTGGATGCCGGCCTTGCTCGATGGGGCAGCCGGATGGGAGCGCCTGCGTTGGGCCCTCGCTCCCCAGCGTCACCTCGACGTCGGAGGGCAGTCGATCGAAACTTCGTTGGGGGTCCTGGTCGATACCATTCCCGTAGTTGCATGGTGGGTCGCTGCTGCGCTCCTTCCCACACGTAGCGCGTTCAAGCGATGAAGTACGGAATCCTCGGCGACATTCACGGCAACCTCTCCGCGCTCGAAGAGGTGCTCGGGTGCATGGACCGCGAGGGCATCGACCAACTGCTGAGCGTCGGCGATGTGGTCGGCTACGGCGCGGCTCCGCGCGAGTGCATCCGGATCCTGCGCGAGCGCAACGCCTTCGTCGTTCTCGGCAACCACGATGCCGCCTGCGTCGACCGGCTGGATGCTTCGACCTTCAACAATTACGCGCGCGCGGCCGTGGTCTGGACACAGGGCGTCCTGACCAAGGACGACCGAAGCTGGATCGAGAAGTTGCCGATGACCGTGCACCTCGAGCATTGCTCGGTCGCGCACGGCACGCTGCACAAGCCGGAGCTCTACGACTACATCCAGAGCACGACCGACGCAGATCCCTCGCTCGACGAGATGCCCTTGCCCGTCTGCTTCGTGGGCCATTCGCATGTGCCTGTCGCGCTGCTGCGCCTGCGCGACGATCCGACGCGGACCTTCTACACGAAGGACGCCGTGGTCGACACCGACGAGGCCTATCGCGCCCTGGTCAACGTCGGCAGCGTGGGCCAGCCGCGCGACGAGGATCCGCGCGCTGCGTACGCGATCTTCGACACGGAAGCAGGTCACGTGAAAATCCTGCGCGTCGAGTACGACATCCCGCGCGAGATGCGCCGCATTCGCGAAGCAGGCCTGCCGGAAATGCTCGCGGCGCGACTGGAGTGGGGGGTCTGAGCCACCGGCGCGCGCGACTGCGCAGCGGCCCGCCTCAGTTGCGGCCCTTGAGGTAAGCCAGCTGCGCCGGCAAGGATTCCAGGCCGTGCTCGCCCAGCCCGTGCTCGAAGAGCAACTTGATGTCGCCGAGCGGTCGCACATCGCCGCGGAACACGTAGCGACGTTCATCCGCGTAGGTGCCCACGGTGACCAGCACTTCGAGGATCGATGCGGCGTTGCAGCGATTGCCGCCGACGTCGAGTTCGACGGGCGTTCCATAGTGACCGACGATCCCGACGATCAGCGCCGCTGGCCGCGCATGCAACTTGACGTCGTCGGACAGATCGATGCACAGCTCCTGCACGTTGGTGTACGCGGGCAGCAGCTCCTCGGCGATGCTCCGGCCGCGCCGCAGGAAGAAGTCGGCCCAGTACAGGAACGTGTTGAGGATCGCTTCCTGGACTTCGCGCGGCTCGACGACAGCCACCAGACGCTTCTGCGCGTGGCCGCGACCGCTGCCTTCGTGGCGCTCGACGAAGTGGGTGAGGAAGGTCGCGCATTCCAAGAGGTGCAGTGAAGCCGAGGTCAGCCCACGCAGCTTCGGCAATCGCTCGTCGCGTCCCTCGAGGACCGTGTTCTTGATGTACGTGTCGTAGGTCGACTGCAGGTTGTGAACGGTGGCCTCGTACACGCGCGCCTGCTCTTCGCTGCACAGCCGCGCCAGGTAGGCCTTGCGCTCGAGCGCGTTCTTGATGCGGCGGATGCGCAGGTCGTCGAGCATCGAGCAGGCCGCGAGGAACTTGGATGCGACCTCCGCGATTTTCTGATGTTCTTCCGTCGGTTCGTGCTCGCCAACGTTGCGCGGCAGCTGCTGGCGCACGGTGCCGGCGGCGAAGCTCGCTTCAGGAAACATCTCCTGCGTGATCTCGAGCCCGAGCTTCAGGGCTTCCTTGCGGATCTCCGCGAGCAGGTTGGAAGCCGAGCGACGAGTGAAAGCGCGAACTTGTTCCACCGAGGCGGCGACATCCGCCGCTTCCGACTCGCTGCACACGGACAGCACGCCGTAGCTGTCGAAGCGCGAAGCCAGGTGCGAAAGGCTGTGACCGGCCAGGGCAAACCAGCGCGCGGAGGCGACGAGCTCGCGCAGGACTCCGAAGCTGCGGTTGTAGCGCGCGCCATAGTCGTCGAGGAACGACTCGAGCTCCTCCGCTTCGAGCAACAACTGGTAGTAGTGCTTCTTTCCCCAGCTTCCGCTCTCGTGCGCGAGCAGCGACGTCGTCAGCCTGAAAAACGCCTGCGACCTGGCCTGCAGCAGGCCCGCGAAGGCGCGCTCGGTGATCACCTCTTCGAGGGACCGTTCGTAGGTCACGGAGCTGTCCTGGGGGTTTCGGCGGTGGGGGACTCGATGCGCGTGCCGCAGGACGACTGGGGGGCGCGGTGGAGGCCGGGGGATCTCAACACCAGTTCGGGCTGGTGGCAAACCCGGCTCAAGAACCCTTGCGCCGGAAGTCGATTCCTGACGCGATCCGCCCGCTGTCCACGAGCCCCTAGGGAGTCCGCTATTTCTTCCGAACGCTGCCTGGAGACCTACCTTCAGGAGATCAACGAAATCCCGCTTCTCTCCGCGGAGCAGGAAAAATCACTCGGCCGGCGCATCCAGGCCGGCGATCTCGAGGCCCGTGAGCACATGATCCGGGCCAATCTGCGCCTGGTCGTGTCGATCGCCAAGCGCTACGCCGAGCGCGGCCTGTCGCTCCAGGACCTGATTGCCGAGGGGAACATCGGCCTGCTGAAGGGGGCGGAAAAATTCGACCCGGACGCCGGCTGCCGCTTTTCCACCTACGCGACCTGGTGGATCAAGCAGTCGATTCGCCGCTCGCTGACCAACACGGTCAAATCCGTGCGGATCCCAAGCTACATGTCCGAGTTGATATCCCGTTGGAGGATCGTTACTGGTGAACTGACCTTCCGTCTGGGGCGCATTCCTACCCTCGAGGAGGTCGCGCATGAGATGGAGATCCCCGAGGACAACTGGCCGCTGTTTCGCCGGACCGTGGCGGGCTCGAGCCTGGGGGCCCAGGTTTCGCTCGAAACCCTGACCCAGCACCAGGAGACCGTCGCCGACGACGCCAGTCCCCGCCCGGACGAGCGATTGCTCAATGAAGACCTGCTCGAGCGCCTGGGTGGCCTCTTGGGTGTCATCGACGAGCGCGAGGCTACGATCCTGCGTCTGCGCTACGGTCTGGGCAGCGAAGGCGCCGACCCGATGACCCTGAAGGAAATCGGCAAGGTGATCGGTCTGACCCGCGAGCGGGTGCGCCAGATCGAGCGCGAAGCGCTGCAGAAGCTCTACGGCGTCATGAGCGGGGAGTGAGCGGCGCGGGGCGGCCCTCTGAAAAGGGCTAAACTCGCCCGCCATTTCTTCCAGAGCTCGAACCCCTACACGCGCCCCGCGCGGCACTCCGCTGTACGTGCACCTGCCGTTCTGCGCGGCCAAGTGCCACTACTGTGACTTCTTCTCGGTAGCTGCCGCGGGGCACGACATCGACGGGATGCTGGCGGCGATCCTCGCCGAGGCCGAGCAGCTCGCGCCCGAGGCGCCGCGGACAGTGTTCCTCGGTGGAGGAACGCCGAGCCTCTTGTCCGCGCCCCAGTTGCAGAGTTTCCTCGACCGGCTGGACGAGATCACGGGGTTCCGCGCCAGCGCGATCGAGGTGACCGCCGAGTGCAATCCCGAGAGTCTGGACCGCGACAAGGCCAGCGCGCTGCTCGATCTCGGCGTGCGCCGCCTGTCGATCGGATTCCAGTCGCTGTCCGACGAGACACTCGTTTCCTTCGGGCGCATCCACACGGTGGAGGACAGCTTCCGGGCCTTCGACGCAGCGCGCGCCGCCGGAGTGCGCGAGCTCAACCTCGACCTCATCTATGCCTATCCGGGTCAGACGACCGCTCAGTGGGGGAGCGACCTCGAGCGCGTGCTGGCGCTGAAGCCGGAACACCTCAGCGCCTACAACCTGACGTTCGAGCAGGAGACACCGTTCAAGCGCTGGTTGGATCAAGGCAGACTTGAGCGCGCGGGCGAGGAGCTCGAGCTCGAGCTGTTCGATCTGGTTCGCGAGAAGACGCGCGAAGCCGGCTTCGAGGCTTACGAGATCTCCAATTACGCGCGTCCTGCTCACGCCTGCGCACACAACGTCAACTACTGGCGCAACGGTCCTTATCTCGGACTCGGCCCTTCAGCGGTCAGCCGCGTGGACAGCACGCGGCGCGGCAACACGAAATCGATCGCCGGCTACGTGCGGCAGATCCACAGCGACGGACACGCCGTGCAGTGGGAAGAAAGTCCCGAAGCGCGCGCGCGTCTCGGCGAGACCTGGTGGCTCGGCCTGCGGCTCGCGGAAGGCGTGGATCCCGCGGCTGCGCGCGCGACCGCTGGCTTCGACGCGCGCGAGCTCGATCCGGCCCTCGCGATTGCCGCGAAGCTCAGCGATCAGGGTCTCTTGCGCATCGAAGGTGATCGCTACTGCTTGACCGAGCGCGGTGTGCCCCTCGCCGATTTCGTCGGCGGTGAATTCCTGGAACTCGGCCTGGTCGACCCTGCTGCCGAGACGGCGCGCGGATGAGTGCGTCTTCCAGTTTCGCGGATCGCTTGTGCGCGGCGGCGGAAGCCAAGGGCACTTGCGCGGTGGTCGGGCTCGATCCGCACCTCGAGATGTTGCCGCCGGAGTATGGGCTCGCGGCCGACTCGGGTGCGCCGCGCTCGAAGCGCGCCTCGCGGATGGGGGACTTCTGCTGCGAGCTGCTCGAGGTGATCGCGCCGCTCGTCCCCGCCGTCAAACCCCAGTCCGCATTCTTCGAAGCCCTCGGAGCCGCGGGAGCCGTCCAATGGGAGCGCGTCGTGCGGCGCGCGCGCGAGCTCGGCCTGCTGGTGATCGGCGACGTCAAGCGCGGCGACATCAGCAGCACTGCCCGCGCCTACGCGGCGGCTTTCCTCGAAGGCGGCGGCGACCCAGAGGCCGCGTGCGACGCGATCACCCTCTCACCTTTCCTCGGCGCCGACTCGATCGAGCCCTTCCTCGAGGTGTGCGCCCGCACCGGCGGCGGAGTTTTCATCTTGGTTCGCACTTCCAACCCCGGCAGCGCGGACTTCCAGCGCCTGGGCACGCCCGAGCTCTCGTTCGCGATCGCGGAGCGGGTCGCTCGCTGGGGCGAAGGCTTGATGGGGGAGTGCGGCCTTTCTTCGGTCGGCGCCGTGGTCGGCGCGACCCATGGGCAGGAGCTCGCGGCGTTCCGAGATTCGATGCCCCGCGCGGTCTTCCTCTTGCCCGGCTACGGTGCGCAGGGTGCCTCGGCGCGCGAGCTGTCGGCGGCCTTCACCGGCCCGCGGCGCGGCGCCCTGGTCAACTCCTCGCGCGGGATCTGCTTTGCATATAAGGAGGCGCGGTTCGCGAGGCTGACCTGGCAGGAGGCGAGCCGCAAAGCGACGCAGGCGATGATCGCGGACCTTGCCGGGGTCGACGGAGGCCGCTGATGCGCATCGAATCCCTGCCCTGGGACGTGCTCGAGGTCAGCGGCATCGCGCGCAGCTTGCTGACCAGGCCCGACGCCGTCGCGGGACTGGTGATCCCGCGCGAGCTGGCTCAGATCCCCGAGCCGCGCGAGCGCTTCTCGCGCGAGGAACGCGCCGAGCTCGCCGACGCATTGGAGAATCAGCTGAGCCCGCTCTCGCCGCACGTCGCGGTGCTCGACGCCGCGCGCTCCCTGCGACAGCCGGGCACCTACGCGGTGATCGCGGGCCAGCAGCCAGGCTTCCTGGCCTCGCCGCTCTACAACATTCACAAGGCTCTGCACGTCGTGCGTCTTGCGCGCGCCCTCTCGCAAGCCTGGGAGCGGCCCGTGGTGGCGATGTTCTGGAACCATGCCGACGACCACGACCTGGCCGAGGTCAACCACGCCTTCGTTCCCAACGACAATTTCGACCTGCAGAAGATCGGGCTGTCGGGGATGGCCTCGGGCAAGCAGCCCTTCTCGCGCGTGGTGCTCAGCGAGGACAAGCATCGACTGGCGTCGATCCGCGCGACGCTCGCCGAGCTGCACCGCTTGGACCCGCACGTCGAGGAGGCGCTCGATCTGTTCTGCCCGCGCGATGGAGAGACTCTCGCGCGCGCTTTCACACGCTCGATGACCGAGCTCCTGGGCTCGCAGGGTCTGGTCGTGCTCGAGCCCGACTGGATCCGTTCCTCGCTGTCGCGTTCACTGGGTGCGATCGTCGGCCGCTCGGGCGAGGGCGGGCTCGAGCACGCGCTGCAGCAGGGCGCGGCGCAGATCCGCGCGCTCGGTCACGAGCCGCAGATCGATCCTGCGACGGCGGCGCTGCTCTACCGCGTCGATGCACGCGGCCGCAGCGCGCTGCGTCTGGGCGGCGATGGATTCCGTTACGACGGAGAAGAGGGTTCGCGCACGAGCGCCGAGCTGGCGGCGGAAATCGTGCAGGATCCGTCGGGGTGGTCGCCGGCGGCGCTGACACGCGCGATTGCGCAGGACGCGAGTCTTCCAATCGCAGCCTACGTCGGCGGGCTCGGCGAGCTCGCTTACCACGCGCAGTTGATCGCGCTGCGCGACTTCGCCGGAGTGCCTCGCACACCCTTCGTGACGCGCTTCTCGTGCACGCTGATCGAGCCCGAGGTCGCGGCCTCGCTCGCCGCTCTGGAACTCGGCGCGGAGTCCGTGCTGCGCGCGCGAGGCGTCATCGAGACGAGCTCGGAAGAAAACAATCCCGCGGTGATCGAGGCCCTGCGCGAGGTCTCGCGGCGCGCGGCGCGCGATCTGAACGAGCAACGCGAGGCGCTCGGCCAGATCGATGCGGGTCTCGCCGCGCACTTGAAGCGCACCGGCGAGCAGATCCGCGCGCTGGTGGAAAAAGTCTGCGAGAAGGCCGAGCGGGTGCACCAGAACAAATCCGGCAGGGGACAGCGCCACGTCCGGCGCGTTGCGAACGCGCTGTTTCCGCGCGAGCTGCCGCAGGAGCGCGTGATCGGCCCCCTGCCCTTCGTCGCGCGCCATGGACGGACCTGGGTGAGCGAGCTCTTGGACCAGGTGCCGGCCTTGCCTCGCGACCACGCCCTCGCTTTCCTGGATGAGCTGCCCAAGGAGGATGCATGAAGCTCGATCTGCTGGTGATCGGCGCGCACCCCGACGACGCGGAGATCTGCGTCGGCGGAACGATGCTCTTGTACCGCCGCGCGGGAAAGCAGGTCGGCGTGATCGACGTCACGCGCGGTGAGATGGGCACGCGCGGCAGCGTCGCCGACCGCGACGCGGAGACGGCCGCCGCCACGCGCATCCTCGGCCTGGCGAAGCGCGACAACCTGGGCCGGCCCGACGGACGCGTGATCCCGACCGTCGAGGCTCGCGAGAAGCTGGCCAGCCTGATCCGCGAGTACACACCCGACCTGGTCCTCGCCCACCACACCGAGGACCTGCATCCCGACCACGCCGCCGCGGGCGAGCTCGCGCGCCAGGCCTGGTACCTCTCCGGTCTGGCTCGCCTCGCGGAGCACAGCGGCGGAGCGCCCGCGCGCAGGCCGAAGCGCATCCTGCACTTCATGGGCCACATTCCCTTCGAGCCGACGCTGGTGATCGACATCACGCCGGTGTGGGATGCCAAGTGCGAGGTGGTGCGCGCCTACGCCAGCCAGCTCGCCCCGGCGAACGAGCGCGACCGGGGCCAGCACTTCCTGTTCGGGGCCGACGTGCTCTCGCGGATGGAGACGCGCGCGCGCTACTACGGCGAGCGCATCGGCGTGCGCTACGGCGAGCCGCTGTTCTCCCGCGGTCCTCTGGCGATCGGCGATGTCGCGAGCTTGAGTTAGTCGGCCTCGCGCTACACTCTGATCCGATGCGACGCATTGCCCTGATCAATCAGAAAGGTGGAGTCGGCAAGACCACCTCGACGGTGAACCTGGGGGCAGCGCTGGCGCGCATGGGCCGGCGCGTGGTGCTGATCGATCTTGACCCGCAAGCCAACCTCAGCCTGCACCTCGACTGCACCCTGCGCTCGGGCGAAGCCTCGACCTACACGTTGCTGCTCGGCAACACGCCCTTCGCTTCGGCGCTGCGGCCGACTTCGACACCGGGTCTGCGCATCGTCGGCGCGAACATCGATCTGTCCGGCGCCGAGCTCGAGCTCGCCAGCGCGATGGGTCGCGAGCTGCTCTTGCGCGATGCGATCGACACCTGGGAAACCGAGGAGCGCGCCAGGACGCAGCGCGCGCCGGCGGACTACCTGCTGATCGACTGCCCGCCGAGCCTGGGCCTCCTGTCGATCAACGGCCTGGTCGCTTCGCGCGAGACGATCATCACGCTGCAGACCGAGTTCTTCGCGCTGCAGGGCATGAGCAAGCTGGTCGACGTGGTGCAGCTCCTGCGGCGGCGCTTGAACCCGTCGCTCGCGGTGACCGGCATCCTGCCCTGCCTGTACGACAACCGCTTGCGGCTTGCGCGTGAGGTGCTCGGCGAGATCCGCAAGTACTTCCCCGGCGAAGTCTTCCAGCGGCCGATCGCGAAGAACATCAAGCTCGCGGAAGCGCCCTCCTACGGCAAGACGATCTTCGAGTACGCGCCGGAGTCGAACGGCGCATCGGATTACACGTCGGTGGCCCTGGAAGTGATCGCGCAGGAGTCGCGCGACAGCGAGCTCGCCGGTCTGCCGCGGCCTTCGACTGAATCGTCGAAGCGCGTGCCCGCGCTGCGCAGCGTGGCGATCACGCCGCGCGAAGCGGACGAGGAAGAGGAGGATTCCGCGCCGCCGCAACACGCGCAGGAATCGAAGCTGCGCGCCTCCGAGCTGCCGCCCCTGCCGCTCGACGCGTTCGAAATCCGTCCAGCCTGAGCTGAGCGCCGCGCGATGGACTCGAAGCTGCGCATCGGCATCCTGTGCCATCCGACCTACGGCGGTTCGGGCGTCGTCGCCAGCGAGCTGGCCCTTTCGCTCGCGGATTCGGGCCACGACGTGCACGTGTTCTCGCACGACGTGCCGCCGCGCCTGGCGCGCTCGCCCGGCCCCGTGCAGATGCACAAGGCCCAGGGCATTCCTTATCCGCTGTTCCATTCCACGCCCCACGACCTGGCGATCACCTCGGCGATCCTCAACGTGCACCGCGCGCAAGGGCTCGACGTGCTGCACGCGCACTACGCCCTGCCCCACGCGGTCTCGGCCTTCCTCGCGCGCTCCGCGGCCGAAGCGGACCACACGCGGCCAGCCCCGCGCGTGGTGACCACCTTGCACGGCACGGACATCACGCTGGTCGGCAACGATCCGTCCTACGCGCCGCTGACGCAGTTCGTGATCTATGCCAGCGATGCGGCGACGGCCGTGTCGGAATGGCTCGCGGCCCAGACGCGCGAGCGCTTCTGTCCGGACATGGACTGCCCGCGGCCGATCGAGGTGATCCCGAATTTCATCGACATCGAGCGCTTCCGTCCCGACATCGTGCCGCGTCCGATCGGCACGCCGCCGATGGTGGTCCACGTGTCGAACTTCCGCGCGGTCAAGCGCGTGCCCTGGCTGGTGCGCGCCTTCGCGCAGGCCACCACGGGAACCCGCGCGCAGCTGGTGCTGGTCGGAGACGGTCCCGATCAAGCCGAGTGCCGCAGGCTGGTGGCCGAGCTCGGCCTGTCCTCGCGCGTGGTGTTCCTCGGCGAACGCGACGCGATCCCGGAGCTGATGGCGCCCGCCGACGTCTTCGCCCTGTCCAGCCGCGAGGAATCCTTCGGCCTGTCGGCCCTGGAGGCCATGGCCTGCGGAACGCCGGTGGTGTCGACGGACGCCGGCGGCGTGCGCGAGGTGGTCGAGCACGGCGTGTCCGGCCTGCTCTCACCCGTCGATGACCTCCAAGCCTTCTCGAGCCACCTGCGACAGCTCTTGAGCGACACCCAGGCCGCGCGCCGCATGGGCATCGCTGCCCGCGAGCAGGCGGTGTCGCGGTTCCGGCGCGAGAAGGTCGTCGTGCGCTACGAGGATCTGTACCGGCGTGTGCTCGCGGCGCCTCGGCCGTGAGCGTCTACCTGGACCACAACGCGACCACGCCGCTGCGCGAAGAGGTGCGCCGGTTGATGGACTCGCTGCGCGAGGAGGGCCTGGGCAATCCGTCCAGCTTGCACGGCTCCGGTCGCCGCGCGCGCCAGATGATCGACGCGGCTCGCGAGCAGGCGGCGGCGGCGCTCGGGCTTCCCGAGGACTCGCTGACCTTCACCTCCGGCGGAACCGAGGCCAACAACCTCGCCCTGCTCGGGGCGATGCGCGCGAGAGCCAATCCTGGGACAGTGGTGACCACGGCGATCGAGCATTCCTCGGTGCTCGCTCCCGCGCAGGCCCTCGTCCGCGAGGGACACCGCTGTCAGTTGATCCCCGTCGATCGCAAGGGCCAACCCGATATCGATGCCCTGTGCAAGGCCGCGGCGGGGGCTCGGCTGGTCAGCGTCATGGCTGGCAACAACGAAATCGGCGTCTGCCCACCTCTGGTGGACCTGGTGGAGCGTCTTCCGCGCGGCGAAGCAGGTCAGCGCGTCCTGTTCCACAGCGATGCGGCCCAGGCCGTGGGGCGGATCGAGGTGCCCTGGGAGCTCCTGGACCTCGCCAGCCTCTCGGCGCACAAGTTCGGCGGGCCGCTCGGCGTGGGCTTGTTGATCCGCCGCGGTGGAGTGCAGATCGAGCCGATCTGCCACGGCGGGGGTCAGGAGCTCGGTTTTCGGCCCGGCACCGAGCACGCGGTGGCGATCGCGGGCGCAGCGCTGGCCCTCGAGCTGGCTTGCGAGCAGCGCGAAACCTTCGCGCGTCGCGCGCACCAACTCGGTCGTTCCTTGTGGGAGCGACTGCGCCTGCGCGTGCCCGGGATCCAGTTGCTGGGGCCAGAGCTGCGAGAAGAGTCGCTTCAGCCCGATCGCCTTCCAGGGACGTTGAACATCCTCGCGCAAGCGGTTGACGGGAAGGTGCTCGTCACTCGTCTCGATCTGGCGGGACTCGAGATCTCGGCGGGCTCGGCGTGCGCGAGCGGATCGCTCGAAGCTTCGCACGTGTTGCTCGCGCTCGGCTTCGACGAAACGCGCGCTCGCGCAGGACTTCGGGTCTCGATCGGGCGCACGACGCGTGCAGAAGATGTGGACATCGCCGTTGAGATTCTGGGGAGAACGCTGGGAGAAGCGGGCGCACGCTGAGTGCCAGCATGGGTTTGCGAACAGCGTGTGAAGAGTGGCGGCTAATCTCGTTGACCAAATCGATTTTGCGCGTTGGAATGCCGCGCCTTCGAGACACGTGTGTGCGGCCTTGCTCGCCGCTCGCATGTGTCCCCGGAGGGTCCCCCCGCTCCTGCGGAGCGTGCAAGCTGCGCGCCTCGTTTCCCCCTGACTTAGAGACAGCCATGTGGAAGAACCGTCCCGCCGAACCGAGTCCGGTCGCCTACCGAGGCGGCCATCGGCAATCGCCCAACCGACGTTCTTCCAGGGTTTCGAGCAAGGGATCACACGAGAGTCAGGGCGCCGCGCCCATGTGATTCGGCTTTGAGACCGATTCCCGCCGGCTTTCGCGGCGGGACGGAACCACGTTCCGCGAGCCCTGTCCCTGCTCGCCGAACATTCGGGATGCGCGCGCCGACACCACGCGCGGAACCCAGGTCTTCCTTTCCTCCCACTCGAAGCCTCGAAGGCGCGGTGTTGTTTGACGTCCGATTCCGTCCTGATCCGACTGCGACCGCCCATGCAAGACCCGCAAGCACCCGAGAAGCCGAGCCGCTCTCGCGACGAGCCCGCGCTCGTCGGCCAGACGCCTCCCGGCAGCCCGGGGACCGAGGAGTCGGCGACCGAGGCGGGCGCGGGCCTGCGCCAGCGCTGGAGTGAAGTCCAGACCGTGCTGCAAGGTTTGATCCAGCGCGAACAATTCGAAACCTGGTTCCGGCGCGCCGAGCTGCGGCGCATCGATGAGGCGCTGATCTGCGTCGCCGTGCAGAACAACTTCACCCGCGACTGGCTGACCAAGCATTACCAGGACGCGATCGAGCGCGCGGCGGCGAGCGTCTTCGGCCGCGAGTTCGCCGTCGAGTTCATCGTCGACGCCGAAATGGTCGGCGAGCGACGGGCGCGCGCGGAGAGCGAGCCCGCCGTCGAGGCCGCCCCTCTGCCGCGTCCCGCCGCGGCTTCGGACGGCAGCGCCGCCAATCGCCTGATGTGGGCCAGCGACGTGCTGCTCAACCCGCACTATCGATTCGATTCCTTCGTGGTCGGTCCCTGCAACCGCTTCGCCCACGCGGCATCGGTCGGCGTCAGCGAGAGTCCAGGAAAGAACTACAACCCCTTCTTCCTCCACGGCTCGAACGGCCTGGGCAAGACGCACCTGCTGCAGTCCCTGTGCTACTCGCTGCTCGAGCGCACGCCGCACACGCGCATCCTGTACCTGTCCTGCGAGACCTTCGTCAACCACTTCATCAGCGCGCTGGAGAACGGCGACCTGATCACGTTCCGCAACAAGTACCGCAACGTCGACGTCCTGGTCATCGACGACATCCACGTGCTCGCGAACAAGGAGCGCACGCAGGAAGAGTTCTTCCACACCTTCAATACGCTCTACAACGCGGGCAAGCAGATCGTGCTCTCCTCGGACACCTCGCCCAAGGAGATCCCGACGTTGCAGGAGCGGCTGGTGTCGCGCTTCAAGTGGGGGCTGGTCACGGAGATCGAGCGTCCCTGCTACGAGACGCGCATGGCGATCCTCAAGCGCAAGAGTCGCGAGCGCGGCCACGAGCTGCCCGACGACGTCGCGCGCCTGCTCGCCGAGCACATCGACACGAACATCCGCGAGCTGGAGGGCGCGGTGACGCGCCTGCAGGGCTACGCCTCGCTCAGCGGCCAGGCCTTGACGCCCGAGCTCGCGACGCGCGTGCTGCGCGACGTGTTCACCCAGTCGCGCGGGCAGCTCTCGATGGAAGAGATCCTGCGCGTGGTCACGGCGCACTTCAACATGAAGCTCTCCGAGCTGCAGTCCAAGCGGCGCAGCAACGTGATCGTCTTCCCGAGACAGATCGGCATGTACCTGATCCGCAAGAGCACGCGTCATTCCCTCGAGGAGATCGGCGGCTTCTTCGGCGGCCGCGACCACTCGACCGTGCTCTACGCCATCGACCGCATCGAGAAGCAGATGGAGTCCGATCCGCGCACCAAGGAGCTGGTGGCGGGATTCCTGAACCAGCTGCGGCGCTGAGCTTCCGTGACGAACTCGACTCTCGAAAAGCCGCGCCCGGTCGCGGCGAAGAGGTCTTCGTGGACGATGGACGGAGCGTGCAGAACCCGTGATCAACCGGGGACAAGTGGACCGACTTCGTGGAGTTTTCGGGCGATCTCCACGCTCGGGCCCCGGCCGCCGGCGAGCCTTGTGGAGGGCTGTTGGCAACCCCCCCGGATCTCCCCGTGCCATGCACGTCGAATTCACACTCGGCGCTCGGGCCTCCGAAGACCTAGCCCGCGGAGCGACAAGTGTTTGGGAAGAAGCCGATCGCAGTTCTCCACGGTGGGGGGCACTGCTTATGATGATGAAGATTACTTCTATAGAAGAATTGGAACGGTTCTCCCCAACGGCCTTCGACCCCCGTGGGCCACTCGAATCTGCGCTCTGATTCTCGCCAGTCCCCCAGCCAGGTTGTGCCTCGAATGAAAATCCTCTGCGATCGAGAGAAGCTCCGTGAAGGTCTCGCGCTGGCGAACAACGTCATTCCGGCCAAGAGTCCCAAGCCGGCTTTGTCGAACGTGTGCCTGGTCGCGACCGAGGGCGCGCTCGAGCTCGTCGGCACGGACCTCGAAGTCGCGCTGCGCTACCGCATCGAGGACGTGAAGGTCGCCGAGCCCGGCACGGCGGTGATCCCGGCGCGCGTCGCGTTGGACTTCGTGCGCGACTTGACCGGTGAGACCGTGACGCTGGAGACCAACGGCTCGAACTGCACGATCTCGAGCGGATCGGATTCCTGCGAGCTGGTGACCATCGACCCCGACGAGTTCCCGGTGATCGCGCACTTCGACCAGACCGGCGCCGTCTCGCTGCAGGGCGGCACGTTCACGGCGCTGGTCGGACGCACCGCCTTCGCCGCCGCTCGCGAGCAGGGCCGCTACGCCATGCACGGAGTCCTCACGGAGATCGCGGACGGTCACTTGAGAATGGTGGCCACGGACGGCCGGCGTCTCGCTGTGGCCTCCGCACCGATCGACACGCCCAAGGTCGTGCCGCGTCCGGTGATCGTGCCGACCAAGGGCACCCAGTTGTTCTGCCGCGTGATCACCGACCCGCTCGACCAGATCCAGCTCTCGTTCAGCGAGAACCAGATCGGGCTCAAGACGCGCAACGCCGAAGTCTTCGCGCGACTGCTCGATGGCGAGTTCCCGCGCTACCAGGCCGTGATCCCGACCGAGTCGGCCAACAGCGTCGAGGCGGACTCCGAGATGCTGCTGCGCAAGCTGCGCCTGGTCGCCAACGTGACCGGCGAGGAAGCGCGCGCGGTGCGGCTCTCGATCAAGAAGGGCAGCCTGGAGATCTTCGGTCAATCCGCTGGCCGCGGCGAAGCGCGGGCCGCGATGGAGATCGACTACAAGGGCAAGAACGCCGAGATCGCTTTCAACCCCGATTACGTGATCGACGGGCTCAAGAACTGCGAGAACGGCTCGGTCGTGCTCGAATTCAACGAGAAGACCTCCCCGGGCAAATTCCGCCTCGGCGAGAGCTACATCTACATCGTGATGCCGATCACGATCGACACCTGAAAAGAGTTGCAATTTCAGACTAAGAGACCGGCGCCGACATCGATCCACGATGCCCTGGCCGCCTTCCTTCGCAACAGCGGGCTGGACTCCAAGCTGGCCCAGGCCTGCGTGTTCGGCGCCTGGAACCACGCGGTGGGCGAGACCCTCGCCAAGCGCGCCAAGCCGGTGCGCTTCCAGAGCGGGGAACTCCTGGTCGAGGTCCAATCGGCGCCCCATCTCCACGAACTGACCAACTTCACCGGCGAGCGCTACCGCGTGCTCGCCAACAAGAAGCTGGGGGCCGCGCGCATCACGCGCGTCGTGTTCCAGCTCCAACGCTGACCTCGCGGGATTGGCCTGCACGGGCCTCCGCAAAGATTCCATGGCTGACAACGATCTGACCAACACCTACGGCGCTTCCTCGATCACCGTGCTCGAGGGGCTCGAGGCGGTGCGCAAGCGCCCGGCCATGTACATCGGCGACACCGATGTGCGCGGCCTGCACCACCTGATCTGGGAAGTCGTCGACAACTCGATCGACGAAGCCCTCGCCGGCTACGCGACCCTGGTCAGCGTGCAGATCCGCGATGACGGATCGGTCAGCGTCACCGACAACGGCCGCGGCATCCCGACCGGCATCCACCCGACCGAGGGCATCTCGGCCGTCGAATTGGTGCTCACGAAGTTGCACGCGGGAGGCAAGTTCGACCACGGCGCGTACAAGGTCTCGGGCGGCCTGCACGGAGTCGGCGTGTCCTGCGTCAACGCCCTTTCGGCCTGGTTGGAAGTCAACGTCTTCCAGAACGGCCAGACGCACTGGATGAAATTCGAGCGCGGCGTTCCCTGCGCGCCGCTGGCCTCCGTCGGCCGCAGCGACAAGCGCGGCACCCAGGTGATCTTCAAGGCCGACCACCAGATCTTCACCACCACGGAAATCGACTACGACATCGTCGCCAGCCGCCTGCGCGAGACAGCCTACTTGATGGGCGCGCGCGGGATCGTGATCGACCTGGAGGATCTGCGCACCGGCGAGAAGGAGCACTTCGAATACCCCGAAGGCACGCGCACCTTCGTCCAGCACATCAACAAGAACAAGGAACCGCTGCACGCCGAGATCGTGCACGTGGTCAAGGAAGCGACTTCGCCCGAGATGCCGGGCGTCGAATACAAGATCGAAGTCGCGATGCAGTACACGGACACGTACCAGGAAGGCATCTTCACCTTCGTCAACAACATCAAGACTCCCGGCGGCGGCACGCACCTCGCGGGATTCAAGACGGCCCTGACGCGCACGCTCAACTCCTACGCGAAGCAGGAGAAGCTGATCAAGGACTCCGACAAGCTGCAGCTGACCGGCGACGACTTCCGCGAAGGCGTGACCGCGATCGTCTCGATCTACGTCCCCGATCCGCAGTTCGAAGGCCAGACCAAGGACAAGCTCGGCAACCGCGAAGTCGAAGGCGTGGTCAATTCCGCGTTCGGCGATTTCTTCGCGCGCTACCTCGAGGAGCATCCGGCGATCGCCAAGGCGATCGTGCAGAAGGCCGTGCGCTCGCAGATGGCGCGCGAAGCGGCTCGCAAGGCGCGCGACCTGGTGCGGCGCAAGTCGGCCCTGGCCAGCGGCAACCTGCCGGGCAAGCTCGCGGACTGTCAGAGCGACGACAAGAACGAGTCGGAGCTGTACCTCGTCGAAGGTGACTCGGCCGGTGGCTCGGCCAAGGAGGGCCGCGACCGCAGGTTCCAGGCCATCCTGCCCTTGAAGGGCAAGATCCTGAACGTCGAGAAGGCGCGCCTGGACAAGATGCTCGGGCACTCCGAAATCCAGATCATCATCTCGGCGCTCGGCTGCGGCATCGCCGAGGACTTCGACCTGGAGAAGGTGCGCTACGGCAAGACGATCATCATGACCGACGCGGATGTCGACGGCTCGCACATCCGCACCCTGCTTTTGACTTTCTTCTTCCGGCACATGCGGCCGCTGATCGAGAGCGGGATGCTCTACATCGCTCAGCCGCCGCTCTACAAGCTGAAGACCAAGGACGGCGAGCGCTACATCGCCAGCGACGCGGAGCTGCGCCGCACCCTGGCCGAGCTCAGCGCCAAGTCGATCACCGTGCGCGACCTCGAGGCCAAGCGCGAATGGAACGGGCCGGAGCTGCGGCAGCTGCTGGAGGACCTGCGCCACCTCGAGGAAACCATCGACCGCGCGATCCCGGCCTGGACGCGGCTTTCCAAGGAGCGCGTGCTCGAGAGCTACGACGGCGGTCGCATCCCCGGCTGGTGGGCGCGCGCCGGCAACGTCGACCACCTGTTCGAGACCCAGGAGAAGCTAGGCGATTTCCTCGAGCTGCAACGCGCGCGACTTCCGCAAGGCGAGACGCTGCGGGTCTGCGACGGGCCCGACAGCCCGGTCAACCGCGAGACGGCCCACGTGGTCACGGCGCGACTCCTGCACACCCAGGAACTCGGGACGGTGCTCGCCGCCCTTTCGGCGCGCGGGCTTCTGTTCCGCGGCGGCGGTCGCTTCGAGGTGGTGCGCGGCAAGACGACCACGGTCTGCTCCTCGCTGATGGCTCTCGCCGAGGCCGTGCGCAAAAGCTCCGAAGGCGAGGTCGAGCTGCAGCGCTACAAAGGTCTGGGTGAAATGAATCCCGAGCAGCTGTGGGAGTCGACCATGGACCCCAAGCGCCGCCGCCTCTACCACGTGCGCCTGGAAGACGAAGTCGCCGCGGACAACATCTTCACCTTGTTGATGTCCAACCTGGTCGAGCCGCGGCGCGAATACATCGAGCGCCACGCCCTGGAAGTCCGAAACCTCGACGTCTGACCGGTACCCGGTATTCCACCGCCATTTTTTACACGCCGCGGCATGTAAAAAATGGCGGTGGAATACCGGGTACCGGCGAGGCGTCGCGCGATCCGGGTTGGAAGGTTCCGGCGATTCTCGGTTCGAGGTGCCGGTTCAGCCTCGGCTCAAGGCCTCGGGGCCGCCAGGCCGATAGGGGTTTCGAGGAACCGCTGAGCTCCGACTCCGCGGTCCTCGCCACCTTGAAGAGCAGCCAGCGCCTCGAATACGCCCACGTCGCCCAGGTCCTGGGTCAGCGCGGCCTGATCGATCCCCAGCGCCTGCACCTCGCCCTGCAGACGGGCAGCGCGGGGCAGACGCCCTTCCCCGAGATCCTGGTCGGCGACAACCTGATCAGCGACTGGGAACTCTCGCGCGTGGTGTGCGACCTCTACAACCTGCCCTTCCTGCCGGTCGACATCCATCCGCCGAGCGCGAAAGCCTTCGATGGCATGGACCGCGAGTTCTTCCGCACCCACCGTCTGATCCCCGTCGACCGCAACGGCCAGCTCCTGACCGTGTGCATGCCGGCGATCGTGCCCGCCGAAGTCCTCGGCCAGCTCGCCGCGGAGTGCGACGTGCAGATCGCCGCCGTGGTCGGGACGGTCCAATCGAACAACCGTTGGTTCGACGAGCACATGCCCGCCGACACCGCGCCCGCGCTTCCGGGTCAGGAAGCTTCCGGCGGCTGGAGCAACATCTTCGACGAGGCCGACGCCTCGGTCCTGGAAGCCCTCACGGGAGGGGATCTGTCGCTGCAGGTGGAACCGTCGGATCCGTCCTCGCAGGAGTGATCCGCGCGGGCTCGTCGTTCTCCGCGGACTGGCCCTCTGACCCCGTGGACTCGCGCCGATCGATCGGCGATCCGCTGCGCTCGGGAGCCGCGGCCGCGCGAGCGGAGTCGAATTCCTTGACCACGGGCGAGATGACCTCCTGCTGGATGGTCTGAACGCTCTTCTGGACGCTGCGCTCGACGTTGAAGCTGCGCACCTCGCGCGGCACGGCGTTCTCGACCTGGCGGCGCACCTCGGAGATCTCGCGATCGATGCCGCTCTCGCGACGCAGGTCGGTCAAGGAGCGCCGCAGCTTCATCAACCAGCCGGCGAACTCCGCCGCCACCTGGGGCAGGCGCTCACCGAAGACCAGGATCGCCACCACGACGATGACGATGATTTCGAAGGCTGACAGACCGAACATGGGCGCGGCGATTCTAGTGTCCTGTACCTGAAGTACGTTGGCAAAGGGGGCCTGAATGCGGCTTCCTGGCAAGGCGCCGCGACGACGCGTGTTCTCTGCAACACTCGGAGGAGCGGCAACGCAGCCAGGGAGCCGCAGGCAGGCCGATCTTGTCGACGTACTTCTGGTACGGGACACCAGCCGAGCGCTAGCGGCGATCGCTCTTCCACCAGTCGGCGAGCGCCGCGGCAACCCTCGGCAGGCGTTCGTGGAAGATCAGGACGGCCAGGAACAGGAGGACGGTGATCTCGAATCCGGACAGCCCGAACATGGCGCGGCGATTCTAGCCCGCGCCAGCTGCCGTCAGTTGCCCTGGGCCTGCAGGCGCGACAGGAATCTGAGTCGCGATTGGCGGTAGGTCAGGAGCGGCTCGACCTTCAGGCTGATCGAGCTGCCGCCTTCGCCGGCGATGAACGAGTACTCGAGCTCGACCACGAAGTCGTGCCCGATCCGCCGCAGCAGGACGCTCGAGTCCAACTGGCTGTCGGACAGGGTCGACAGCGTCTGCTGTCCTTCGATCTGCCACTTGTCCGAGAACTCGTAGCGCGCAGCCATCGACCAGGCGCTGTACAGCCGCACTCCGGCGAGATCGCGCGCATTGTTGAAACCGGTCTCGATCAACAGGGGCTTGATGATCTGGACGCCGACGGACGAGCGCGAATAGATCGTCTGATCGAGATCGAGGTCGTAGCGCGCGTCGTGCGTCACGCCGAAGGGCACCTTGAAGGCCTCGCTGACCCATTGTGCGTTGACGCGCAGCGGCTGCCAGCCCTCGGGGCGTCCGCCGCTCAGGTGATCGCCGTAGGCCTGACGGAGCTCGATGTCGAGGAAGCGTTCCTCTTCCTCGGGCCGGTGCACATCGCGCGGCTTGACCCAGCGCGAGCGCAAGCCGAATTCCGCGAACTGTCCGTCGATCGGATCCTCGACACCGTCGAACTGGGCAGGAGTGCCGTTCTCCTCGAGGGCTACATCGCTGCGCAATCCGATGCTCGGTGTCAGCGAGTGCAGGTCGCCGTCGCCGTACATGCGCCAGAAGGTGGCCGACATCTCCGCGCCGACGAGCAGCGCGAATCGCGACGGCGATTCCGATCCGACCGCGCCTTGATCCCAGGCAGTCGCGCGACCTTCGACGAAGGGAACCAGTCGCGCCTGCATCACGCCGAGCGGCATCGGCCGCTCGATGCGATGCGAAGTGTCGAGGCGCGAAACTTCCTGCTCGCCGAACCCATCGGGGAAGGGCAGCTCGTTGAAGCGCGCCTTGCCCTCGATCCGTCGCAGGTGGGCGAGGGTGGTGTCCGAGCTGTACACCAGGTCGCGGCCCCACAGGCTCGCGATCGGACCGCGGCCGCGCGTGGTTCCGGCCGAGGGCTCCTCGATGACCTCTGTGCGGTGATCGTCGAGCTGGGTCTCGATCGTCGCGCGCATGTAGGTGAGCCCGCGCACCCGGCGCCAGTGCAAGTAGGTCTCGCGCTCTTCCCAACGCAGGTAATCGCCCTGGAAGAACTCCGCCTGCACGCCCGGATCCGTCTGGGTGGTCAGGTTGAAATCGAACCACTCGTTGATGCCGAGCCAGCGCCGGCCGCGCATTCGCAGCCACAGGCGCAGGTTTTCGCGCTCGTCCCTGGGGACTCGCACCAGGCCCTTGTCGCTGCCCGTGTCGCTGATCACGGCCAGGCGCGTGACCAGCTTGTAGACGCCCTTCTGCTCGATCGAGTTCTTGCCGTCGAGCAGCAGGCCGCGCGAGTTGAGGTACTTGACGTCCGCGGTATTCGAGCCCTCGGGCGGATCGGGGAACTTGCTCAGGACGCGGTGGACCGAGTTGGAGACGAAGCCCAGCGGAATATCGAAGGTCAAGCCCAGGAAGGCGCCGAAGCGGGCGATGTTGCCGATCGAGAATCCGCGGATGCCGAACAGCGTGAAACTGTTCGGCGGAATCGAGAAGCTCGCGTCCGTCGGGAACGAGATCTCGGGCATCGGGATCTTCGGGCTGTCGCCGAACTGCACCGAGTTGTTCTTGGACTTGACGTCGTAGCCTTCGATCGGACCGTCGGACGTCTCGCCGCCCGGCGCGCCGGCCTTCGCGGGCTTGCGGGCGTGGCGCGGCTTCATCCGCAGATCGCCCAGGTTGATCACGTAGTGCGGATCGTCGAACTCGCACGAGGTCACGACGGCATTCTTCGCGCGCGCGGATTCGTCGGGCGAGAAGCTGAGCCAATCGGCGTGCAGCTTCAGGTACTTCGCGCCGGAGCGGAAAGGCGTGACGACGGTCAGGATGAACCCGCGCAACCAGCCGTGTCCATCGACGAAGTCGAGGTACATGGAGTCGGCGCGGACGCGGCGCTCGCCGTGATCGAGCACCTCGATGTTGCCTTCGAAGTAGGCCTCGTGAACGCCCTTGAGGAAGGGCAGTGCTTGCATCTGCGCCAGGTAGCCGGAGCCGGATGCGCGCTGCGGCGGCGGCGCTTCAACTCGTTCGGGCACGCCCAGCTCGGGCCTGCGCAAGAGCTTCAAGCTCAGATTCTCGAGCCGCTGCTCGTCGAGCCAGAACAGGGCCCAGGCCGCGCGAGTCTCGCGCTGGTGCTTGTGATCGACGAAGGAAGGCTCGCGCACCACCTCGATCCGTGAATCGACGCCGTTCATCGGCTCCATCGACGCGAAGCGGAACTCGAGGTCGCCGGAGCGCTCGTCGAGCGTCGTCGCCGAGCCCCTGGCCGTGCGCCAGAAACCCGTGGTGAGGTCGACCTCGATCCACTCCGTGCCGATGCGCCAGCCGCCGAGCTCGAACTCGGCCGGATCGCCGCGCAGCGTCAGGCGATTCTGCTCGCGGTCGAGCATCAACGTGGTGCCGCGCGCATTGACCTGGTCGGAGAACAGGGCTTGGAAGCCGCCCCAGGCCAGCACGCTGGTGATGTTGAAGCGCGGCTCGGGCTCGCCCGGCACTTCCATGCGAGCGCCGGTGAGCACGAGGCTCTCCGAATCGAGCGACCAGGTGCTTTCCTTGGTCGCGGTCTGCCCGAGGTACACGCCCTCGGTGAACAGGATCGAAGTCGGATCGACCGACATCGCACCCGCCACGGCGTGCAACGGCGATTCGAGCGGCAACGCGCTCTCCTCGCCCATCGGCGCGGCCACGCCCATGATCTCGATCGCCGGGTCCTCGGCGGACAGGCTCTGCGGCGCGAAACGCACGCTTCCCGCGGTCATCTCGAAGGCCAGATTGTCCTTGGGCATGCGGCCGGTGAGCTGCACGCGGTGGTTCAGGGCCGGATAGAGCTGTCCGCTGCGATCGGCGTCGATCATCAGGCGCTCGCCGCTGCCGTCGAGCTCCTCGTCGCCCTTCACGTGGAACACCACGGAGCCGCTGGCCTCGAGTCCGCGGCTCTCGACTTCCTTGAGCTTCGACGTGGCGGAGAAGGCCTTGGCGAGAACGTGGTCGGAGGTGAGATCGATCGTGCGCTGCGGGTCCGCGATGTGCGCCGCGACTTCTCCGCCCGCTTCGAGCGACAATTCGACGCCCTCGCCGACCGGATGGCGCTGGATGTCGATCCAGCGCGAATCCAATCGGTAGTCCGAGCCTTCGATGCCGACTTTCGCGTGGGCATCGCCCTCGGCGCGCAGGTGCTCGCCTTGGAAGCTCAGAGTCTGCGCATCGATCGAGCCCTGCTCGAATTCCACGTGCGCCGGCGTGGAGGGCGCGCCGAACAGATCGGCCGAGTCCGCGCCGCGCGAGACCACGCGCTGACCCGTGCCGCGACCCAGCTCATTCTCGAAGGACACGTCTCCCGTCCCGATCAACGAGCGGGTCGCTTCATCGAGGTCGCGGATCTCGCGCGCCTTGGCGTGCATGGGCTTCGGACCGGTCACGTCGAGCTCGACGTCGCGCGCGATCGGCACCTGGAAGGACTTCTCGAGGCGCACGAACTCGAGTCCGCCGAGCGCGGTCAAGTCGAAGATGCCGCCGTCCGCGAGCGGACCCGTGGCGTGGGCGCTGCTGTCGGTGGTGAGACTCGCCGCGAGCTTGCCTTCCTTGGTGAGCTTGCGCTCGATGCGCAGCTCCTGGGTGGTCAAGGTCGCGCCCGCGGCCTGGGCTTCGACACCGCCGATCGCGTCGAGCCGGCCGAAGTCCTTGTCGGCGACGCGCGTTCCGCTCAGCTTTTCCTGGGCGGTCAAGGTCACGTCGAGCGTCGGCAGGATCAGCGTGGCTGGCCCGTGGAAATCGAAATGCGGCGTGCCGGCGATCTGCACGACCAGCGGACCCGCGCCGATCATCTGCACCGGCAGATCGCCGGATTCCGGCTTGACCACGCCTGGCACCGCGGCCTGCTCGACGTCGCGCAACAGGAGCTCGACGCGCGGGGCGCCCTCGAAACGCGCGCTCTGCGGCCGGCCCTCGGGATCGAGCTCGAGCTCGGCGTCGTTGCCGAAGAACTTTCCGTCCTTCGGCGTCAGCTGCACCGCGCCGTGGGCGCTGACGCGCGTGGGCTGGAAGCGGGTGCCCGTTTTCTCGCGCGTGCTCAGGGCGTCGAGCGAGACTTCGTCGGCGTCGAGTTGCAGCGGCTCCTTGCCTTCGAAGCTCAAGTGCGCGAGCTCGCGAGCGATGACGCGCGTCGCGCCCACGCCCGGCTGGTCGAGGCTGGTCATGGTCAGACCGCCGCGCGCCGAGAGCTTCGCCTGCGTGCCGTCCTCGAGCGTCAGGCTGACCGTCGTGTCGCGCTCGAGCTTCAGCTCCTGAGTCGTCCCGTGGTAGGAGAGTCCGACGCCGTCGGCGACCAGGTCCTTGCCGTCGATGTCGACATGGTCGGTCGAGATCAGAGTCGGCTCGGCGAGCGAGCCGGTCGCGTGGGGGACCTTGAACGTCAAGGGCACGAAGGGCGAGCCCTCGTGCATCGTGACGACCACGCCGTCGAGCTGGATCGGATAGGCGGGATCGATCTCGAACGCAGGCATGAAAGTGATCCGCGCCAGCGCGGTGTCGGCCCGCAACTCCGTCTTCAATTGATCCGTGCCGCGCACGAAGAAGCGCACGACCAGCTTGTCGAGACGGTAGACCCCGTCGCCCAGCGACGCCGAGTTCTCGGCGGTCATCCGGTACAGCAGCTTGCCCGTGCCGGAATCGTCGAAGGTGTCGACGCGCAGCGACCCGTCGGCGCCGGCGGACACGCTCTGACCCTTGGCGGTCGGCACCGGCGTCAGTTGCGTCGGGGACTGGCTATCCGGCGTTGGGGTCTGATCCGCGGGGTGGACCTCGGGGCGGCGGCCGCGGTCGATCCACCACAGGACGGCGAGGCCGGCGAGGAAGATGGCGGCGAAGAACAGCCAGCGCTTCATCGCTCCGACGCCCCGGCGGAGGCGACGAGACCATCCCAAGCGCCGCGCGCGCGCAGGACGCGCTCGGCCATCTCGCGCACCGCGCCCAGGCCGCCGGGCGAGAGGGTCACGAAGTCGGCGCGTGCGCGCACTTCAGGCCGCGCGTTGGCCGGCGCGACGCACACGGCGGCGAGGTCGAACAGCTCGAAGTCGACCAGGTCGTCGCCCATGGCCAGGGTCTGTTCGCGCGGGATCGACAGGCGCTGCTGCAGACTGGCGAGGACGGGCCGCTTGGGGCCGGTCTTCTGGTGCAGCTCCTTGACCCCGAGCTCCTTGGCGCGCGTTTCAGTCGCCTTCGAGCCGCGCCCGGTGATCCAGGCCACCTGGACCCCGGCCTTCAGCAGCCAGACGATCCCCGCCCCGTCGTGGACATGGAAGAGCTGGACCTCTTCCTGGCCGGCGTAGATCACCCTTCCATCGGTCAGCACGCCGTCGACGTCGAGCACGACCAGGCGGATCGCGCCGAGCGAGCGCAGCCACTGCGGAGGTTCCTGCGACATCGCTCGCGAGCATAAACTTCGCGAACGCCAGAGCACGCCCTAATACAAGGTGGTCCCAGGCGATTCAGACCGGCGCGGATAGGAGGCCTTGGAACTAGGCGGCGTAGCGAGGCAGGAGCGTCCGAAGGCGAGACGAGGAGCGCGCGAGCGCTCAGACGTGCGTGTCGAGCAGATCCTGGACGTCGACCAGGCCCACGGGCTTGCGGCTCTTTTCGTCGATTACGGGCATCTGGTCGACGTGGTGCTCCTTCATCATGCGCTCGAGCGATTGCACCAGCTCGTCGGGCCGCACCCACTTGGGGTTGCGGGTCATCAGCGGGTCGATCGGATCTTCGTGGCGCAGGATCTCGCCCTGCTTGAAACGGCGGCGGAAGTCGCCGTCGGTGAAGATCCCGATCAGCCGCCCGTCCTCGTCGACGATCAGGGCCACTCCCGGCCGACCGGGAGTGTCGGACATGACGCGCAAGACTTCGTGCAGGGGCGTGCCCAGCTTGCACAGCGGCAGCTCGCGTCCCTTGCGCATGACCTCGCCGACATGCATCAACTTGCGGCCCAGGGCGCCGGCGGGGTGGTAGAGCGCGTATTCCTCGCGCGAGAAGTTGCGCTCCTTCGATACGACCATGGCCAGAGCGTCGCCCAGGGCCAGGAGCGCCGAGGTGCTGGCCGTGGGCGCGAGGCCCAGCGGGCAGGCCTCGTCGATCGGTCCGATGTCGAGCACCACGTCGGAGAGGTGCCCGAGGGTCGAATCGGGCATGCCGGTCACGGCGATCAGGCGCGCGCCGATCTTGCGCACGGCCGGCACCAGGAGCTTGATCTCGACCGTCTCGCCGGAATTCGACAGGGCCAGGACCAGGTCGCGGCTGCGGATGCGGCCCAGGTCGCCGTGCAGCGCCTCGGCCGGGTGCAGGAAGATCGACGGCGTGCCGGTGCTGGCCAGAGTGGCCGAGACCTTCTGGGCGATCAGCCCGGCCTTGCCCATGCCAGTGACCACCACTACGCCCTCGCAACCCAGGATCAGATCGATCGCGCTCGAGAAGCTGTCGCCCAGTCGCTCGTCGAGATTCGAGATCGCGCGGGCTTCGACTCGGATCACCTCGCGGGCATGCTCGAGACGGGCTTCGAGCTTGCGGTTGGTGTCTTGGATGGTCATGAGAACCTGGCGAGGCGGAGCGTCGGGCACGGGTGAATCCTACGGGGCTGGAGGCGTGCCGCAAGGCGAGCCGCGCCTGGGGGGGGCTGTGCTATAAACCCCTCCGCGGTCCTGCGGTCACCATTGCGACGCCTCATCCCCGCGCGAACAACCATCCACGTGGGTATCCGTCCCCCGAGCTCCTGGCGCCGCCGCGTCGGTGAAATCTCCGTCCTGACCGCAGCGGCCTTCGCCTTCGCTCCGATGCAGGCCATGGGTGGACGTTTGGGGCCTCTCGACATCGCCCTGGTCGTCGGGTTCGTGATCCTGTCCCTGGGCATCCACGAAGCGGCCCACGGCTGGGTGGCCCTGAAATGCGGGGATCCGACGGCTCGCGATCTGGGGCGGATCACGCTCAATCCGATCCCGCACATCGATCCCTTCATGACCATCCTGCTGCCGGCCCTTTTGGCCTTCGCTGGCCAGGCGCCCTTCGGCGGCGCCAAGCCGGTGCCGGTCACCTACCACCGCCTGCGCAATCCACCGCGCGACATGGCCCTGGTCGCCCTCGCCGGGCCAGCGTCGAATTTCCTGATCGCGATCGTGTTCGCCATCGCGCTCAAGCTCTGCCTCGCGTACGGCCACTACGATCCGAACTCGCCGGTGATGCAGGTCCTGATGTGGTCGATGTACGCCAACATCACGCTGGCCGCGTTCAATCTCCTGCCGATTCCGCCGCTCGACGGCTCGCGCGTCATGAACTGGCTCCTGCCGGCGTCGATGCGAGCGGGCTACGGCTTCATCGAGCCCTTCGGCATCCTGATCGTTTTCGCCTTGATGCGTTTCGTGCCTCAGGTGCAACATATCGTCAGAGAGATGATCAGCGGCTTCTGGTGGGCGATCGACGGCCTGACCAAGGGCATCCAATGAACGCCGACTACACCGTCCGGCTCGAGCAGGTGTTCCAGGGGCCCTTGGACCTCTTGCTGCACCTGGTCAACGAGCAGGAAGTCGACATCCACGAGGTCCAGATCACCAAGGTCCTCGACGGTTACCTCGCGTACCTGAAAGCCCTCGAGGAGATCGACATCGAAGTCGCCGGAGACTTCCTGCTGATGGCGGCCACCTTGATGTCGATCAAGTCGCGCTCGCTCCTGCCGCGCGAGGAAGTCGATCTCGAGGAGGAGCTCGACCCGCGCGACGAGTTGATCCAGCGCCTGATCGAGTACCGCCACTTCAAGCAGGTCTCGCGCGAGCTCTCCGACAAGCAGGACGAGCGCAACCTGCTCTTCCCGCTCGGCGACAAGGCCGCCGCGGGCAACAATCCCGAAGAAGCGACGATCGACCTCGGCGAGCTGACGCATTGGGATCTCCTGGCTGCCTTCTCGCGCCTGATGCGCGAGACCATGGCCAACCGCGCGCTGAAGATCCAGCGCGACGACCGCCCGCTGCGCTGGTACGTCGAGCGCCTGGTCGCCTGGATCGGCGGGCGTCGCGAAGTGACCCTGCGCCAGCTGCTCCTCGAAGCCACGGAGGGCGAAGAAGTCTCGAAGTCGACCCTGATCGGCTCGTTCTGCGCGCTGCTCGAGCTGGTCAAGCTCGGCGTGGCCGGAGCCGTGCAGGAGACCCCGCAGGGCGAGATCACGATCGTCCTGCGCGACGACGTCGACGGCGACCTGGTGGACATCGTGCGCCACAGCGAGTTCGACGACGAAAGCATCGAGGACACGGGCCTGGTGCTGACCCCGCGCGCCGCCGCGGAGGCAGAATCGACTGCCGAAGAGCTGGCCCCCGCCGATTCGGACTCGAACGAAGACCAGGCCTGACCCCGGGGGGTGGACGAGTGCTCGACTCGGTCCCATATTGACCACCCACACTCCAGACATCACGCAACGAGACAACGACATGAGCAACGCTTCCGACGTCACCGACAGCACCTGGGACACCGCCGTCCTGCAAAGCACCCTGCCCGTCCTGGTCGATTTCTGGGCCGAATGGTGCGGCCCCTGCCGCGCGATGTCGCCCTACGTCGACAAGCTCGCCAGCGAGCTCAACGGCAAGTTGAAAGTCGTCAAGCTCAACACCCAGGACAACACCGAAGTGCCCGCGCGCTACGGCATCAGCGCGATCCCGACTTTCCTGATCCTCAAGGGCGGAAACGTCGTGCATCAGATCGTGGGCTCGCAGAACTACGACGCGTTCAAGAAGACCGTGATGTCGAAGATCTGATCCTGGCCGGCGGCTGAATGCGTTTCGTCTTCTTCGGTTCGCCGCCGTTCGCGACGCCGGTGCTCGAGCGTCTCTTGCAGAGCCGACATGCCGCGCTTGGCGTGGTGACGCTTCCCGATCGGCCGCGCGGCCGCGGGCGCGAGACAGCGACCTCGGAGCTCGTGCTGCTCGCACGCGACCATGCGATCCCGGTGTTCCAGCCCGCCGATCCCCACGCGGCGGACTTCATCGCCGAGCTGCGCGCCCTGTCGCCCGACGTCATGGTCGTCGCGAGCTACGGCGTGATCATGAAGGATGCGCTGCTCTCGCTCGCACCGCGGGGCGCGCTCAACGTCCACGCGTCGCTCTTGCCCCGCCATCGCGGCGCCTCGCCGATCCAGGCGGCGATCCTGGCCGGCGATGAGCTCACCGGAGTCAGTCTGCAGCGCATCGTCGCGCGGCTCGACGAGGGCGACGTGCTCGCGACGCGCGAGCGAGCGATCGGGCCCGACGAGACAGCCGGCGATCTGCTCGAAGCCCTCGCGCCGCTCGGAGGCGAGCTGGCGGTCGAAGGTCTCGACCTGCTCGAGAGCGGGCGCGCCGTGTTCACGCCTCAGGACCACGCTCGATCGAGCTACGCGCGGAAATTGAAGAAGGAGCAGGGCCGCGTCGACTTCACGCGAGCGGCTCAGGACCTCGCTCGGCAAGTGCGCGCGCAGAATCCCTGGCCCGGAGCGCGCTGCCTCGATCCCAAGGGACGCGAGCTGGTGGTGCTGCGCGCGCGAGCTCACGGCGGGACCGCGCTCGGCACCCCAGGCGAGCTCGTGGAGACCAGTCCGCGCCTCCTGCTCGCCTGCGGCGAAGGCTCGCTCGAGCTGATCGAGATCGTCCTCGCCGGAAAACGACCGATGCCGGCCGCCGATTACTTGCGCGGCGCGCGTTTCTCTCGCGGCGAGCGCTTCGCTTCCCTGCCCGAGGCTCCCGCGAAGACCTGAGACATGCCGCGTTTCACTGCATGGCGCCTGCTGCGCTCGGGCTCGATCACGCCGCTGCGCGACGTCGATGCCGAGGCTCTCGACCGCGACCTCGATGCGCGCGATCGCGGTCTCTTGCGGCGCCTGATCGGCACCGAAGTGCGGCGGCGCGCCACGCTGCGCGCGATCGTGCGCCGCTTCGCGAAGGGCAAGCCCTCGGCGGACTACGCCGCGCACCTGCACCTCGCGATCGTGCAGGCCCTGTTCCTCGATCGCATCCCCGACCACGCCCTCGGCAGCGAAACCGTGCGCTTGATCGGCGACACCTGCCTGCCGGCGGACATGCGCAACGCCAAGGGCTTCCTCCACGCCCTGCTGCTGTCGCGCACGCGCGCCCACACCGGCAATCCGCGCCGCGACATCGTCGGCCGGCCCTGCGCTCTCGACCGCGACGTGTTCCACGATCCAATCGAGCACCCGCTCCTGTGGGCCGAGGACGCGCTGTCGATGCCGGCGCCGCTGATGAAGTCCTGGACCGCGCGCTTCGGCGTCGAGCGCGCGCGCGCCCTGGCCGTCGGCGCGCTCGAAGAGCCCGAGCTTTCGATCCGCGTCATCGCTCCGTCGCGCGATGCGATCGCAGCGGAACTCACCGCCGGCGGAATCGTGACGCGCCCCGCGACCCATCCCGAGATCCTGCTCGCTCCCGCGGAAGCCTCGGAAGCCGTGCTCGCCAGCCCGGCGATGCGCGAAGGCCGCATCAGCGTGCAAGGCGAGAGCGCCTTGCGCGCCGCGCGCGCGATGGATGCCCAGGGAGGCGAGACGATCCTCGATCTGTGCGCGGCGCCGGGCGGCAAGACCGCCGTGATGCTGCAGAGCGGCGCAAGCGTGACCGCCTGCGACGTCAGCGATGAAAAACTGGCGCGTCTGCGCGCGACCCTCGAGCGGCTCTCGCTCGCCGAGCGAGCGGAGCTGTGCATCACCAACGGCACCTCGAATCTTCCGCCGCGCGAATTCGACGGCGTGCTCGTCGACGCGCCTTGCACGAACACCGGCGTGCTCGCGGCTCGTCCCGAGGCGCGCTGGCGCTACGGCCCGAAGACCAAGGCCGACCTGGTCAGCCTGCAGTCGCGCTTGATCCGCGAAGGAGCCGAGCGCGTGCGCCAGGGCGGACGCCTGGTCTGGTCGACCTGCAGCCTCGACCCGGATGAAAACGCGCGCCTGGTGCGCGCCTTCCTCGCCGAGCAGACGCAGTTCGTCCTCGAGGAGGAGCTCGAGAGTCTCCCCGACTGCGCTGCGCTGCCCGAAGGCTTTCCCCTGGAATCTCCGCAGGATCTCAGCGCCAAGGGAAACGGCCCGATCGACGGGGGGTACTTCGCGCGTCTTCGGCGGTATCGTTGAGCCTCCGCCACCCCTGAACTACCCACCCACTTCGCATGGCATCCAAGTCTTCTTCGAGCGACCGCGGTCGCTCCAGCGCGCCGCGTTCGAATCCCGCAGTCATTCCCGGCCTGATCGCGGTGGTCCTGATCGTGGTCGCGATCGCCGTCGCGGTCATGACCAAGAAGGACAAGAAGGCGGACGCTCCCGAGCCGGTCGCGACCAGTCCCTTCCAGGACATGCCGCCCGAAGTCCCGCCGCCGGCGAAGGAACACAAGGGCGGATCCAACCTGCCGCCCGCGCCTGACTCGATCACGACCGAGCCGCAGTGGATCGAAGCCAAGGCCCTCGCCGCGGATGCGAGGGAGCTCTACGAAGCGGCAGCCAACGCGAAGGCCAAGGGCGACATCAAGCTGGCGACCGAGAAGGGCCTGGCCGCTCGCGAGAAATACGAAGCGGCGGTCACGATGACCGCGGACTGGGAAGAGACGATCCTGTCCCAATACAACGAGTACGACAGCAAGATCGTCGCGATCCACGACGCGCGCAGCGACTGGTTCAAGAAGCTGCTCTGGCTCAAGAAGAGCGTCGGGCATTGACGCGTGACGCGCGCTGCGCGCTGATCACCGGAGCCTCGTCGGGCATCGGCGAGGCCGTGGCGCGCATGGCCGCGGATGCGGGCTACCGCGTGGCGATCGCCGCGCGGCGCGGCGAAGAATTGGACCGCGTGCGCCGTTCCCTCGCGCGCAGCGAGGAGCACCTCGGGCTCGTCTGCGACGTGTCGGACGAGGCCTCGGTCGCGCAGGCCTTCCGTCAGGTTGGCGAGGCCTTCGGCCGGCTCGACCTGCTGGTCAACAACGCCGGCAGCGGTTATCGCGCGCGCGTCGAGGACCTCGACGTCGCGGTAGCGCGCCGCGTGCTCGACACGAACGTCATCGGGATCCTCCTGTGCGCGAAGCACGCCCTGCCCTGGTTGAAGCGCGGCCGCGAAAGCGTGGTGGTCAACATCTCCAGCGTCGTCGGCCGCCGCGCGGTCCCCGGCCAGGCCCTCTACTCGGCGAGCAAGGCCGCCGTGTGCTCGATCGGCGAAGCCCTGCGCATCGAGTGGGCCGGCCACGACATCGCGGTGTGCACCTTGAATCCCGGGTTGACCTCGACCGGTTTCTTCGCGGCCCAGGTCAATCCGGAAAAGCTCGCCGATCCAGCCCTCGCGACGGCCGCGAGCGCGCGCGAAGTGGCGCGCGCGGTGCTCGAGCTGGACCGCGCGCCGCGACCCGAGGTCTTCCTGCGCCCCAAGTGGCGCTGGCTCGCCGCCCTGTCGATGCTCGCTCCGCGGCGCGCCGAGTCGATCTTCGTGCGCCGCATCGGTGAGAGCTGGCGCGTGCCGCGACGCTAGATCTTTCCCCACAGCATCAGGCCGCCGATCACGAGGAAGGAGACAGCGCTGATCTTCTTCAGGACTTCCTGCGGAACGTAACGGGTCAGGACTTCGCCGAAGAGCACGCCGAGCAGGGCGACCAGCGTCAACGCAAGCGCTGATCCGAGGAAAACGGCCCAGGGCGCTTTGGACTTCGCGACCAGTCCGATCGTCGCGAGCTGTGTCTTGTCACCCATCTCGGCCAGGAAGATCAACCCGAACGTGGTCAATGCGACTTTCCAATTCATGGGCGCAGTATGACGCGTCGCGAGCTCCAATCGGCGCATCTCACATGAAGTCGATCAAATACACTCCGCCCTTGCGGAGCGGGCGATCGAGGCAGCGCACGCACTGCAGCGGACGGGCGTGATCGCGCCTACGCAGAAAGACCCAGACGAGGAATGCCGCGAATCCCGCGCCCGCTGCGATCCACGATTCGATTTCCACAGAGACCGCGCCGAGTGCGAGGGCTAGCACCACGAGCAGCAGTCGCGCGCGCACCACGCGCACGTGCGGCGTCGATTCGGCGCAGGCCTCGCAGCGCTGGACGCATTCTTCGCGCGTGTGGCGTCGAGTGAAAGTCAGGCTTCGCAGCGTGCGCGCGGAAACGACCATCGTCCTCTACGGCCCCACGCTGAACTCGAGCCCGTCGCTGAGCGTCGAGTTGTTCGGGAAGGGGAACCCGGGATCGCGGCCCCAGCACTGCGCGTCGACCACGCTGCCCGCGACCAGCAGATACGGCGCTGGAATCCCGCCGAGCGAGCCGGTCGCAAACGCATTCATGTCGAACGAGTAGACGCCGGTGCAATCGTTGACCGGTGCAGGCGTTCCGCCGGAACTCAACGGAATCGAGCGCTTGATCGGCGAGTTGATGCAGCGATAGCCGCCTTGGAAAATCACGGCCGCGCGGCCGCCATTGGTGTAAATCACCAGGCCAGGCTTGTTGTTGCGCTCGTTGACGGCGGTGATCACGAAGCCCGAGCCGGAAGTCGCGCTGGAAACTCCGCTGGCTCCGATCGCGGGCGTGCAGCCGATGCTGTTGATCTTGGCCGTGCAATATGTCGTCGTCGTCGCTCCGAGCTCGACCACGCCGTGCACCTGGTTGTGGAAACCCGTCGGGCTGTTCGAGAGATCGTTCCAGAAGGCGAGCGGATTGTTCTTACGCATGCAGCCGTAGTCTTCCGTGCCTGCGCCGTTGTTCGGCTCGCCCGTGTCCCAGTTCGTGTAGCCCACGGGATCACCGCTCGCCCACACGAAGGTCCCCTCGACAGCGGCGTCGTTGATGCCGATCCACAGATCGATGTCGACGCTCTGGAAATTGTGGAAGGTGGCGTTGATCCAATCGTGCTCGGCCTGGTCGTTGACTGTCGCCAGGTGGCCGCCGAGCGAGACCGCCCGCGCTTCCGCCGCGCTCCAGGTCGAATACTCGAGCAGGTCGTAGACGTGTCCGTTGGCTGGATTGGTCGCCGTGGCCAGGATCGGCAGGGGCGGGATCAGCCCGATCGCGAAAGTCCCCGTGCCCGCCGCCTGACCCGGAAAATCGCCGAGGCGGATGATATAGGTGTTGCCCGCGGTCGCCTGGAACTGGATCAGGGTCTGGACGCTGCAGGCGTCATCGCCACAGGCCAGCACGGCTCCCGCGCAAGACCCGTCGTACACGGCGAGCTTCGTGTCGACGCCCGTCTGTCCGCAGGTGTCGATCTGGTACGCGCCGCTGATCGCCGTGGTCCACTTCCACCACACGTCCTTCTCGATCTGCGATTGCCCGAAGAACAGGCAGAGGTTGTCGGCGAGTCCATCGGTCGTGGCCAGCGTGTTGTCGAATCCGAAAGTCCCGGCGCCTGCGATGACCTGGGCCGTGGCGCAGGTGTCGTCTCCCTGGGCGAAGGACAGGTTCGACAATGCGACAACGAAAATCAGCGAGCCGAGGAGCTTGCTCATGGTTCGTAACAAGCTACCAAGGCGCGAATCATGCAGGGCGGATCCCAAGCGATTTGGCCACGATTCGTTTCTGGCTGCGATGATCATTCCAGAGATGGCCATCTCGGACGGCACCCCTTGCCCATGCTGAAACGCACTCTTCCGATCGCGCTTTCCGTCGTTGCGCTGCTCGCTGCACTTCTGTTCTTCGCGCGGCGCGGCGAGGATCCGGCAAGCGGCGCCGAAGCCTCGGTCCAGCCCGCGACTCCATCGAAGGGGCCGGACGATGGCCCGCTGGCGACACCGCCCGAGGTTTCGGCCGCCGATCAGCGCGAAGCGCTCGAGCGCTCGGCCAATAATTCCGCGCAGAACGCAGGAGCGCGCACCACCTTGCTCGTCCTGGTCGTGGCCAAGGAAACCAGCCTGCCGCTTTCCACGGTGCGGCTCGAGCTTGCCATCAGGGCCGACAGCGGAGACTGGGGCGATCCCTTCGCGACGCTCGAAAGCGACGCTCAAGGTCGCGCGGCCTTCGAGGTCGAGCCCGGCAAGGCCATGGAGCTCGAAATCCAGCAGCTGCTCGAGCCGCTGAGCTCCGATCAGCGCCAGATCCCGGCCCTCGCGCCCGGCGAGCAGCGCGAAGTGCGCATCGAGCTCGCCAACGCGCTCGATCTTCACTACTGGGCACGCGTCGTGCGCGACGAAGACGGCGCGCGCCTGCCCTTCGTGCACGCTACGCTCGTCTACAGGAATCCGATCGGCGACGCCCCGATCCGCCAGAGCCTGGTTGCCGACGGCGAAGCCTTGATCGAGATCCACACGGCCACGTGGAAGGACAGCGTCCTGCTGGTCGAGCTCGACGGCTTCGCGCAGGCCTCCGCGCGCGTCGTGCCCGGCCATGAAACGAGCGAGCGTGCTTTCGAATTGCGCCTGGCTGGCGCCGCGCGCTTGAAACTGCTCGTCACCAATCCCGCGGGCGCGCCCTTGCCGAGTCTCACCGTGCGCGCCACGGCCGCGGCCTACGAGTTGTCGCAGTCGGACTTCTGGTTCGACGACGCCGAGCACGTGCGCTCGACGTTCAACGCGGTCAGCGACGCCAACGGTCGCGCCACCTTGTCCGATCTTCCGTCGCGCGTCGACATCGAGCTATCCGTCCTGGAAGGCGAAGCCGTCTTGATGCGCGAGCGCGTGAAGCAGCGCCTCGATCCGGGACAAGAGCGCGAAGTCACGCTGGTCGTCGGCGGCAAGGCCACGCTCTTCGGCCGTGCCATCGATCAGGACGGAATCGCGGTGGCCGGCGAGGAGCTGTGGCTGGTCAAGCCCGACACGAGCATGGGCATGACCTTCCGCACCTGGACCAACGCATCGGCCCGCAGGCAGACCGACACCGAAGGAGGCTTCGAGTTCAAGGACATCGCCGAGGGCGAGTGGTGGGTCGGGCCTGGTATCGACGCCGCGATGTCCTCCATCCCCTCGTCGCCCTTCGCGCCCTACGGCCAGCGCGTCGTGATCCCGCCCGGCGCGGGTCGCGCGGAAGTCGTGCTGCACGTGTGGCGCGGGATCTACATCCGCGGCCATGTGCGGCTCGCCTCCGGCGAGCCCGCGGTCGGCTGCAACGTGCTCACCCAGGCGACGGACATGGATCACACGGGCTTCCTGTCGACGAAGAGCATCGAGGAAGGCGCCTTCGAGCTCGGACCGTTGTGCGGAGTGGAATACGAGCTCAGGGCGGGCGGCGCGTTCCAGGGCGAATTCGCCGAGTCTCCGCGCGTGCTCGCGAAAGGCGGCGCGGAGGACGTCGTCCTGGTCGTCGAACGCTCCGCGATCCTGCGCGGCACGGTCATCGACTCGCAGTCGAGCGAGCCTTGCGAGGCGATGATCTTCATCACGCAGGCGAACGTCAGCGACGGCTTTGCGCGCGCCATGGGCTCGCAGACGCGCGAGAACTCCTTCGAGGTCACGGGCATCTCGGCCGGTGTGTGGGACATCTCCGTGACCGCGCGCAACGCTCGCATGGGGACGACGCGCGTCACCCTCGTGCCCGGCGAAACCAAAGAGATCGTGCTGCGCGTCTCACCGAGCGTCGTCCTGAGCTTCAAGAACACCAGCGACAAGGACTTCTTCTACCTGCACCCCTCGAGCGACGGCTTCGCGATGGAGCTCGCCGGCGTCGACCCGGGCCAGGAGCATCGCTTCAACCTCCCTCCGGGCCGGATTTCGCTGCGCATCAGCAACGCGAAAGCGAAGACGCTGACGGTGCGCGAGATCGAGATCGCTCCAGGAGCGAGCGGCGAGATCCGCTATCCCGACTGAGTGTCGCAACGGAGCAAGGCTCGAGATCGCGCATCGCAGGCCAGGAGCGCGAAGAATGCAAAAAAACCGAGCAGTCGCACAGGTCACTTCCTTCCGAAGGCGTTGGAACGTCGTTCCAGAACGCTTCCTTGTTCGAGACTCGGGAGGCTGGGCCTGGAGGGAATGCAGCCTGCGGCGCGAGTCCTCCCTCCAGCGACACTCCAACCTGCATCGCGGCTATCCTGGGAACTCGGGCTTTACACCAGCCCGACTCATGTCCAAACGAGGCCTTCTGATCGCTGGCTTGCTGGCAGGCATCGCCGCTTTGAGTTGGATGGCGCGGCCCGGGTCCGAGCCTCCGGCGGAACACGTGGTGAAGGTCGCCGACACCATCGTCTCGAGCCATGAGGCCTCGCTCACGCAAGCACCCGAGACCGACTTCGTCCCCGACGCATCGAGCGCTGGCCGCGAGCAGCTGATCGTCGACAGCGGGATTCATTTCCTCTGTCGCATCGTCCAGGACGAAACGGGAATGCCTCTGTCCAGCGCTCGTGTGCAATTCGTTTCGCGCAACGAGCACTGCGAAACGCTGGAGCATGGAACGCTCGCTGTCGACGCTCGCGGAGAGCTCGAAGTCGATCAGCCGATCGGCATGGACTGCGCGCTGCTCGTCGACGCGATCGGCTTCGAGCGAGCCTTCGTCCCGATCGTCGCCGGTCACGAGACGGACAGGCAGGCAGTCGAGGTTCGACTGGGACGACAATCGAGCCTCGTGGTCCGCGTCACGGGCTTGCGCCGCAAGACGGATTCTGCCCTGACCGTGCGCGCCACGGTGCCCGAGTACGCGGAGTGGCAAGCGGACTTCTGGCTCGACGAAGCCCATCGATCGCGTTCGCGTTTCGAGACTCGGATCGACGAGCAGGGCCTCGCGAGGCTCGATGGCCTGCCCGCGCGCATCGGGCTCGAGCTCAGCGTGCTGGACGGGCTCGTGCCGTTGCTTGTCGCCGCTGCGCACGAATCCCTCGAGCCTGGCGAGGAACGCGAGGTCCGCCTTTCGATCGGAACGAGGCCGAGGCTACGAGGCGTCGTCCGCGACCAGTTCGGGGCGCCCTTCGCCGAGAGCGAACTCTGGCTGGTCCGCTTCGAATCGGATGTCGATACCGCGTTCGGGCCGCACACGAAGCCCTTCGCGAGTTCCTGGACAGGCATCGACGGCCGCTTCGAGGTCGTCGATCTTCGCGCCGGCGAATGGTTGATCGGTCCGCGCGAGCAGCGGCATGCGGCGAGCGATGGGCAGATCTGTGCCGCGGTCGGACAACGAGTCGTCGTCCCCAAAGGCGATGCCTGCGCCGAAGTCGAGCTTCAGGTCTGGCGGGGCATCTACCTTCGCGGATTCGTGCGTCTGTCGTCCGGAGAGCCCGCGACAGGCTGCAATGTGTTCGCGCAACCAGTGTCGGCGGGGGCGCGGGAGACCTATGCGACCACCAGCAATGACGCAGGAGAATTCGAGCTCGGCCCTGTGCGAGGCGTCGAATACGAGCTGACTGCCGGCGGCAAGGTCGATGGAGACTACTCTCGATCACCGGCCGTGGTCGCGAAGCCGGGCCGCGAAGAAATCGTGCTCGTCGTCGATCGCGCGGCGCGGTTGCACGGCACCGTCATCGACTCGGATACGGGCGAGCGCCGCAGTGCGGCGGTGTTCGTCGTGCAGTCGGGAGTGCGTGAAGGCTTCGGGGCGGGATGCGGTGTCGAGGGCGGGGCCGAGTTCGAGTTTTCGGGCCTGAAGTCTGGCGAATGGGACGTTTCCGCGGAGACCCTCCCCGAATACGACCCGCTCGTCCTGAAAAAGCCTCGCCCTCTCGTGGCAGCCGCGAGAGTCACGCTGGTCGCCGGCGAGACGCGGGAGATGACCCTGCGAGTGTCGCCGAGCGCGCGGTTGACGGTCACGAATGCCTCGAGTGCATTGATCCTCCTGCAGCCGGAGTCCAACGGGATCCTTTTGCGAGACACCGCTGTCCAACCCGGCGAGGGCGCGCTCCTCGATGTTCCGCCCGGCCCGATCACGCTGCTGATCCAAGACGAGCACGGCGTCACGCTCGCCGAGCGAAAAATCGACGCCGCCCCCGGCTCGAAGACCGCGATCCGCTATCCCTGACGCTGGTACCCGGTATTCCACCGCCATTTTTTACATTCCCGCGAATGTAAAAAATGGCGGTGGAATACCGGGTACCAGTGTCAGCCGCGCGAGCTCGGTCCGGACAGTCCGTCGCTCTGCGTCCGGCCGCGGATCCCGCGCCAGTATTCGTCGCGTACGTCCTCGTCGATCTCGGGCTTGACGTGGGTCGCGTAGAGGCTGTCCTCGCCGTTCTTCTTGGGGCCCGAGATCCAGTAGTGCTCGCCGGTCTCGACGTCGAAGTAGTTCGCTTTGAAACCGGCGCCCGCGAGGGTCTGGAAGGCGCGCCCGCGGTAGTAGATCGTCGAGCCGGACTGCGAAAAAGTCACCCTGCCGATGCGCGCGGGACCGACCAGGCCGTTGGCCTTGGATTCGATGTACATGATGCGGCTCTGCATGGCGATGAAGAGTCTATCGACACCCCAGGCCGCGCTTTTTGACTGCTAGACTCTGCGGGCCATGTTCCGCCTCGCGTACAACACGAATGGCCTGGCGCACCATCGGCCCGAGGATGCGCTGCGCCTCCTGGCGGACCTTGGGTACGAGGGCGTCGCCCTGACTCCGGACGTCGGGGGGCTCGACCTCTACGCCCTCGAGCCGCGGACCGTCGACGGTCTGGCCAGCCTCGCGGACGAGCTTGGACTCGAGCTGGCGATCGAGACCGGAGCGCGCTACCTCATGGACCCGCGGCGCAAGCACTTCCCGACCCTGCTCGAGGAGCACGCGACGGACCGCGCTCGGCGCGTCGACTTCTACCAGCGCTCGATCGACCTGGCGTCGGAGCTCGGCGCGGAAATCGTCTCGCTCTGGTCGGGCGTCGCGCCCGACGGCACTCCCGACGAGATCCTCTGGCATCGATTGACCGACGGCCTGCTGCCGGTGCTCGAGCATGGGCGCGATCGCAACATCCGCCTGGCCTTCGAGCCCGAGCCCGGGATGTTCGTCGAGCGGCCGGTCGGTTACCGCGAGCTGGTGCGCCGCCTCGGGGATCAGGGGATGGAGCTCGGCTTGACCCTGGACGTCGGCCACCTGATCGCCACCGGCGATCTTCCGGGCGCGCGCGGGATCGGCGAGCAGCTCTCCGAGCTCGCCGACTGCCTGGTCCACGTCCACCTCGATGACGCACAACCGGGAATCCACGAGCACCTGGCCTTCGGAAAGGGCGTGCTCCACCTGCCTGCGACGCTAAACGGCTTGCTCGAAATCGGTTACAGCGGCATGGCCGCCGTCGAGCTCTCGCGAGACAGCCACCGGGGGGCCGCCATGGCCGAGTCGACTCTCGAGCAGCTGCGCACGGCACTTTCTCACCGTCCTTGAACTTGCTTTACGCAGGCGGGGTGACCAGACTCGCCCCGGAGCCGGGATCCTGATGGCTCCGCCCGTCCAGTGCACGAGGAAGACTCTCGCATCAGCGACCCTCCGCAGGGCATGCACCTGTGTCCCACCCGTGTCGATGGCGCACCGGTGCTTTTCGCCCACACCGTGACCGCGCCGATGTGCCAGAAGCGCCAGCGCGAGTGCTACCACAAGTGCTTCACCTGCGTGCACAACAACGCGCAGTCGAGTCTGCACCGCAGCGCGCTCGAAGTCCTGCTGCGCATGGAGCAGCAGCCGCGCAAGATCAGCGCGGGCTGATCAAACGCGCGCCGCGGTCAGGATCTCGACGTCCGTGAGCAGGCGCGGAGTTGCCTTGGCGAGTTGCAGCACGCTCTCGACCGCCGCGTCCGAGGGCGCCAGGCCGTGCTTCTCGAGGAACCAGATCACGTTCGACTTGCCCGACATCGGGCCGATCTTGATCACCTGCTCGAGGCCGACCATGTCGGCGGGAACGCCCGAGTACACCCGATTGGCGAGCCAGACGTCGCCCTTGCGGAAGGCCTTGATCACCGCCGCGGCGTGGACTCCGGTGCCGGTTTCGAAGGCGTCGGAGCCGAAGACCGGATAATTCGTAGGCAGGGGCACGCCGATCGCCTTGCTCGCCAGCCTCACGTAGTCGCCGAGGGCCGACAGATCGTTGTCGATCCAGCCGAGCAGGCGCAGGTTGACGAGCAGCAGGTCCATCTCGGTGTTGCCGGCGCGCTCGCCGACGCCCAGCGCGGTCGCGTGGACTCGCGTCGCGCCGGCTTCCAGCGCCGTCAGGGCATTGACCAGTCCCATGCCGCGGTCGCGGTGCCCGTGCCAGTCGACACCGACGTCCGCGCCCGAGCGCTCGACGATGCTCACGACATAGGCGACCAGGGCGCGCACACCGTCAGGGGTCGCGTGGCCGCAAGTGTCGCAGACGCAGATGCGCTTGGCGCCGGCCTGGATCGCCGTCTCGTAGAGAGCGCGCACGTGCTCGGGGTTGGCGCGAGTGGTGTCCTCTGTCACGAACATGCAGGTCAGACCCTGGGCGACCGCGAAGCTGACCGAGTCCTTGACCAGCTTGAGCATCGAGTCGAACTCCCAGTTCTCCGCGTACTGGCGGATCGGGGAGGAGCCGATGAAGGCGCAGACCTCGATCGGCTGGCCGGTGGCCTGGACCACGTCGACGATCGGCGCGATGTCGCCGATCAGCGTGCGGCAGGCGACGTTGGCCTTGATCTTCAGCGGCGCCATCTCGCGCACGAGGCGCGTGATGTGCTCCCTGGCGCGCGCACCGGCGCCCGGCAGGCCGACGTCGGCGGTCTGGATGCCCAGCCGCTCCATTAAATGGACGAGCTCGATCTTGGTCTCGAGCGACGGGTCCTTGGCGGACGGGCTCTGCAGACCGTCCCGCAGAGTTTCATCGTCGAACTGCACCGCGGCGGGGGGCGCCGGACGCTTGCCGGTCGTGTTCCAGTCGTAGATCAGGCTCTCGCGGTCGATGGCGGTCATGGCTTCGCTGCGGTTTTCGGTCATCGGAGGGGAATCTCCATGGTACGCGATCGGAGGCTTCCAACTGAACCGGATCCTGTCCCACGTCCCGTGCACAGCGATGCGGGGCAGTACCGCGGAACCGCGCTTTGGACACGCGCAACCTGCCCGCGGCGGGTGGTAGTCTGAATCGAGCCCCGATGCCGCCGAAACCCGACGCAACGCCCGAGCCGCCGCTGGTCATGAAGTTTGGCGGGGCCGCCCTCGCCGATGGTCCCGGCATCTGGCGGGTCTGCTCGATCCTGGGCTCGCGGGGCGGGGAGCGCCCAGTGGCGGTGGTCAGCGCGGCCGGCGGCGTGACCGAGCTCCTGGTTTCCGTCGCGAACGCCGCCGCGGAGGGCCGCAACGAGCTCGATCGGGTCCGCATCCGCCACCGCAGCCTCTTGTCGCAATGTGGCCTGGAACAGGAGCTGCTCAATCGCCTGCTGGTCGAGCTCGGGGCCGTGCTCGAGGGCATCCGCTCGCGCAAGGCGATCACGGCCGCCGAGCGCGACTTCGTGCTGTCCTTCGGCGAGCGCATGAGCGCGCGCATCGTCGCCGCCGCCCTGCGCGCCAGCGGTCGCAACGCCACGCCGGTCGACGCTTTCGATCTCGGCCTGATCAGCGACTCCAACCACGGTTGCGCGCGCCCGCTCGCCGGCAACAGCGAGGCGATCCGCCGCTCCCTGGCCGAGGTTCCCGGCATCCCCGTGGTCACCGGTTTCGTCGCCAAGGACCAAGCCGGCAATCTGACCACGCTCGGCCGCAACGGATCCGACCTGTCGGCGAGCCTGCTCGGCGAAGCCTGCGGCGCGCGGGAAGTCCAGTTCTGGAAAGTCGTCGGCGGCGTCATGAGCGCCGACCCCGCGTTGGTGCCCGACGCGAGGAGCCTCGTCGAGCTGAGCTACGGCGACGCGGCGGAATACGCGTTCCGCGGCGCGAACGTGCTCCACCCGGGCGCGCTCGAGCCGCTGGAGCGCGCGAACATTCCGGCGCGCGTCCTGTGCCTGTCCGAGCCCGACGCCGCCGGAACCTTGATCGCGCGCGAAGTCCACGGCGAGGGCGAAGTCCACGGCCCCGCTGCGGTCGGCGTGACCGCGCGCCGCGGATTGACCCTCGCCCACGTCGATCTCGGTCAGGCCGAGGATCGCGCCGCGCGCTCCAGCGAATTCCTTGCGCGGCTCGCGCGATCCAACATCGAACCCCTGTGGATGTCGGCGGGCCCGCGCGGGATGTGCGTGGCTTGCGGATGGAGCGACGACCTCGCGAACCTGCTCTCCAGCCAGCGCGAGATCTTCGACGTCGAGCGCTCGCTGGCCTTGATTGCGCTGGTCGGGCCGACCGCGACCGAGGTCGAAGCCGCGCGGCGCGCGCTCGACGAAAACGAGCTGGACGTGCGCGCCCAGTGGTCCGAAACCGACCGCGGCAGCGCGCTTTTCGCCGTGGCGGAATCGGTCCTGCCCGCTGCCCTGCGCGCGATCCACGCCGCGGTCTTCGAGATGAGCGCGCCGCTTCCGATCGGTTTCTAACGTACGGAGTCAGGTGAATTCGTCCGGAGTCGTGCGGGCATTCTCCCCGCCGCCGAGGCGGCGGGGAGAATGCCCGCACGACTCCGGACGAATTCACCTGACTCCGTACTGATAACGCTGACGATGGGAAGGGTGAAACCTCCACCCGGTCATTTGAATCCGCAGTAGCATTCGAGACCGAGTCGTCCGAGCTCTCCCGACCACGAGGTAGCGCCATGCTTCCGAGAGTCGCTTTCGTTCTGGCTTCGATCTTCGCGCTCGCTCAAGCGCCCGCACCGGTCGCGCGCGATCGTGAGATCGGAAAGCAGCCCGCGTACACGAGCGAGCCGCTCTACGGCCTGTTCGTCCTGAACGAGGCGAAGAACATCCGCTCATGGGCCGTGTTCGACAAGTCGTCGAAGGGGTCGCCGTATTACGACGTGCTCTATTTCGATTGCGACAGCGACGGCGATCTGACGGAGGCGGGCGAGCGATTCGCGGGCAACTTCCATCCCGATCAGGAATGGGTCTGCATCCAGGTGGGATACGAAGTGAAGGTCCGCGACACGGAGTCTCGCTACAAGCGATTCAAGTTCTACGCGGTCCCCACGAAGAAAGGACCGACGTTCTGGTTCACCGCTCGGTGGAACGACAAGGTCAACATCCACGGCGGATATGGCGACGTCGGAGTGGCCGGCACGAGCTTCGGAACTTCACCCGAGTCAGCTCCGGTGTTCCACGTCGAGCCAGGTGAGAATCTGTCGTACGGGCTGTACACGACGGAGACTCGGTACGAGCTCGAGATCGGCAAGGAAGCTCGCATCGCGATGGTCGTCGGCCGGCCTGGAGAAGGCGTGCGCTCCCTGACCGCACTCGACGAGCACTTCCTCGATCTTCGGCTGGAGCACCTCGACGGGGTCTTGATCGGGAAGAACAGCAGCGGAGTCGAGATCCGCGTTCCTTTCCCGATCGACCACCATTGTTGAGGGACCCTCTACGACGGCTTCGTGAAAGTCGTCGACGAGCTGGTTCCTGGAGAAGCGAAATTGCGCATCGAGCTGCGATCCGAAACCTGCAAGAAGGCCGAGCCCAAGGAGTTCTCAGTCACCCTCGTGAAGTGACGAACCTGTCGGAGTCGAGCCTGGCTCCATGCCGACAACATTTACGGCGGGTCCATCGCGCTGCATGTGTCACTGCGATGCGTTTTTCACAGCTTCCTGGGCCTTTTTCAAGCCAGGAAGGGCCCCGCGGCCTTCCCGCAGCTGGGGGGCGGGCCGCCGCTTGCCCGCTCGCCGACCTGCTCGAAAAGCTCGGGGTAGCTTTCGGTGACCCGCTTCCTCAGGGAAGCGCGCGGCGCGAGTAAGTGTCGCGGCGCCGGTGCGTGACCAACCACGCCTGGCGCGGCCCTTCACCCTCTGCGCCCCTCGATCCACTTGCGGCATTTGTTCCTGCTGAGCCTCGCCGCGTTTCCAGCGCTGGCGAGCGCGCAATCGAACGTCCGGCCCCTGCCTTCGGCCGCCTTGCCGCCGATGCATTCCAGCGCCGCGAGCGCCGGCTCGTCGAGCAGCGCCGGCTTCGACGACCTCAGCGGATTGCCTCGCCCCGGCGAAGCGCGCGGTTTCGTCGAGGTCGAAGGCGTTGCGTGGCTCGACAGGCCCGCGAGCCTTTCCGATGTGGGCGGCGAAGTCAGCTCGCAGCGCGGCGGCTGGAACGCGGCGATCGGTCGCGAGCTCTCTGGAGCCAGCCTGCTCAGCCTGCGCATCGAGACCGAAGCCTCCTTCTACAAGTTCAGCGGAGCGAGCGGCTTGATCCCCGGCTCCAACGCGCCCTTCAACGATCTGTACCGAACCAGTGTCGGCGCGAGCTGGCTCTCCTCGCGCGGCGAAGGTCTCGCGGGCTTCCTCGGCGGCGCCGTCTCGCTCGGCGGCGAGGACTCCGCGAGCCTCTCGGACAGTTTCTTCGGCGGCGCCCTCGCCGGCTTGCGCTACCAGCCGCGCAAGGACATCGCCATTTCCGTCGGTCTGCAAGCCCAGTCGCGCCTCGAGGACAGCGCCTGGGTCGCGCCCTTCCTCGGCCTGGAGATCGCGCTCACCGACGACCTGCGCTTCGCCCTCGAAGTCTCGCGCGTCTCGCTCGAGCAGCGCCTCTCCCCGGCCTGGTCTCTGCGCGGCGAAGTGAACTACGAGTCGCGCCAGTTCCGCCTGAACTCCGACAATCCGCTGCCGCGCGGAGTCTTCCGCGACGAGCGCATCGACGCCCACGGCGCTCTCGTCTGGCGCGGCAGCAGCGGATGCGAGATCGAGCTGGGCGCGGGCACGTCGCTCTGGCGCGAATACTCCTTCCTCGATTCCAGCGGATCCCTCGCTCGCGAAGTCGAGTCCGATCCCGCGCTGTCCGCGACGCTGGCGCTACGCCTCGTCTTTTGATTCGAAAGGCAATCGGGCGCGCGCGCCGTGCCGCTGATTGAGCTTGGCGAGCAGCGTTTGCAGCTCCTTCTTGGCGAGCCCGAGCGGGATCTTGCGGCAGACGGGCGTCTGGAGCTTGCACCAGCGCGGCCAGCTCATCAGGACCAGGGCGTGCGCGCCCTTCTCGGTGTGGACCTGCTCGGCGTGCACCAGGAGGCGCTGCTCGAGCTGTTTCACCACCGCGCCCTGGGCCTGGACTTCGCCCTCGTCGTCGACACGCCCGAGCAGCTCGCGCGCAGGCTTGCCCAGCTTCTCCATCTGCCACGGCTCGCGCGCGGAACCGATCGAGACCACCGCGGGCCACAATCGGCGGTGCACGAAGGTCACTTTCCCGTCGAGGAGCTTCAGCGCGAGCACGTCCTCGTGCTCCGAGAGCTCTCCGAGCAGGGCATAGATCTCCTTGCCGCGCGGATGTCTCCACCACGAGCCCTTGATCGGGCCGCCTGCGACCAGAGCGACTGCGCTGGGAAGCTTCGCGTCGGTTTGGAGCAGAAATCCGTCCGCCTCGAGGCGCGTCAGGAGTTCCTTGACCTGCATAGGAAGGCGTGAGTTATACGACTAAACTCAGCCCGAGGAACCCATGTCGATCCTGCTCGCGCTCGCCCTCCCATTCATCGCAGCTCAAGTGCCGTCGAAAGCGGATTTCACCCCGATCGAGATCGCGTCACCGGACGGTCATTCCGTCGCGCGCATCGACCGCGCGCAGGGCCAGGAGCGCGTGGCGGCGAGCATGGCGCGCTATCGACTCGTCGTGTTCGAGCTGGACGAGTCGGGCGCGCGGCGGGAGCTGTGGAACGCGGATTACCCGCTCGAGACCGGCCGCTCGAAGCACGCCCTCGCCAACCGCGGTCGCGCCTTCGTGCAGCTCGTGGAGCACTACAGCGAGTCGCACACCGTGCTGCGCGTGCTGCGACCGAAGCAGGAAATGGTGCAGTGGACCGGCGCGGAGCTTCCGATCGAGCGCTCGGTGCTCGGCGGCACGAACCTCGAGCGGACCTGGCTCGACGAAGCGCGCGCGCCGGCGATTACCTGGACCGACGGCTGGTTCGGTCCGTGTCTCGAGCTCGATATTCCCTGCCGCGGCGGAGCTTCGAGCGCGATCGATCTCGAGCACATGACGATCGTGCAGAGGACATCCGAGCCGCCGGCCTTGAGCGTCGAGCCCGCAGTCCAGGGCACGCTGCCCGATCGCTGCGGCGTGCCGTACGTGCAATCCGCTGAAGCTCCCGCCGTCGTGCGCGCCGGGGCCGGGCTCGACGTCGTGATCAACGCTTCGCACCCGACGCCTGGGTGGACCTTGCTCGGTTTCGAGATGGAAGCGAGCGGCGAGGACGAGCGCACACTGATCCTGACACCTCGTTCCGCCGCGCCGGAGCGCATATCCGCGCAGGTGATTTCTGTGTTCCGCACGACTCCTCGCATTTTCAATTTGCGTCCAGGGCGATACACGATCGACGTCGAGGGTTGGAGCGCGCAGCATCTGCCGCTGACGATCGACGTGTTGCCGGAAACGCTGCTGGCAACTCTGAGGACGAGCGGCGGCTTCGCTGGGATCAGTCAACGGATCGATCTCTTCGGACAATCCATCGCCCGCCAGGATCCAGGCCGCGGCGCTCCTGGACGTTACGTCGAGCTCCCCAAGGATCGACTCGAGCAGCTGCGCAACCTGCTCGCGGCTCTCCCCACGAAGAGTCGTCGCGCCGAAACAGCGGGCGCCGCCGATCTCTTCCAACACACCCTCGCCTTCTGGAGCGTAGACCAGTGGATCACGATCGAGGTCGACGACCTGGCCGCGACCGACGCCGAACGCGAATTGATCCAGGTCTTGCGATCGATCTGACCCAGTTCCGCCATCTGTTGGACGAGGGCTGCTAGGATGTGAAGTTCGAATGGCCAATCGCGTAAGAATTGCAGCGGTGTATGCATTCCTGACCGTGGCCTGCGATCGCGCGAATCACACTGATCTTGGTACGAACGCACCTCAGAAGACTTGGAACTGGGGAGCAGGCAGGATTCTGAGTCCAGGTCCGATCGACGATGCGACGGGACTACCTTCGTCATTGCGCGATGATGGATCAGGCCTCGTGCTCATCCTGGTCAAGCCTGGCGAGTATGTGAGAGGAGCCGTCGACGGGGACAACGAGGCAGAAGCAAGCGAGAAACCCTCGCACGACGCCAGGATCACCAAGCCGTTCTATCTGAGCGAGTGCGAGATCACCCTGGATCAATGGAAGCTCGTGATCGGCAGCACATGGGCTGAGGGATTGCCAGCCGAGTTTGTCGCGCC
>DATHET010000179.1:0-12868 GCA_035490315.1 Planctomycetota bacterium
TCGGAGTACCGAAAGTTCGCAAACGCGAGGTGCGAATTGGGAGTTGGCGGGATTCGTCGGGGAGTCAGGTGAATTCGTCCGGAGTAGTGACGGCAATTGCGTGCCGCGTCAGCGGCGCGCGATTGCCGTCACTACTCCGGACGAATTCACCTGACTCCGTACTGGATTCTTATTGGACGCGTATCGGCGCAAATCTGTGGTCGAGCGACGAGAGCTTGGGGCGGGCCCAGGGGGGCAGGCAGAGGTTCGCGAAGAGGTAGAGCTCCATCGCGAAGGGGAAGTAGCCCAAGTAGCCGAGCAGGGGCATCTCGAAGACTTTCCAGAACTCGACGCCGGGGACGTGGTAGATCCATTTTGGATCGGAGTGCCAGTTCCACATTTCCCAGAAGAAGCCGCAGATGAGGCCGCCGCTCCACAGGGCCCACCAGGGGCGCCAGTCGCCGCGGCTGAGGTCGTCGAGGAAGCTGCGGCGGCCGAGGCGCTGGACCAGCGGTTCGAGCAGGAAGACGAGGCTCGTCCAGCAGAATAGGTAGAAGTGTCTCGGCCAGAGGAGCATCGCTGCGAGCATCGCAGCGCCGATCAAGGCGAAGGCGAGATTCAGTCCGCGCGAAGGAACGATGCGAGGACCTTGGGCTCTGCGTTGCACCCACTGCGTCGAAAGCATCAGCTCGGCCGTGCCGAGCACCGACGGCAGCACCGTCGAGAAACTCGCGCTGCAGAGCAGGGCGTATTCGAGATCGTTGAATCGCTCGCGGCCGACATACTCCCAGTTGCCGAGTCGAGCGTTGATCAGCTCGAACAGCCACCACGCCGGTCCCGAGAGCGCGAATTGCAGGGCGAATCCGCGTGGCGAACGCGTCAGCGCGCTCGTTCCGGTGCGGCGTGCGCACCATCCGTCGACGACCAGCGCGTAGCCGAGCCACAGCGGGAAGAACAGGAGGTGTGTCCGAATGCCGTCCAGGCCCCAGTTGAGCGGCCAGATCACCGCGATCAGCGCCAGCCCGATCCAAAGCTGCGGGGTGCGCAAGCTCAGCGCTCCAGCGTCTTCAATTCGGCCGAGGTCCAGGCGCGTCCGCGCTTCCGCGATTCTTCGCGCTGCGCCTTGATCGCGGCGGGCAGCACGGGATCGCCGGAGTGGCCCCATTCGCGGCGGATGTAGGTCAGGACGCCCGCGAGCTCTTCATCCGTAGCGGCGACTGCGGGCATTTCGAGCTCCCAGTGTTCGCCGCGCACGGAAATCGGTCCGGTGAGACCGCCGAGCACGATGCGGCCGAGCGTCGAGGGCTTGCCCATCACCCATTCCGAGCCGCGCAGGGGCGGCGCCATCGATTGCAGGCCTTGGCCCGAGGACTGATGGCAGCCGGCGCAGATCGTTGCGAAGAAGCTGCGGCCGCGTTCGAACAGGGCGAGCTCGTTGGCGTCGAGCGGGCGCACCGGAGTTTCTCCGGCGAGCGGATGGCCGGGCCAGGAGAGGGATGCTTTGAGCTCGACCAGGGCACCCGCGTTGGATGCGCCGAGCTGGGCGATCAAGCGCTCGAGCGTCTGGAAGGCGCGCGGTTCCTCGACCAGGCGCAGTGCGGCGGGATGGCCTTCGCTCGCGGGGGAGCGGCCTTCGAGCAGACCGGCGGTCAGGGCAGCGCGTTGCCAGCCGATGCGGCGGCCTTCGACGACGAGCTCCAGCGCGCGCGAGATGTTGCCGTGGTTGCCTTCGCGCGCGATTGCGCTGCCGAGGAGCTGCACGAAGCCGGCGCGGCCCGCGCGTTCGGTTTCGAAGCCGTGGTTGTCGAGGGCGAGCTCGAGGAAAGGGATTTCGCGGCGGGCCAGGCTCGAGAGGACTTTGGCGCGATCGCCGGAATCATGGGCGTCGAGGGAGATCAGCTCGAACAGGGCGCGCTCGGCGGCGTCGGTGTGCACTTCGCCCAGGGAGAAGATCACTTGGGTGCGCACGAGGGCGGTGTCGCCTCGGGCAAGCCGCATCCAGGCTGTGAGGAGCTCGGGATCGCTGCCGGCGAGCATCTCGCTGCAGCGCACCGCGGCTTCGCGCACGCGCTCGTCGGGATCGACGAGCAGCTTCTTCGCGAGCTCCGGCGTGACGCGGCGCATGCCGGACAGGGCCCACAGGCCGTGCAAGCGCGCCAGCGGCGACTTCGTGGTGGCGAGCAGCTCGAGCAACAGGGTCTGGGCCTTGGCTTCGTCGGCGCCCTCCTCGACGAAGATCTGTTGCACGCGATCGCGGGTCCAGCCGTTGTCCGATTCGAGGGCGTGCACCAGCTCCGCCCAGGGCGCATCGTCGAGGGCCAGGGCTGCATCGCGGGGGTGCGATGCGTCGCGCACACGCCAGATCCGGCCGCGGCCGATCGGTTTCTCGAGACCGCGAGACTCGACTTGCTTGCGCAGGAAAGTCGTGACGAACAGGCGGTGCTGGATCAGGCCGCGGTACATGTCGGCGACGTACAGGGCGCCGTCGGGGCCGTCGCAGAGGAACACGGGGCGGAAGCGCTCGTCGCTCGAGGTCAGGAAGTCGCGCTGGCCATCCGCGTGGCGGAGCGGGTGGCCGCTGACGATTCCGTCGCTCTCCTCGAGCGCGTAGGCGAGCAGCAGATTCGCCGTCGGCTCGCAGACGAAGGCGAGCTTGTCGTAGGGCTTGGGGAAGGTGCCGCCGCGGAAGATCAGCGGGGCGCAGGTGCCGGTGACCGCGGTGAGCTTGCCATCGCGGAGGAAATCCAGCCGGTAGCCGCGGTTGACGCCGGGCGTCATGCGCCGCGGTTTGACGCTGAAATCCTGGACGATGCGCTCGTTGATGCCAGGGACGTTCGAGACGTTCGGGTTGCGCACCGCGTAGCGCGGAGCGACGCGGTCCATGCGCAGGGGATCGGAGTTGTTGTCGTGGTAGAGGCGGCCGCGATCGTCCTGGGTGATCCCCCACTGGCCACCGGCGGCGCTCGCTTCGCGCTGGAACTTCTTGTCGCGCCAGATGTAGCGCCAGGGAACGTTGGCGCAGGCGAACGCGTTGTCGAGGGTCGGCAGGAGGCCGTTGATCGCGTGCTCGGGGCTCGCGATTCCGCCGAGACCGCGGTCGATGACCTCGCGCTCGTCGGCGACTCCGTCCTCGTCGGTGTCCTTGAGGAAGAGCAGCTCCGGCGGCGCGATCACCAGCGCGCCTTCGCGAGTCAAGGCGATCGCGCGCGGCAGGACCAGGCCGGTCGCGAACTCGGTGCGCTTGTCCATGCGGCCGTCGCCGTCCTCGTCCTCGAGGACCGCGATCACGCCGACGGGCGCGGCTTCGTTCGTGCCCGCGAGATCGTTCATGTAGCCGGTCATCTCGACCACCCACAGGCGACCGTCGACACCGAAAGTCATCGCGACGGGATCGTGGACCAGGGGCTCGGCGGCAACCAGCTCGATCGAGAAGCCTTCGGGCAGCTCGAAGGTCTTCTGCTCGTCCTCCCAGGAAAGCGCGGGCGCCGCGGGGATGACGAGATCGGCGGGCAGCGGAGGTTGCTCTTCGCCGGCGACGTCGCCCTGTTGTGCGCTCGCGATGGCGGAGAGCGCGGCGAGAGCGATGAGCGTGAGCCCGCGGTTCATGGCTGATGACGATCGCAGCCGCGACTGCGCGGCGCAAGGGATCTGGAGGCTTGCGAGCTCACGCTGGAAGCTGCGCGGCGGCTTCGCGGTCGGCGAACCAGGTGCGCTCGCGCAAGAGCCGGCCCGGATTCGCGAGGACATCGCCTTCGCTCGCGAGGGCGCTGGCGAGTGCGGCGGCGCGATCGTGACCCGTGGCGACGACCAGGACTTCGCGCGCGCGCTGCAATACCGGCGGCGTGACGCTGATGCGCCGCTGCGGCCGCGTCGGCGCTTCGACGGGCAGGACCAGGCGCTCGGTCTCGGACAGAGCGGGCGAGCGCGGGTAGAGGGCAGCGATGTGACCGTCGGCGCCGAGCTCCGCCAGCAGGCAATCGAAGGCTTCGGGCAGGCCGCGCTCGTAATCCTCCGCGGCTTCCTCGCGCTCGGCGCGCTCGGCTTCGATGCGGCGGAACTGGTGCATCTCGATGCGCGGGTTCTTCAAGAGCTTGTCGATCGCCTCACCGAAGTTCGACGCCGGGTGCGTGACCGGCACGCAGCGCTCGTCCGTGAAATAAAAAGTGACGTCCGACCATGGGAGCTGGAATCCCGCGAGCTCGGTGAAGATCGGCCGCACGAAGGGACCGCCGGGCAGGGCGAGGTGGCACCAGCCGCGCTCCGTGATCGAGCGAGCGACGGCGCGCGCGAGCCAGTTCGCGACGGCGTGGTGCGCGAGCGGAGCGCCGTCGAAGACTTCGATACGCGTCGGCATCGCGCGCGCGGGATTTCAGCGGGTTTCCGCGAGCAGCTTGCGCAGCACGAATTGCAGGATGCCGCCGTTCTTGACGTAGAGGATCTCCTGCGGCGTGTCGATGCGCACGCGCACGCTGAACTCCTTCGCCCACCCGTCCTCCCTCCTCGCGCGCACCACGATGTCGCGGCCGGACTTGAAGCTGGACTCGATGGCGGAGGCGAGGCCCTGGAAGTCGTAGTGCTCGCGGCCAGAGAGCCCCAGGGATTCGGCGCACTCACCGGCCTGGAATTGCAGCGGGATGACGCCCATGCCGACCAGGTTCGAGCGGTGGATGCGCTCGAAGCTCTCGGCGATCACCGCGCGCACGCCCTGCAGATACGGTCCCTTCGCCGCCCAGTCGCGCGAGCTGCCCGAGCCGTACTCCTTGCCCGCGATCACGATCAAAGGCGTCTTCTCGAGCGCGTAGCGCGCCGAGGCGTCGAAGATCGACATCTGCTGGCCGCTGGGCAGGTGGAGGGTCTCGCCGCCTTCGACGTTGACGAGCAATTTATTGCGCAGCCGCACGTTGGCGAAGGTCCCGCGCACCATGACGTCGTCGTTGCCGCGCCGCGCGCCGTACTGGTTGAAATCCCCGCGCGCGACGCCGCGCGACATGAGGTAAGCGCCGGCCGGGCTGTTCCACTTGATCGAGCCCGCGGGCGAGATGTGGTCGGTGGTCACGCTGTCGCCGAGCAGCGCCAGGACGCGCGCGTCGCGGATTTCCGCGAAGGGGCGCAGCTCGCGCGTCAGGCCTTCGAAGTAGGGCGGCTCCTTGACGTAGGTCGAGCTGCGGTCCCACGCGTAAGTCGATCCCTTCGGCACTTCGAGCGAGCGCCAGGCGTCGTCGCCATGGAAAACGTTCGAGTAATTTCGCCGGAACTGCTCGGCCTTGACCGAAGTCTGCACGGCGTCGCGGACTTCCTTCTGCGTCGGCCAGATGTCCTTCAAGTACACGGGCTGATTGTCGGAGCCCAGGCCCAAAGGCTCGCTCTTCGGATCGAAATCGACGCGGCCCGCGATCGCGTAGGCGACGACCAGCGGCGGCGAGGCGAGGTAATTCGCGCGCACCGAGGCGTGGACGCGGCCTTCGAAGTTGCGATTGCCGGAGAGCACCGAGGCCACCAGAAGATCGCCCGTATCGACCGCGGCCTGGATCGGCTCGGGCAGCGGGCCGGAGTTTCCGATGCACGTGGTGCAGCCGTAGCCGACCGTGTAGAAGCCCAGGGCTTCGAGGTGCTTGTCGAGTCCGGAGGCCGCCAGGTAATCGGTCACCACCTTCGAGCCCGGCGCGAGGCTGGTCTTGACCCAGGGCTTCGATTTCAGCCCGCGCGCACGCGCTTTCTGCGCCACGAGACCCGCGGCGAGCATCACCGAGGGATTCGAGGTGTTCGTGCAGCTCGTGATCGCGGCGATCACCACCGCGCCGTCAGAGAGCTCGAAAGTCTCCTTCTCCAGCGTGACCTTGACCTTGCGCGGCGCCGGCGCGAGAGCCGTTCCGCCTCCCGCAGGCGCGCCGGCGGCCGCGGTTTTCGGCGCGATCAGCACGCGCAGCGCATCCTCGTACGAGCCCCTGACCTGGCTCAGCGTGACTCGGTCCTGCGGCCGCTTCGGCCCGGCGAGGCTCGGCTCGACGCTGGCGAGATCGAGCGCGAGCGTGTCCGTGTAGCGCGCTTCCGGCGTCGCCGCGTCGAAGAACAATCCCTGCTCCTTCATGTACGCCTCGACGAGCGCCACCGTCTCCTCGCTGCGTCCACTGAAGCGCAGATACGCGATCGTCTCGGCGTCGACAGGAAAAATGCCGCAGGTCGCGCCATATTCGGGCGCCATGTTCGCGATCGTCGCGCGGTCGGCGAGCGGCAGATTCGCGAGGCCGGGTCCGTAGAACTCGACGAATTTGCCGACGACGCCGCGCTTGCGCAGCAGCTCGGTGACGCGCAGCACGAGGTCGGTCGCCGTCGAGCCCTCCGCGAGCGCGCCGGACAATTTGAAACCGACGACTTGCGGCAGCAGCATCGACACCGGCTGCCCCAGCATCGCCGCCTCGGCCTCGATCCCGCCGACGCCCCAGCCGAGCACGCCCAGGCCGTTGATCATCGTGGTGTGCGAGTCGGTGCCGACCAGAGTGTCGGGAAAAGCCTGCACGACCCCGTCGACCGTCTTCGTCATGACGACGCGCGCGAGGTACTCCAGGTTCACCTGGTGCACGATCCCCGTCGAAGGCGGGACGACCTTGAAATTCTGGAAGGCCTGCTGGCCCCAGCGCAGGAAGAGATAGCGCTCGCGGTTGCGCGCGAACTCGACGTCGGTGTTGGCGCGCAGAGCTCCCGCGGTTCCGAAATTGTCGACCTGCACCGAGTGGTCGATCACCAGCTCGACCGGCTGGCCGGGATTGACTTTTTCCGGATCGCCGCCGAGCCGCTTCATCGCGTCGCGCATCGCGGCCAGGTCGACGACCGCGGGCACGCCAGTGAAGTCCTGCATCAGGACGCGCGCCGGCGTGAAAGCGATCTCGGCATCGGGCTCCGCGCTCGCGTTCCAGCGCAGCACCGCTTCGATGTCGCGCGGCGTCACGTTGACGCCGTCCTCCGTGCGCAGCAGGTTCTCGAGCAGGATGCGGATCGAGAAGGGCAGGCGCGCGAGGTCGACGCCCTGTCCTTCGAGCGCGCGCAGGCGGCGGATCTCGTAGGAACGGGGACCGACCTGGAGCGTCGCGCGGGAAGAGAAACTGTCGTGCACGGCTGATTGTCCTTCGAAAAGAGTCGGAGAAGAGTCTACGGTTTCGCGCCAGCGGACTCCCGCTCCCGCAATGGCCTCCATCGATCCACCGGCGCAATCCGCGCGAGCACCGGGCGCGGAGCTCGAGCACCAGCCCGCGGGGCTGGTCCGGCGCGCCTGCGCCACGGCGATCGACCTCGCCTGCGCGGCCCTGATCGGCCTGGCGGCCCATCCGCTGCTGCGCGAGCTGTTCGCCGCGGCCTCGGCGCACGCGGAGGCCGGCGCTCGAGCCGCTTCGGTGGAGACGCGGCTGTCCTGGAGCTTGTCCTTCGCGCTGCCCGCCTGGCTCGCCCTCTCGATCCTCGAGGCGCTGCCCGGCCGCGCGGGCCCCGGCAAGCGCGCGATGGGCATGCGCATCGAGGGCCCGCGCCCGCAAGAAAAACCGTCCTTCGCGCGCGTCGCGCTGCGCACGGCGATCAAGCTCCTGCCCTGGCACATCGCGGCGCTGGCTTTCCTGTTCCCCACGCCGTGGGATCCGCGCGAGCCGCTCGAGCGCGCGCGTTTCCTGCTGCTCTTCGGCTCGAACCTGTGGCTCGGGATCTACCTGGCCAGCGCCGCGATGACCCGACGCCGACAGAGCCTGCACGATCTCGCGACGGGCACCGTGGTGCTCAACTCGCGCGCGGGACGTCGAAGCCGCGATCGCTGATGCACGGCGCTCCTCCGGCCCTTCCCTCCCCGCCTGCGCCCAGGTAGGATCCCCGCCCCTCGGGGGCTTAGCTCAGTTGGTAGAGCGTCGCGTTCGCAATGCGAAGGTCGAGGGTTCGACTCCCTTAGCCTCCACCAGTTCAACGGCCGGGCGGATCCCCTACCGAGCGTAGCCGCAGCCAGATTCCGCCGTCGCGGCCGACGTAGCGCGTGGCCTCGCCGGGCTCGCCCGACGCGGTCCAGTGCGCGCCCATCGGCGGCGAGCGATCGCCGACGTACTGCTGCCGCTCGCCGCGGTTGTCCGAGCTGTACAGCCCGCCCTCGGAGTCGAACACGAACACCGCGTTGCCGGTGGACAAGTCGATCGGCCAGGCGCTGACGACACAGCTCGGCTCTTCGCCTTCCGGTGCAAGCGGATGGGCCTCGAGATCCGCGACGCTGCAGGCGCCGTGACCGTCGACCGAGGGCAGATCGACGCGGAAATAGAATCCATTGCGCTTGCCGATGCCCGGCTCGACCCACTCGAACTTGTTCTCGACCCAGGGATCGGAGATCGGCAGCGTGCTGCCGCGCAGCGGGCTTTCTCCGCTCAGCTCGTCCAGGAACAGCTGCTCGCCCCGGCCGTCGCCGTCGCGGTCGAGGTAGTTCCCCAGGCGGGCCATGAGCTGCGCATCGTTGATCACGACCAGCGACGACGCGACCGCCCTCTCGTTGGCGTCGATGCGCTCCGCCATCAGCTTGGGGATCGCGACGCTCGAAGCCACGCCGAGCGTGAACAGCGAGAACACCGTGCTCTGCATCGCCATGCCGTCGGCGCTCGTCAGCTCGAGGCCCGCGCTCGTGCGCCGGCCCACTGTGATCGCGTCGGGTGTGCCCTGCTCGCCTTGCGAGAACCCCGCGCTGAAGCAGTCGGGATTCGCGCTGGCCAGGGCGCGCGCCAGGCCTGCGTTGGGAGTTCCCTTGCGCCCCAGGCCGCGGATCGATTCGCGCAGGAGCGAGTTGCTCGTGGCGAGCAGCAGCACCGAGTCCTTGATGCACCAATGCAGCTCCAGCTCGGGCCCCGTCTCGTCCATCGGAATCGCGAGCGAGGTGACCTCGACGCCCTCGAGCGTGTCGGTCTCGAGATCGGGCGAGCAACCGGAAGCGATCAACAGCGAGGTCAAGCTGCGCTTGGCGCGCGCTGCATCGACGAGCTGGCAGGCGAAGAAGAAGCTCGGAAATTCGAGGGCATCCGAATCGAGGAACGAGAGTCCGCTGGTCCCCACCGCGATCGTGGGACCGAAGTTGGCGAGCAGGTCCTTCTCGAGGTCGACGCCGAATTCACGCTTGAACTCGGAGAGGCCGCGCACGAGGCCGCTCTGGGCTTCGCTCGGGAGGATCAGGCACAGATCCGCGATGACTCGCGTGCCGTCGAAGCTGTAGAGGCCTGCGTTGGCGAGGCCCGCGGGCACGCAGCGCGCGAGCGTCCTGTCCATCGGCTGTCCGGTGAGCAGGTGAGTGACCAGGTCGATGCCCGAAGGAGAGTGCAGCGTCAATGCTTCCGCCAAGCCCTTCTGCGTGCGCCCGACCGCGACCGATGCACCGTAGAACTGCGGCAGGCCGGTGCGAGCGAGCACGCGGGTGTCCGCGCGATTGCCGCCGGCGCGGATCGCGTCCCAGAGCGAAGTGAGCTGCAGATGGATCTCGGCGAGCTCCGTGGCGCCCAGGGCTTCGACGTTGGACGCTTCGGTCGCCACTCGCGAAGCCAGGAACGACGACGACTCGATGCGCGTGCGCGCCGAGGCCAGCTCGCGGGTCACCGCGCTGCGTCCTCCCATGCGGATCTCGAACACGTCGCCGCGGCGCTCGAAATCGAGCAGGAAGCGCGCGTCGCCCATCTCGCAGCCCCAGGCCGGGAAGGGTTTTTCCTCGAGCAGCCACCTGCGATCCCTGGCCGTCGCCGCGAGCAGCGGCGCCATGACCTGCGCCACGCGATCGGCCTGAGCGCCCGCGTCGTAGACGATGCACACGGCGATCGGCAGGTCCACGGCGGAGGCGCGCAGCGACTCGGCGGTTAAGCCGGTGATCGCCACGGCCATCCGGCCGCCGAGCTCGGGCAGGAGATCGAGCGCGGCGACCAGCTCGGGCGACTCCTGCCGCATCTGGGTCAGGCCGCGGGTCCAAGCTTCGCGCATTTGCGTCAGCGGCTCGTCGACCTGGGGCAGGCTGAGCATGTGTCCCAGTCCGCTGAGCTCCAATGCCGAGTGCAGCCCTTTCAGATCGGGCAGGTCGAGGACCAGCAGCGCGTCCTTCGGCAGCCGCGCGAAAAGCGCGTGACGGCCCGTGGCGGCGACGCTCGAAGCAGCGCGAGCGAGCGACGAGGTCTTCTTCGCGGGCGCCGGATCTTCCAGGGCCGCGGAAGCCGTGGATTCCGCCTTGGCCGGCACGTTTCGCTTGGTGACCGAGGCCCAGTCGAGCAGCGGAGTCACCGGCGTGGCTTTCAACGGAGCCTGCGGTTCCTGCGCGGTCTTCGAGCAACCTGTGACGAGGATCCCGGCCAGAATGACCAGGTGCAGAACCGGGGCGCGCATGGTCCGGCTATCGAGCCGGCGGCCGCGCGATCTTGAGCCGCGGCTCAGCTCCTGAAGTGTCCGCGCCGGCGCGAGCGCGGCGTAAGAGTCTGAAATTCCTTCAGGCTGCGGTCGATCAGCGACACCAGCTGCGGCCCCAGCTCGCTGACCTGCCAGTCGAGCAGACCCTCGATGCCCTCCAGGTCCTCCATCCGCCGCGGTTTTTTCTTGGCCAGGCGCAGCAGCACGTGACGGTTGAGCACCAGGCTCGCGTCGTAGCCCTCCTTCGCGGCCTGCTCGCGGCGCCACTCCTTGAGCCGCTCGTGCAGCTCGAATTCCTGATCGTCGAGCTCGCCCGTGCCGTCCTTGGAGGGCAGGAGCGGCGCGCGCGTGATCGGCCCGAGCTCGCGCGCGCGCGCCAGGGCCTGGAGCAGGTCGTTCCCGAAGCGGCGCGCTTGCCGGGGAGACAGACCCGACATCTCGTCGAGCTCGCGCTGGCTCGCCGGGGCGCGCTGCGCGAGCTGCACCAGGACTTCGTTGTGGATCACCTTGAACGGCGGCAGGTCGCTCTCGCGCGCGAGCTTGTCGCGCAGCACGAACAGCTCGCGCAGGGCGCGCTGCGCCGTCCCCTCCAGTTGCCGCGCGCCCTGGATGCGCAGGAATTCGTCGGGCTCGAAGGCGTTGTCGGCGGGCACCAGCTGCTCCAATCGCCGGCATTCGCCCTCGACGATGCGCCGGCGCTTCGCCCGCTCCAATTCCTTCTTCTGCTCGCGCGCCAAGGGAATCAAGAAACGCGTGTCGAGCCGTGCGTAGGCGACCTGCTTGGGCGACAGAGGGCGCGCGCTCCAGTTCGAGCGCTGCATCGACTTGTCGAGCTCGACCCCGAACCGCGACTTGAGCACGCTCGCCAGCCCTGGCTGGGCCTCGCCGAGCGCCGCCGCGGCCACGCGCGTGTCGAACAGGTTGACGAAGCGGAAGCCGAACGAGCGCTTCATGATCAGCACGTCGTATTCCCCGTCGTGGAAGATCTTTTCCTTGGCCGGATCGGCCAGGATCTCTCCCAGGGGAGCGATGTCGAACCCGGCCAGGGGGTCGACCAGGTAGTCGCGGTCCTCGACCGTGACCTGGATCAGGCAGACCTTTTCCTTGTAGTTGAAAAAGGAATCCGCCTCGGTGTCGACCGCGATTTCGGTCTGCGTCGCGAGGTCGGCGAGCAGCCCGGAGAGCCCGCGCGCATCCTGGACGAGCGTTGGCGGCGGCAGGTCGGATTGCATCAGGGGCCTTTCAGGGGATCCGTCCGCCACGCCGGCCGGCGGAGATGGCGAGGATGACGGGACTTGAACCCGCAACCTCCGGCGTGACAGGCCGGCGCTCTAACCAATTGAGCTACATCCCCGCTTGTGGGCGGCAGACTCTATCCAGGGCCCTGTGGGCTGGCAAGGGTTCCGTCGCCGGCGAGCAGACCCTCGACGCTCCGAGAAAGGAATCCGCTCAGCCCGAGCGGACCGCGTCGGCTGCGCGCGCGCGAATCATGCGCCACAGCGGGTAGAGCACGGCGAGCCATGCGATCGCGACCGCTCCCAGACCTGCCCACAGGTGCTGCCACGATGGACCAGGAAACGGCAGAGGGAGGCCGGAGATGACGCGCAGGGCGCGGACGATCACTGGCGAGAGCGCGCTTCCCAGTCCCAGGCCGAGAACCGCGGCGGTCGTGCCGGTGACCAGCGCTTCGAGCGAGACCATGCCCGCGATCTGCGCGCGCGTCGCGCCGAGCGCGCGCAACACGCCGAGCTCCTTCGCGCGCTCGAGGGCCGCGAGCAGCTGGCCGTTCAAGACTCCGAGCGCCGCGAGCAGCACCGTGCCCGCGAGCACGAGATCGAAGAGGATGAAGTCGCGCTCGATGTCGGTCGTGTACCAGCGCCAGAGGTACGGCCCGTCCTCGAAGTTGATGCCCTTCGCGTCGGGATACAGCTCGTGCACCGCGGTCTCGACGACCGATGGATCCGTGCCGCTCGCGAGACGGATCGAAACGTCGTGCACGTTCTTCGTCTCGATGCAGAAACTCTTGGCGAGGAAGCTCTCGTCGACGATCCCGTACAGGCGCTCATCGGGGTGCGGGAAATATCCGTAGGCGTCGCTGATCGCGAGCACCGGCAGCGAGAAGACCTCGGCGTTCGGCCCCTTGATGTGAACCTGGTCGCCGACCTTGTAGTCGCGATGGCGCGCGAGCCGCCGCGAGAGGATCACGCCGTGCTCCGCGCGCATGCGCTGCTGCAGGGCAGGATCCTTCGCGCAGGGTCCGAACTTCGAGAGCTGATCGACGCGCGCGCCGATCAGAAGAAATGGAACGTAGGTGCGCGCTTCGTTGGGCTCGACGCCGAGCACGCCGGGATAGCCCGAGAGGTGCTCGATCAAGGGCGTCAGCTCGACGTCGGGCAGGTTGCGCACGTAGACCTTCTCGAGGAAGGCCGCGCGCCCCCACTCGCGGATTTCCGCCTGCAGACTCTGGGTCATTCCGTGCAGGCCGACATAGGCGGCGGTG
>DATHET010000180.1:0-12980 GCA_035490315.1 Planctomycetota bacterium
ACGACGAGCGCGGTTCCCACGGGCGCGCTGGTCCTGGTCGATGGGTCGACGCACACGGTGGCGTGGACGATGACCGGGGAACCCAATACGCGCCTGGGCGAGGCGATCGCCGCGGTCGGCGACCAGGACGGTGACGGAAAGGTCGAGATCGCGTCCAACGCTCCCTCGACGGGCAACTGGCCGAGCAGCGTGCACGTGATCAACGGAAGCTCGTTCGGCATCGCAACCACGCTGGCGAGCTCGCAGCACGGGAGCCTATTCAACTCGAGCCCCTACCCCGATGATTTCGCCGTCGCCCTGGCGAGTGGCTTCGACCTCGATCACGACGGCCGCTTCGACCTGGCGATCGGATCCCCCGGTCAGGTGCTGGGCGATGGCTACGTCATGGTGTGCCGGGCCGATCCCGCCTTCAGCTTCGCCATCGCCGCCTACGGCTCGTATGCCGGCGAGGGCTTTGGCGCGTCGATCGACGGAAGCCAGGACTTCGACGGCGACGGGACCAACGATTTGGTCGTCGGCGCTCCCAACCACGACTCGGGCCTCGGCTGGGAGTCTGGACGCGCCGTCGTGTTGTCTGGCTCGAGGCTGATCGCCGGAACGCCGCCATTCGAGCTCCACACCATCGACTCCGGCTCGACGCTCGAAGTGCATTTCGGAGCGTGCGTGCGCGCCAGCCCCGACCTCAACAACGACGGGACGCCGGACTTCATCGTCGGCATGCCCGATTTCTTCTCGTTCCCGATCCCCGCCGGCGCCGGCAGGGGCGGAGCGAGGATCTACTCCGGCAAGACAGGCGCGCGCCTGGCAAGCCTCACGGGCGTGACGCAGGACCACCTCGGCGCCGCGTTGCTCGGGGGCTTCCTGGACTTGAACCAGGACGGCTTCGTCGAGTTCGCGGTCGCGGGGTCGCTCTCCGACAACTCCGGCGCCAACGTCGACTGCGGGACGCTCAAGTTCTACTCGCTGTTCCCCGGCGCGCCGTCGAGCTACTGCACCGCCAAGATCAACAGCCTGGGCTGCGTGCCGTCGATGTCGTGGAACGGAACGGCGAGCGCGAGTTCGAGCACACCCTTCGTCATCCAGTGCGCCAACTTGATCAATAAGAAGGCGGGCATGCTGATCTACTCGCACGGTCCCAATGCCCTGCCGTTCCAGGGCGGAACCTTGTGCGTCCAGGCACCGCTCAAGCGCACGGGGACACAGAACTCCGGCGGCAGCCCGAGCGGTTCGGACTGCACCGGCACATTCAGCTACGACTTGAACGCGAGGATCCAGAGCGGTCTCGATCCAACGCTCGTCATCGGCGCGGAGGTCTTCTGCCAGTGCTGGTCGCGCGATCCCGCGAGCTCAGGCGGCGCGAGCCTGAGCAACGCGGTCCGCTGCCTGGTCAATCCGTGAGACGCACGCTCATCCACAGGTGGCGGCCTTCGTGTCTTCAGCTCAGCCGTTCACTGCAGGGTGTACTCCAATCTGTAAGACAACGCTTTCAATCCCTCGCCCCCTTGACGCAGATTCGATTCCATCCGCCTCCACCGCAGGGTTCTGCCCCGCGCAGATGCATTCGCATCCGCGCGGTCGCGCTACTTCATTCGGTGCGCTTGATCACGTGAAAGCCGAACGGGCTCGAGCTGGGGTCGTACGTAGTCACGCCGATCTCGCCGACCGCGAGGCGGAACGCGACGTTGTGGAAATCGTCCGCGTAGTCGTAGCGATCGTCTTGATTCAGCGTGTACGTGCCGCCGCCTTCGTCGTTGCTGTACTTGTCCATCAACGCCGTGAAGTCCTCGCCGCCGCGGGCGCGTGTCAGAATCTCCTCGGCTAGCGTGCGCGCCTGCGCGTAGTCGCGGCGGCTCTCGGACCCGCGCGTGGCGCCGACGAACGCGATGAGCACGTGCTGGATCGTGACCTTGGGGACCTTGTGCTCGGGCCTGGCGAGAGTCGCCGCGGCGTCGTGACCGAGCGGCGTCTCGTCGGGTGGATCGCCGCAACCGGGAAGGACGAGCGCGCAGAGGACGAGGATGGAACGGAGCATCGAATTGGGCAGCCGCATGCGCTCAGCGTAGCGCGGCTGCAGGAAGATTCCGCGCAGGACTTGCCAGTCGCCGCTCGAGCCTCGCACGCGCCCGCCGGCGGCACCCAGATCGGTGCACAGTGCCACCGATCGCGACCGCCGCGATCCCGCGCTCCGACGTCCTGGGCCCGAGGCCCAATTCACTCGGAGTGCACGCGATCGACGATCACGATCTTCTGCCAGATGTTCCTCACGAGGGCATGCGCGAGGTCCTCGACTTCCTGCACGACGGCAAGCGTCGGACCGTCGTTGGACTTCTGCACATGCAGCGCGGCCAGCTTGCTGATCAGGGTCAGCATGTCGCCGCAGTGATCGAGATAGCGCGCCATCTCGTTGGCGGAGAGCGTCGGTTCGGTCGCGGCGTCGGCCGGATCACCGCTCACGCGCTCGGGGTCCTTCTTCAGCTGGTGCATGTCGATGATGTGCGCCAGCGAGCGCAGCGTGTGCAACGACTTCAGAGCGCGATTGCGCTTGACGCGAGTCTCGATCATCAGCAGGAAGAACAAGCCGATTCCGAGGAAGACCAGGTTGTTGACCGCGGCCTCGATTCCCTGCAGCAACTCGGCGAGCTTGGGCGCCTGCGAATCCATGTGCAGCCGGAGCACGACGCTCCACAAGGCGGCGAGCAGCACCAGGAGTCCGAAGGCGACTGTTGCGCGCGCCCAGTGCAAGGGTCGCGACAACCAGGCGGCGAGCGATTCGACCTCGCGAGATACCTGCCCCAGCTCGGCGCAGACGGAGCTGAGGCTCGAGCCGGGAAAACCCGCGTCGATCCGCGCGCCCAGCCCCTCGACCGTGGACACGATCGCCGTGGGGGACAAGCTTCGGTACGAAGGTCTTGCTGGTTCAGGCACGGTCGCAGGCTAACCCTCGGGGAATCGAACTGCCACCGGGGACAAGCTCAGCGTGCGCATACACCTGCATCCGCTTCTACTCGTTCGCGGAAAACCGAACGTCGTGCGCTACCAGGGGAGGCTCGCGAGAACCTGCCGGAGCTGTCGCTCACCTTCCGAGCACCAGCGTCGGCCATGCGAATTGCGCGCTGCTGAACATGGCGCTGCAGGCGGCGAAGCGGCCATGATCGGACAGCCCGCTGCTCAAGCTCGCGCAGAAGGCCGCTGTCCCGTTGAACACGGAGTTCAACAACCTCACCAAGGTCGAGGCGTTTCTCGACAACATCAAGAACTGAGTCGCCACGCCGGGCTCGGTTAGGCGTTCGCACGCGCGGTCTCGCGCTCTGGATCTCCTTCGCTCGCTGGTCTCTTCGGGGAGCTGTCCTCCCGAGTCCGCGGTCACTGCGGGCGCGTCGCGGCCAAGGAGCGGCTGGACCGCGGTGCACTGCGCGATTCGTGCCACACCCAGGACGCCCGCTCCCAAAGAGGTCCGAGCGCGGTCGGCATCCGGAAGGATGAGCTGGTGTTGACAAGCATCCGCGCGGGCGCAATACTGAAGTGTAGACTTCACTATTTACCCTGTCGCCCCACGCGGGCGACCTGCCAGGAGCTGTCCGATGAGCACGCAGGATCTGTCCACGGTTCACCACACATTCGTCGTCGAGCGGAGCTACCCGCAGTCGAGGGCGCGGGTGTTCGCCGCCCTGTCGACGGCCGCCAGCGTGCGTCGCTGGTACGTCGAAGGGCCGAAACGAAAGGTCGAAAGCTTCGAGATGGATTTCCGTGTGGGCGGGGCCGAACGCTCGGTCCTCACCTACACCGGCGGCACTCCGATGGACGGTGTCACCTTCGTGAACGAGGGGCATTACCTCGACATCGTGTCGATGGAGCGCGTGGTCATGGCCTCCGCCATGACGGCCGGTGAGCGGCGAATCTCGGCGTCGCTGCTGACGTTCGAGCTCGTCGACCAAGGAAATGGAGGCACCGCACTCGTGTTCACGCACCAGGGCGTGTTCTTCGAAGGCGGCGACGGACCCCAGATGCGTGAAGCCGGCTGGTGCACGCTCCTCGACCGGCTCGCCGCCCACCTGGCGGCGTAGGAGGGCCCATGGTGCGCGCCAAGGAAGACGTCGGCCGCGTGCTGCACGCGCTCGCGGATCCGACCCGTCGCTCCATCGTCGAGCGACTCGCGCGGGGCCCGCTCTCGGTCTCCGCACTCGCGGGTCCGTTGGGCGTCACGCTCACCGCGGTGAACCAGCACCTGCACGTGCTCGAAAAGTGCCGGCTGGTGCGCACCGAGAAAACCGGGCGGGTGCGGAGTTGTCGTATCGAAGCGGCGGGCTTCGGCGTGCTGACGAGTTGGGTCGACGCTCAGCGATCGATCTGGGAAGCGCGGCTGGATCGCCTTGGCGACATCTTGAACGAGGAAGAAAAGTGAACCTGACTCGCACCATCGGCTTGATTCTCGCCGCGGCCTCGGTCTTCGCGACATCGCTCGCAGCCTGCGCCTCGCTGCCGTTGGAGACCACGGCGAGCTCGACGTCGCCGGCCAGGCCGCAGGCGCCCGACCATCCGGCCGCATTTCCAGAGCTCGAGCTCTGGCTCGGCGAATGGAGAGGCGCGGGCTGGAGCATGAGCGCGACCGGCGAGCGCGTCGAGTTCGACCTCGTAGAGTCGGTGCGCGAGAAGGCGGGTGGCACGGTGCTGCTCGTGGAAGGTCGGGGGACCCGCACCGACAGCGGCGGCGAGGGACGGGTGACGCACGACGGACTCGTGCTCGTGTACCGCGATGCCTCGGGCCGCTATCGATGGCACGGGCACGAGGCGGGCATGGGTCTCGTCGAGGCCGACTGCGCGTTGCTGCCAGACGGGCTGCAGTGGTCGCTGAAACCCGACTCGAGGGGAACGACGGTTCGATTCAGCATCGTTCTGGATGCATCGAGCTGGCACGAGCACGGCGAAGTGAGCGGCAATGGCGAGCACTGGACCCGCTTCATGGAAATGACGCTGCGCCGAGTAGGGGGCTGACCCGGCGGCTCGAATCAGGCAGCGCGAACGTGGTTATCATGACCTTGTGCGGCGACGATCCCGCCGCCCTCGACATCCGCTGTCCGACAGGAGGCCTGCCATGACGTCCCTTTTCCTCCGCATCGTCCTGCTGGGAGCTTGCTGCGGCTCCGCCAGCGCTCAGGCGCAGCTCGTCTGGAGCCGCGATTACGACTCGCCGCAAGCCCAAGCCGACTGGGGTTATCGCGCCGCGACCGATTCCGCGGGCAACGTGATCGTCGTCGGTCGATCGCTCAATCCGTCGGTCGGCGTGCCGCCGATGCCGCCGACCGAGGACACGATCACGCTGAAGTACGACCCTGCGGGCAATCTGCTGTGGGATCGACGCTTCGACCACATCGGCGGCACCGACCAGGCGCGCGACGTGCTCGTCGCGACGGACGGGAGTGTCTACACGATCGGCTACTCGTCGGGATACGTCAGCAGCAACTACGTCACCGACATGGTCGTCTTGAAGTACGACGCCGCGGGAACCCTGTTGTGGACGCGGGTATTCGACGGGCCTGGCGCCAGCGCCGACATTCCGCGCCGCGCCTGCTTCGATGCGCAGGGCAACGTGATCGTCGCGGGCTACTCGTACAACGCGCAGGCGAACGCCGACGGCGCGGTGCTCGCGTACGATCCCGCGGGCAACCTGCTCTGGTCGCGGCTCGTGCCGGGCCCGGCGGGCGGCAATGATTACTTCGCGAATCTCGCGCTCGCGGCCGACGGCACGATCCGCGCTGTCGGGCAGGCGAACAGTGGCGGCGATCCGGCGCTGTTCGTCGCGAGCTTGGACGCGGGCGGCAACATCCTCTGGCAGCGCGAGAACAACACGACCGTCGCCGGTTCGGAGTATTTGATCGGCATCGCGCTCACGCCGGCGGGCGACACGGTCGCGTGCGGCCACACGCAGACGGCGGGTGGCGGCATGGACGCCGTCGTGGTCCGCTACGACGCGGCTGGTGTCTTCCAGTGGCGCCGCGCGATCGGCGGCAGCGCGAACGCTCAGGACAACAGCTTCGAAGTGGCCCTCGACGCGGCGGGCAACGCGCACGTCGCCGGTTACCTGCGCGAGAGCTCGGGCCTCGAGGACATGCTGCTCGCGAAGCTCGATGCGAGCGGGAACCTGGTCTGGCAGCGCAGCTGGGATTCGGGCGCGCTGCTCGAGGACCAGGCGCAATGCATCGAGCTCGACTCGCTGGGCCGCGCGACGCTCGGCGGTTGGAGCGTCGTGTCGAGCTCGCCGGCCGTCGACCGCGATTACGCGCTGGTGCAATACGACGCGAACGGGACTCTGCGCGGGGCGCTGACGGTGAGCTCGCCCGGCGGCGAGGACGATCGCGCGTACGATCTGCATGCCGCCGGCAGCGGGCGTTACGTGCTCACGGGGCAGGTGCATTCGGCGACGCAGTCGCACGGTGACGTCGGGACGATGGTGTTGCTCGCTTCGCCTCCGCCGCTGAGCTACTGCGTCGCGAAGACCAATTCGCTGGGCTGCCTGCCGGCGGTGAGCTCGGTGGGGTCGCCGAGCGCGAGCGCGTCGAGCGGCTTCGTCGTCAGCGCGAGCAATGTCCGCAACCAGAAGCCCGGGCTGTTGCTCTATGGCGATCACGGCCGCGCGGCCGTGCCCTTCGCGGGTGGCACGCTCTGCGTAGGTTCGCCGGTCCGGCGCTCGGTGGGCGTGAGCTCGGGTGGCACGCCGTTGCCGGCAGCCGATTGCTCGGGCGTGTTCGCGCTCGACGTGAACGCGTTCGCGGCGGGGGCGCTCGGCGGGAATCCGCATCCCTCGCTGCAGGTCCCCGGCACGACGATCGACGTTCAATGGTGGGGGCGTGATCCGGGCTTCCCCGCGCCGCGCAACGCGACGCTGAGCAACGGTCTCGAGTACATCGTCGAGATCTAGCTCGGCATCGATGCCGGCCGCGGAGGGAGTCAGGTGAATTCGTCCGTAGTCGTGCGTGCGTCCGCGCTCCGCTTCCGCGGCGTGGGGACGCCCGCACGACTACGGACGAATTCACCTGACTCCGTACGTGAGTCCTTCGTTCGCGACGAGGAGGGCGATGTCCCTGCTCCGTCCAGGCCTGCCACGCGGCCTAAGTCCGCTCCCAGCGTCGGTTTGGGTCAATCGCACGGAATTCTCCAGGTCGTTGTCGAACTGCGCGCGCGACGTTCGACGTCCAGGCAGAATCGCCCCGAGACAGTGCTCGGGACCGAAACCCTCAACAACCCCTGAATTGGAGAAATGCGATGCGCGTCATGGTTCTCGTCAAGGCAACGAAGGAAAGCGAAACCGGAAAGGCCCCGAGCAAGGAATTGATGGCCGAGATGGGCAAGTTCAACGAGCAGCTGATCAAGGCCGGCGTGATGCTCGACGGCGGCGGCCTCAGGGAATCCTCGAAGTGCGCCCGGGTGCGCTTCTCCGGAGCGGAACGCCTGGTCATCGATGGTCCGTTCACCGAGACCAAGGAACTCGTCGCCGGCTACTGGCTGTGGCAGGTCAGCTCGCTGCAGGAGGCGATCGAGTGGCTCAAGCGGGCGCCGAATCCCAGTCCGGGCTCGATGTGCGAGGTCGAGATCCGTCCGCTCAAGGATGCCTCGGACTTCGAATAGGCCATGAGCCCTGATCAGACTCCGCCGGCCGTCTCCAAGGCCCGGCTGTGGACTGGAAGAGTCCTGAGCAGCATCCTCGCGGTGCTGCTCGGATTCGATGCAGTCAGCAAGCTCCTGAAGCTCGACGCGGTCGTGCGCGGCACCGTCGAGCTGGGCTACTCGGAATCGGTGATCGTGCCGCTCGGCGTCGTGTTGCTCCTGTGCACGCTGTTGTACGCCGTGCCTCGGACCGCGATCTTCGGCGCGATCCTGCTGACGGGATACCTCGGCGGCGCGGTCGCGACGCACGTGCGCATCGGCAATCCCTGGATGACGCACATCCTGTTTCCGGTCTACGTCGGCGTGCTGCTGTGGGTCGCGCTCACGCTGCGCGATTCGCGGCTCGAGGCGCTGCTGTTCTCGAAGGCTCGAAGGAAGGCGTGAGCGAAACTTCGGCGACGCGAGCGACCCTCGATGCCGCATGGCGGCTCGAGTCGCCGAAGTTGATCGCTCTGCTGACGCACCTCGTGCGCGATGTGAATCTCGCCCTGGACCTGGCCCAGGATGCCTTCGTCGCGGCCCTCGCTCAGTGGCCAGCGACGGGGATCCCGGACAATCCCGGTGCCTGGCTGACGGCCACGGCCAAGCATCGGGCAATCGATCTCGTGCGCCGCGAGAAGCGTCTGGTCGAGAAGACCGAGCAGATTTCCAGGGACATGGTTCACGTGGGCGAAGCAGGCGGAGTCGATCCGGATCGCGGGGAGTCCGAGGAGGCCCTCGCGGAGGATTCCATGCGCGTCATTTTCATGGCCTGCCACCCGCGGCTGTCGAGCGAGGCGCGGGTCGCGCTGGCGCTGCGGCTCTTGTGCGGTCTGACCACGGAGGAGATCGCGCGCGCTTTCCTCGTTCCGGAAGCGACGATCCTTCAGCGCATCGTGCGCGCGAAGCGCACCCTCGCGGAGCTGGGCGCGACTTTCGAGGAGCTTTCGCGCCAAGAACTGCGCGAGCGGCTGCCGCCGGTGCTGCAGGTCGTCTACCTGATCTTCAACGAGGGATACTCGGCGACGGCGGGCGAGGATTGGATGCGGCCGGCGCTGTGTGAAGACGCGCTGCGGCTCGGTCGCGTGCTCGCCGAATTGCAACCGCGCGAGGCGGAGGTGCACGGATTGGTCGCGTTGATGGAGATCCAGGCTTCGCGCGCGAATGCGCGCGTCGATGCACGGGGCAGGCCGATTCTGCTCCTCGATCAGAATCGCGCGCGCTGGGATCAGCTCTTGATCCGGCGCGGCCTGCGCGGGCTCGAACGCGCGCTCGAGGCGGGCGGGGAGCGCGGCTTCTACACGCTGCAGGCTTGCATCGCGGCCTGCCATGCTCGCGCCCGCACGGGCGATGAGACGGATTGGCGCAGGATCGTGGGGTTCTACGACGAGCTGGTCAGCGTCGTCGATTCCCCGATCGTGGAGCTGAATCGCGCTGTCGCCGTGGCGATGGCGGATGGCCCACAGGCCGGGCTCGATCTCGTCGACGAGATCGCTGCGTCGCCCGCGCTGGCGAAGTACCACCTGCTGCCCAGCGTGCGCGGCGACCTGCTCCTGCGCCTGGGCCGCAAGGACGAAGCGCGGCTCGAGTTCGAGCGGGCGGCGGGCATGACGAGCAACGAGCGCGAGGCGGAGTTGCTGCGCGAACGCGCGCGGCAATGACGCCGGTCTGGCCGAGCTCACTGGGTCATGCTTTCGAGGATCGTCATCAAGTCACCGAGTTCCCGCAGGACCCAGATCACGACCGCGCGCAGCACGATCCCGACCACGATGATGGTGAGCTCCGAGGAAGAGTACTTGTCGTTGCGCGGCACTTCGGGAGCGGCGGCGCGGTTGAGCTGGTTGGCCGTGTGCTGCACGACGAGCAGCGGCAGGAAGCTCAGCACCGAGAGGTTCGAGAAGGCGCCCAGGGACAGGAGCCAGGCGAAGGTCAGGATCAGATAGACAAGACCCAGAGTGAACGCTGGCCACTTCGGCGGAAGGCCCAGGCCGACGGAGAGGTCATGGATCCTGCGGAACAAACCGAAGGCAAAGAAGGGTGCGAGCAGGGCGCGCAGCATCGGGCTGAACTTTTCCTGGGTGCGCTCGCGCTCCGATCTCCATTGCTGCAGGAACCAGTACCACTCGTAGATGCCGAAGGTGCACAGCGAAAGGATCGCGAGCTTCGCGAGCGACACCGCGAACAGCGGGGACTTGCGGTAGCTCGCGGCTTCTTCATCCGGCAGTTCGGTTCGAGAGGATTGGCGCATGGATCGAGGAGCCCCGGCACGCGCCAGTATTCGCTCCGAGCAAGGCGACCGCTCGGGGAACTGCGGTTTTGTCCACGGTATTGGGTGGCGAAAGACGGGCCGAGAGCGTCTAAGTGGATCGCTCCGATACGGAGCCAGGTGAATTCGTCCGGAGTCGTGCGGCGGCCCTCTCCTGCGCGAAGCGCAGGAGAGGGCCGCCGCACGACTCCGGACGAATTCACCCGACTCCGTACCATGTCGCTCACTCCGATGACTCGAACATCTCCCGGCCCCTCCTTCGGCTTGTTGCCGCTGCCCGCCGCCACGCTGGAGATCCTCGCGCGGCTCGGCTACCACGCGATGACTCCGATCCAGGCGGCGAGCCTGCCGATCGCGCTGGCGGGGCACGACCTGATCGCGCGAGCGAAGACCGGCACGGGGAAGACAGCGGCCTTCGCGCTGGTGCTGCTCTCGAACTTGAAACCCGGCTCGCGCGGCGTGCAGGCCCTGGTGCTGTGCCCGACGCGCGAGCTCGCCGACCAGGTGAGCACCGAGATCCGCCGCCTGGCGCGCGCGGAGGAGAACATCAGGGTGCTGACCCTGTGCGGCGGCACGCCGACGCGGCCGCAGGTCGCCAGCCTCGAGCGCGGAGCCCACGTCGTCGTCGGCACGCCGGGCCGCGTGCTCGATCATCTCGCCCGCGGGAGCCTGAAGCTGGATGCGCTGAACACCCTGGTGCTCGACGAAGCGGATCGCATGCTCGACATGGGCTTTTTCAATGACATCGCGAGCATCGCGGGTGCCTGTCCCGCGGCGCGCCAGACCATGCTTTTCTCGGCCACTTATCCCGACGGAATCGCGCAGTTGAGCCAGCGCTTCCTGCGCAGTCCGCAAGAGGTGCAGCTGCTCGAGCAGCACGCGCCGACGAAGATCCGCCAGGTCTTCTACCGGGTGAGCGAGCGCGAGCGTCTCGAGGCCGTCACGTTGCTGCTCGAGCACTACCGTCCGGTCAGCACGCTCGCGTTCTGCAACACGAGGCAGCAATGCCGCGATCTTCTCGCGCTGCTGCAGGCCCGTGGCTTCGTCGCCCTCGCGCTGCACGGCGAGCTCGATCAGATCGAGCGCGACCAGGTCCTGATCCAGTTCGCCAACCGCAGCTGCTCGGTGCTGGTCGCCACCGACATCGCGGCGCGCGGTCTCGACATCGCGCAGCTGGAGGCGGTGATCAACGTCGACGTCACGCCGGAGCCCGAGGTGCACATCCACCGCATCGGCCGCACCGGGCGCGTCGACGAGGTCGGCTGGGCGCTGAGCCTGGCCAGCAAACGCGATCAGGAATACGTCAGCCGCATCGAAGCAGCGCAAGGCGTGGTCGAGTGGCAGGAGCTTTCGACGTTGCGCGCCAGGAGCCGCGAGCCGCTGGTGCCGCCGATGGCCACGCTGCAGATCCTGGGCGGACGCAAGGAGAAGATGCGCGCGGGCGACGTGCTCGGCGCGCTCACCGCCAGCGCGGGCTTCAGCGCGGCGCAGATCGGCAAGATCAACGTCAACGAGTTCTCGACCTACGTCGCCGTCGAGCGCGGGATCGCGGCGCTCGCGCTGTCGAAGCTGTCGGCGGGCAAGGTCAAGGGCAGGAACGTGAAAGTGCGGATCCTGGAAGGCAATCCGCGCTGAGAATCCACGCAAGCCTGCACTTTGCGCGACGGAAATCCTCGGGCTCGCCGCAGAACCTCGAGCCCGTCCTTGCCCCTCGCCCTCCGCGAGGCCAATCTACGCTCCGGCCCCTCCGGAGCACGCGCCATGAATGCCGTCCAATCCTCCCTCGATCTCCTGTGCGTCAACACGATCCGCACGCTGTCCATCGACGCCGTGCAGCAGGCGAACTCCGGTCACCCGGGGCTGCCGCTCGGCGCCGCGCCGATGGCCTACGCCCTGTGGCAGCGCCACCTGCGCCACGATCCGAGCGATCCGAGCTGGCCTGACCGCGATCGATTCGTGCTCTCCGCGGGCCACGGCAGCGCGCTCCTGTATTCGCTGCTGCACTTGACTGGCTACGCCCTGTCGATCGACGACCTCAAGGCCTTCCGTCAATGGGGGAGCAAGACGCCGGGCCATCCGGAGCTGCACGAAACTCCCGGCGTCGAAGCGACCACCGGACCGCTCGGTCAGGGATCGGCCAACGCGGTCGGCATGGCCCTCGCCGAGCGCGCTCTTGCGAGTCGTTTCAATCGGCCCGGTCACACGATCGTCGACCACCAGACCTACGCCCTGGTGTCCGACGGCGACCTGATGGAAGGCTTGAGCTCCGAGGCCGCGTCGCTCGCCGGCCACCTGAAGCTCGGCAAGCTGATCTACCTCTACGATTCCAACGGCATCTCGCTCGACGGGCCGACTTCGCTTTCGTTCGACAGCGAGGACGTCGGCGCGCGCTACAAGGCCTACGGCTGGCAGGTGCTCGACGTCGCGCAGGGCGATACCGATATCGACGGCATCCACGCGGCGATCGTCGAGGCGCGCCGCGAGGCGCAACGGCCGTCGTTGATCATCGTGCACACCACGATCGGCTTCGGCTCGCCGGCGAAGCAAGGCACCTGCGACGCCCACGGCTCGCCGCTGGGTCCCAAGGAACTCGCGGTCACGAAGTCGGCGCTGGGTTTCGACCCGATGAAGAGCTTCTTCGTTCCGCCCGATGCCGCCGCCCACCTGGGAACGGCGCGCGAGCGCGGAGCTTCGGCGCACCGCGCCTGGCAGCAGCGCTTCGAGGTGTGGGCCAAGGCCTATCCCGAGCTGGCGGCGGAATGGAAGCGCACCCAGGCTCGCGAGCTGCCCGCGGACTTCGCGCGCGACCTGCCGACCTGGGAAGCGGGAGCGCAGGTCGCGACCCGCGATGCCGGCGGCAAGGTCGAGAACGCGATTGCCGCGCGCCTGCCGGAGTTCCTCGGCGGAGACGCGGACTTGTCTTGCTCGACGAAGACCTCGATCGAGAAGGGCGGAGCCTTCGATCGCACTGGAGCGGTCGGCCGCAACCTGCACTTCGGTGTGCGCGAGCACGCGATGGGCTCGATCGCCAACGGGATCCTCTACCACGGCGGGCTGCGGCCCTTCGTGTCGA
>DATHET010000181.1:0-7234 GCA_035490315.1 Planctomycetota bacterium
CGACCCCTGGAAGAGCATGTGCTCGAACAGATGGGCAAAGCCGGTCAGGCCCGGAACTTCGCGCGCGCTGCCGACGTGGTAGGCGACGTAGACGCTGACCAGCGGGTCGGCGTGGTCCTCGTGCACCACGACCTCGAGGCCGTTGTCGAGCCGTCGTTTCTGGAACTCGATGTCGAGGCCGTGATCGCGCGTCATGCCGCGATGCTAGCAAGCCGCGGAAAGACTCCGCCGCCGCTCTGGGGCGGAATCGCGAGGGAATTGCTCTGGCAGGCCGCGCCGCTTTTCGCCAACCTCCTGCAACTCGAAGGAAATCCATGCAACGCAATCTCCTCGCTCAGGTGTCGATCGTCCTCGCCACCTTGGTCGCGCAGGCCAGCGCCCAGGTTTCTCCCGAGAAGCACTTCGGCCGGCCGGTGGGCGCGGATTTCTTCCTGCCGGACTGGAACAGCGTCTCCAGCTGGTACCGCGAGCTCGACAAGGCCTCACCGCGCGTCGCCCTGGAAGTCGCGGGCACGACGACCGAGGGCCGCGAGTTCCTCGCCTGTGTGGTCTCGAGCGAAGCCAACATGACGCGGCTCGACGCGCTGCGCGAGGACGCGCGCCGCATCGCCGATCCGCGCGGCCTCACCGCGCAGGCCGCTCAGGAGCTGCTCGGTCGCGCCCTGCCGATCGTGATGATTTCCATCGCGATGCACTCCACCGAGGTCGCGGCGCCGCAGTTCGCGATGGAGCTCGCCTGGAACCTCGCCACCTCGATCGAGGAGCCCTGGAAGAGCGTGCGCGAGCGCGCCGTGGTCGTGATCCTGCCCTGCACCAACCCCGACGGCCTCGACAAGGTCGCGCACTGGTACATGGACTCGGTGGGGAAGTCCTTCGAAGGCGCGGGGCTTCCGTGGCTCTACCAGCCCTACGCGGGCCACGACAACAATCGCGACTGGTTCATGCTCAGCCTCGAGGAGACGCGCATCGTCTCCAGCCTGCTCTACGAGCGCTGGCACCCGCAGATCTACTGGGACGTCCACCAGCAGGGCTCCTTCGCCGAGCGCATGTTCGTGCCGCCCTTCCGCGATCCGCTCGATCCCAATCTCGATCCCAATGTGATGGGAGCGATCGATTTGATCGGCACGCGCGCGGCTCTCGATATGACTGCCCGCGGTTTGAAGGGCGTGGCCAGCGGCGTGTCCTTCGACATGTGGTGGCACGGCGGGAATCGCAACGTGCCGGTGCGGCACAACATCATCGGTCTGTTGACCGAAGCCGCGTCGGCGAACCTCGCGAGCCCGCTGTGGGTCGCTGCTGACAAGCTGAAAGCGCCCTCGGGGCTCTCGCGCTACGCGCCGTCCAATCGTTTCCGCGATCCCTGGGCCGGCGGATGGTGGCGCGTGCGCGACATCCTGAACTACGAGATGGCCTTCGCGACTTCGCTGTTCCAAGGCGTGGCGCGCGAGCCGGAGCTCTGGACGCGCACGGTGCTGGAGTCGGCGCGGCGCACCTGCGAGCTAGGCCCCGCCAGCGGCGATCCCGCGGCCTGGATCATCCCGGCCGCGAATCCTGATTCCGACGCGGTCGTGCGACTCTGCGAGGCCCTGCTGCGCACCGGCGTCGAGATCCAGCGCGCGAGCGCCTCGATCACCGTCGATGGCCGAGCGATGGATGCGGGCTCGCTCGTGATCGCCTCTGGACAACCCGCGTGGCGCCACGTCAACGACCTCTTCGAGCATCAAGTTTATCCGGGCGATGAGCCGCCGTACGACGTCGCGGGCTGGACTCTCCCGGCGCTGCTGGGAGTGGAAGTCGTCGCGGCAGCCAAGCTCGAAGCCGATTCCCTTGCGCCTTTGCTGAAATCGAGCGAAGCGCGAGCGACCAAGCCGGCTCCGCGCGGCAGCGCGAGCGATGTCGATGGCTGGCGCACGCTCTTCGGCCGCCTTTCGCGCGGCGAGACCACGGTGCTGACCAAGGGCAGCTTCGGGCCTGCACCGACGCCGAACTCCGCGGCTCTCTCCTGGTTCAAGCTCCCGCGCGTCGCGGTGTATCAACCGTGGACCGCGTCCATGGACGAGGGCTGGCTGCGCTGGACGCTCGAGTATTGCGGCATGCCCTACCAGAGCGTGAACAACGCGCGTCTGCGCGGCGGCCATCTCGAGCAGCTCTGCGACGTGCTCGTGATGCCGGATCTCTCCAGCGACGGGATCGATCACGGCCGCGACTCCGGCAGCGTGCCCGAGGAATACGCCGGCGGGCTCGAACGCGAAGGCCGGCTCGCGATCGACGCCTTCGTGCGAGGCGGCGGCCGGCTGGTCGCGGTGGGGCGCTCCGCGAACTGGGCGATCGAGTTGTTCCAGCTGCCCTTGAAAGATGTCGCCCACGGCAAGGAAGCCGGCGATTTCTCCTGCCCGGGCAGCGTGCTGCGCGCCCAGGTCGAAGCGGTCGCGGGCGACCTGATGGCGCCCGAGAATCCGACGAGCGGCAATCTGTTCTTCAGCGATGGAATCGCCTGGGCAGCGACGGATGCGAAGCCGAAGGAAGGAGCAGAGCCCGTGACCCTCGCCAGCTACGCCGCGAACGATCTGCTGCTCTCGGGCTGGGTCCGCTCGCCCAATGTCATTGCCGGCAAGGCTGCGTGGGTGCGTGCCAACGTCGGCCAGGGTCGCGTGCACCTCTTCGCGTTCAGCCCGTATTACCGCAGCTGGTCGCAGGGAACGTTCCACTGGTTGCTGCGCGCGTTGATCGACGGATTGCCTCAATGACCAGGGCCGCGAGGACGCGCAGGATCGCCTGGACCCTTGTCGTGCTCGCTTCGCTGTCGGCCGCATGCCGCCAGACGCTGTCCATGCCTTCTGCGATGCGCGTCCGCGCGCCGGAGCCCGGGCAGATGGACTTGCGCCGCGATTACTGGGACCGCGGACCGAACCCGCAGCACCCGCGCAGCGAAATCGAAGGACTCGCGCAGCGCGGCGGAACGTTCGTCAAGCACGGGCGCGAGCGCAGCTTCTTCCGCGACGGCCAGGTCGAAGCCGAGCGCCACTGGATCCACGGCGAGCCGGCGGGGGCGTGGCGCACGTGGTGGGAAGACGGAACGCTGAAATCGAGCTGCGAATTCAGGCGCGACGGCAAGGCCAGCGAGATGTCCTTCTGGCACGCCAACGGCCAGCTCGAAGCTCGCGGCATGGCGATCGACGGCCGGCGCATCGGTCCCTGGGAATTTTTCTTCGCCGATGGAACGAAGGAATCGTCCGGCGATTTCCTCGACGGCAAGCGCGAGGGCCCGTGGACCTCGTGGAACGAGTGCGGGGAGGTGCTCGATTCAGCTCGCTACGAGCAGGGCGTCAAGGTCGGCCCCGGAACGCAGCTCTGAGTCAATCCTCGTCGGTGAATCGGAATTCCTTGCTGGCTCCTGCCTCGAGCTCGAACTCGCGCACCATGGGCGCGCTCCCATCTGCGACCTGAACCTCCAGGCGCAGTTTTCCCGGCGGAACGAAGAAACGCGCATTCTTGCCGCGTGGGAGACCATCGCCAGCAACCACGACGTCACCCAGACTGCAATGCACCGATGCATGGGTGCCCTTTCCCTCGTAGCGCAACGACAGCTGCCCCGCGGGCAGCAGCGTGATTTCGACGCCCTCGAGCGTCTCGCCCTCGTGAAGCACGAGGTCCTGAGCCACCCCCGCAAGACCTTCCTCCGTGCTCGCCGACAGATGGATCGTTCCCGGAAGCAGGCCGCCGAGCCTGAATTTTCCATCGGGCTGCGTGGTCGAGGTCTGCATGCCATCGTCTTCCGACATACGGCTCGCGATCACATGTCCATCGATCGGCCCGATTCCCTGCGCCAGGCGCAGGCGTCCGGAGATGGAGCCTGCTCGGCGCAGTTGAAGCCGAATGCCCTCGGTGCCGGCCTCGACGTTCATCGGCAGGGATGGAGCTCCTGCGCTGCCAGGAAGTAGCGCTTGCAGCTCGTAGCGGCCTTGCGCCAGCGGGCCAAGCTCGAAGCCACCGTCCTTCGCGCTCTGCGTGGAAAGGAACGACCCGGATCGGACGCCGGTGACGACGACGCCCTGCATTTCCTTTCCCTCCGGATCGAAAACGTGGCCGCGGATGTACAGCGCGTCGGGCAGGATCAGCTCGACCTTGCGCAGCAGCTCGGTGTCGGCAATCTCCAATCGCAGCGCCAAGGGCGCGACCCGTTTCGCGTTCGCGGTCCCGAGGTTTTGCCGGGACTCGACGGCTGGGCCCAGTCGCCAGGCACCTGGGGCGACCCGTTCGATGACGAAGGAGCCATCGCTAGCGCTGATCGCCGACTTGACGACCTGTCTACTGTCGCCCTCCTGCATCAATTCATCCCGATTCGTGCCATCCGGCAGGAGCAGGATGGTCATCGCGGCCAGTGGTTCCCCGGATGCCTTGCGCACCCATCCCTCGATGCGGCATCCGGAGTCGATCGAAACCTCGATCGAGCGCTTTTCCCCAGGTTCGAGTGTCAGCGGCTGGAAAGCCTGAAGCCCTCGGGATTTTCCCGACCAGGTCAGGGCGAGCGGCACCCACGGAGGCAAGTCCGTGAATCGCACCCGGCCAGCGTCGTCGCAGTCCTGATTCCACTTGCGATCTCCGCCCCGCCAGACCAAATGGCGCTTCGAGCTGCGGATCTGGTGATTCATCGCGGTCGAAAGGACCGCGGACGATTCGCGCCAGGCCGAACCCGGGATGCCCGTGAACTGAATGATCAGTTCCGCTCCGCGGTCGAGCGGAAGCTCGAAGGCCGTCTCCGCCGAAGCGTGATCGTCGTCGGGGCCGAACCATGCGCCGGCATGGCCCTCGGCGACCACGCCGAAGTGCCGAGAGCCCCAGGAGCCGAACGGAAGCTCGAATCGACCTTCTGCGTCGGTCGATGTCACAAGCTGCTTCGTCGCTTCCAACAAGAGCTGTGCGCCTGCAATCGGTTCGCCGCCGTCTCGCTCGAACACCCGTCCGAAGAACACGCGATCTTCTCGCGTGGAGTGCTCGATCGTGATCTCACGAGTCGTCCCCGCTGGAAACGTTTCGATCTCGAGACTCTCACGGGACACCGCGTTGTCGGGATCCAAGGCCGTGATGATCCAGGGGCCATCCGCGTGAAGTCGGAGCCTGGCCCGTCCATCGGCGCCCGTGGTGGGCGATCTCGAGTTCGTGGCGCCGCTCGGGTCGAGCGTCACCCACTTCTCGCCGGCGACACGGACCACGAGGCCTTCGAGCGGGCGATGATCCTCCCGGGCGCGGCAGATAACGTCGAGTGTCCGTTCCCCGAAGGCCGCACCGGGCAAAAAAGCCGCAGTTGGAATTGCGGGAGCCGCGCTGCGATTCTCAGCCGTTTCCCCGGCAACTGGCATCACGGCCACGGATTCGTCCTTCGCGGCGAGCGAGGCCTCGGCGACTGGGACGAGCGCGCGTGAGCTCTCCGAGGACTCGGGCGGCTGCAGCGCGCGCCATCCGAGGCCGGCCACGGCGAGCAGCAACACCGCACCGATCCATTTCGACTTGATCGCCATGAGAAGCCACAGGCTGGGGATGGCCGCGCCGCTGGCGGTTGGGAGTGCGGACGAGGGCAACATGGCGATCCAGGCCGCGCGCGAGCCACGCTCTCGATCGAGCCTCGAGCGCAACTTCGCCAGGGCCCGTGAAATGCGTTGGCGCGCGTTGTCGTCGGAGATGCCGAGCCTGCTCGCGACCTCGCGAGTCGGCAGGGCGTCGAAGTAACGCAGAACCAGGGCGCGGCGAAGCGGCTCGTCGAGCTCGAGCAAAGCCGCGCTGAGCAGACCCTGAAGCTCCACGCGCGCGGCCGAAGCGTCGGGCTCCGACAGAGTTTCCTCGCGGCCGCCCTCGGACTCGTGCCACTTGCGCAGCTCGCGCTCGCGGCCTCGACGGAACGCGAAGTTGCGAACGACGGTCGAGAGCCAGGACCTCAGCTCGACGCCAGTCGTCCGCGGTGCGCGGCGCAACGCGGCAACCCACGTGTCCTGGACCAGATCCTCGGCCTGGTCTGAGTCGCGCACGAGACCGATCGCCAGGCGGCGCAGCCAGTCCGACTGGGCCAGCAACAGCTCGATCCGATCCTCGGGGATCTGTCCTTCGGTCACGGGCACGGAAAGCATCCTCCAGCCAAAGTGTGACAGCAGATCCGCTTTTCTCGCTGCGAAGTCATGGCCTCGGCCCGGAGTCGACTCGCACAGAACCCCGATGGCGGCCTGAATCAGGTGAAATTGCGCTCTGTCGCGTCGGCGCGCTCGTCGATTTCCGACTTCGAATACAGCTCACCGCGGCCCGCGCCTGGACAGCAGGCATTGACCGCTCCTTCCCACGTCGACTGCACGAGGTTCGAGCGCCAGAAAGGCCACGTCCGGCATTGCATCGGCCGCACGGAGTAGATCGTGCAGCGCGATTTTCCGTCGAGGAACGGACACTGCGGCGTGTCCATGCGCAGCGTCGGGAAATGGCCGGGCTCCTTCGTGCAATACAGCGCGAGGAATTCTTCCGTGCTGATCCCGAGGAAGCGCGGAATCTCCTCCAGCTCCCGGCGCGACAGATTCACGAAGGCGTAGTCGCCGTGGTTGCGGCAGCAGTTGCCGCATTGCGTGCAGGAAAAGCGCAGGCCCTCCGAGTACCAGACGCTCGAGTCGGCTTCCGCGCTCACTTGGCGGGCTCTTTTTCCTTCGCGAACTTCTTCGGCTCCGGCCAGGCCACGGGCATCGGAGCCTGGTCCATCAACAGCGCGAGCACCGCCATCGACGTGCCGTAGTTGCGCGTGCGCGGGAAAATGCGGTCGTCCCAGGTTCCGTCCTCGTCGCGCGTGCGCAGCAAGGTCTCGACCATGCGCTTGCGCAGCTCGTCGCGCGCTTTCGCCGGCAGGAGCTCGATCGCCTGGGCCGTGTAGGCATGGGCGTAGAAGAAATAATAGGGCGCGATCTGGTAGGAACCCTTGTGCGTGCCATTTTGCTTGCGGCGCGCCTCGAGATCGTCCCAGTGCTCGAAGAAATTCAGCGCGGACTCGCGCACCTTGTCGAGCGAAGATCCGCCGAGCAGGAACAGTGTGCTCTCGCAAGCCGCCGAGCGCCCCGAGGAGCCCGCGAGGGAGGCGAACACCTTGCCCGACATGCCCAGGCCACCCGGCTCGTCCGCTCCACCGGAGTACACGAAGGCGCCGTTGCCGTGACGGCCGCACAAGAGGACGTTTCGCGCGCGCTCGAACAGCTCGTCGGGAACTTTT